>NZ_CP020694.1:2452000-2758500 GCF_003611275.1 Sulfitobacter sp. D7
GAGCACAATTTCAGCGCCATCCTTGCTGAGGGTCACGCGGTCCTGCGCGATGGCGGTGAGCGTGGTGCCCGGTGCCACCTCCTCGTCAATGCGGTAGTTGCCCTCCGATTGGTCCGAGCGCAGCAGGGCCAGCGAACGGCTGGGATCATCGCGCACGATCACGCCCAGAAGGACCAGATTGAGCGGCGCCTCGACGGCTTCGACCTCGGCCACCGCCACCTCGGCGGCACCGAAAGGCGCCAGCGCCAAGGCGGGGCCGAGATCGGTGGGGGCGGTTTGCGCTTCGACCGGCGCGCGCAGCACGGCGACGGACGGCATCACCCGGTCATGGCCCATCACCCGCCATGTCACATCCGCCCCGGCCACCGCCACGCTGCCCAGAGCGCCAAGGATCACGGCAAGCCGCAGCCATCTGCCAAGGGGTGCTATCGGGATCATGACGGCGCTCCAATATCGAGATACCCATCCAACACGTAAAGCGGCTGGTCGCTGCCCGCGATCGCGCTGCGCAGGGTCACGGCCTCGACCGCCGGGTCTTCGGTGGGACGGCGGGTTACGGTGATGTCAAAGTCGATGCCATAGATTTCCAATGCTGAGGTCGCCGCTGGCAGCCCGGCGCGCAGTTCCGACAGGCGGTATTCGGCGGCCCAGCGGGCGGCGACGCGGTCCGACAGGTCAGTGATGCGGCGGGTATGACCCTCGCTGGCCGAGAGCAAAGACACCGCTCCAAGCGCCAGCACCGCCATCGCCACCAAGGCTTCGATCAAGGTAAACCCTGCATCCGCCTGCCGCCTCATTGCGCCCCCTCCAACCGGGCGGCGTTGAGACCGTCAAAACGGATCACTTCCGCGGCGCCCGCGCCCGACAACAGTTCCAGCGTCAATGGCCCGGACACACCGAGGTCCATGTCGCGCGACAGCACCAAGCTGCCCGCCGCATCGGCGATCCGGGTGCCGCCGTCAAATAGATGCGGCGCGGCGAGGATCGGCAGGTCATGCGCCTGCCATCTGTCGCCATCATATAAATCAAAACGATAGCCTTCGGCCGCCCAGACAAACCCCAAGGGCACCCCGGTCAAGATCACCTCATCCGCCGCTCGGTTCAGCCGCGCCACCAGCAGGTCCGCCTCCTGCCCTGCCACATCGCCGCGCGGACCAGAGCCAAAACTCAGCCCCACCACTCCGGCCAGAATGCCGATCAGAGCGAGAACGACAAGCACCTCCACCAGTGTCACGCCAGCATCGGGCAGCCGGTGTCGGCCCGGCGATGTGGATGTGGATGTGGATGTGGCGGAGATTTGGGTCACCTGTTAGCCTGCAACTGCCCATGTGCGATGTCTGCATTGGCGCCCTCGCCCCCCGGCGCGCCATCCGCGCCCAACGACATCAAGTCAAAGCCACCATTCTGCCCCGGCGAGGCATAGAGGTAATCATTGCCCCAAGGGTCAATCGGCACGGCGGTCAGATAGCCTCCCGCCACCCAGTTGCGCGGCTCGGGCGGGGAGGTCGGGCGCACGGCCAGCGCCTCCAACCCCTGTGTGGTCGTGGGATAGGTGCGGTTATCTAGGCGGTAAAGTTCCAGCGCCGAACTGACCGCGCGGATGTCCGATTGCGCTACCGTGGCCCGCGCCTCATCGGGGCGGCCAATGACGTTGGGCACGATGATCGCGGCCACCAGCGCGATGATCACCAGCACCACCATCATCTCGATCAGGGTCACCCCGGCCTCGGGGTTACGCGCGCCTTTGCGCGCTGGATGAGTGCGCGGGCACGCTTGACGCAAGTTTTTCCGATGGCCCATGAAACTGTTCCCCTATCTGTCGCGTGGCTTTGGCTATACTATGGTAAAAACAGGATGATTGAAAAGGCAATTTTACGTGAGTAATCAAAGTATTACGTCAGAACTGGACGCCTCTGAGCGCCCCATAGACCTGCGCGATGAAAATACTTTGAAACCCTTGCTGTCTCCTGCCACGGCCGGTCTACTGGCCCGCGCCGATGCCTATTGCCCGAAAGAAAATGGCCTGTCCGCAAGGCTTGTGGCCGCCGAGCAAGTCGGCAGCTTTCTGGTCGATGTGCCCCGCGCCACCGCCCGCCAACGGCGCGCCCTGCTGACCTTTGCCGTCGAAGACCGTATCGCCGCTCCGATCCAGTCGGTGCAGGTGATCCAAGGCCCGCTTGAGAACGCCGATCCGGGTCAATTGCTGGCCTTTGTCCTGTCGCAAGAGATCATGGCAGAGATCGCCGCCGCCGAGGCCCCCTATCTGCCGGAGTTTCTGATGATCCCGCGCCCCGATGCCAGGGGCGGCCCGGCGTGGTCTGTCTGGCGCGAGGGCGACAGGGCGGTGGTACGTTGCTCGGACGGCACCGGATTTGCCCTGCGGACCGAGATGCTACCGCTGTTCTGGAGCCGCTCGGGAAGCCCCAAGCTCTACGCGCTCGCCGAACCGCTGGGTGACGCTTTGCCAGCCGAAGACCTCTCTGCCGCACCGCCGCCACCGGACCCGCGCGACCTTGCTTTCAGCTTTGCACGCCAGCGCACGACAGGGGCCGAAGGGGTTGCGGCATGGCGATGGGCCGCGGTGGCCGCCGGTGCGGCGCTGATGATCCATCTTGGCCTGACGGCCTTTGACACCGCCGCCCTCAAACGCATCGCGCAGCAGGAACGCCTCGCAGCCGAAGCCGCCATTGCAAACATACTGCCCGGCGTCCCGCTGACCGGCGATGTCGGGCCGATCCTCGCACGGCTCACCCCGGCCCCCAGTGACGAGGGGCGCGGCCCCTTCTTGCCGCTGCTGAACGAGATCGCGGGCACATTGGCCTCAGACCCTGCCAGCGTGGGGTTCCGCCGCCTGTCTTGGGGGCGGCGCGACAATACACTGGTGGTGCTGATGCAAAGCCCCGGACTGGAAGACCTGCAACGCATTGAGCAGGAACTTGAAACCGCAGGCTTTGCCGTGCGCAGCGGGGCGGCCACCGCTGGAAATGGCGGCGCGGAAGTTGAAATGCGCATCACCAAAGGGGCGGGCGGATGACAGGTTTTGATCGGCTCAGCAGACGCGAAAAACTGCTCATCGCTCTTGTGATCCCGCTGGCCCTTTTGGTGGCGCTTTACCGTTTTGCATGGATGCCGCTGCAAGCGGGTGAAGCGCAGGCGCGGGCCGATATCGCGGCGTACCGCCTTGTGCAGGACACCGCAGCACTGGCCGCCCAGACCGAGATCGCGCCGACTGCGCCGATCAATGACACCCCGCTTGCCACCCGGATCACCAGTTCCGCCAGCGCGGCGCAGCTGACCCTGCGCCGGATCGAGCCCGAAAACGACGGCATTCGCGTGACCTTGGACGACACGCCCTTTGCCACCCTGCTGCTTTGGCTTGCCGATCTCGAAGAACAGCATGACGTGACCCTTGAGGCGCTCGAAGTCGACCGCCGCCCGGCGCCCGGTGTGATTTCGGCCCGTCTGCTGCTGGGAGCCCTGTGATGCCTGAACCAAGCCTCCTGACCCGCCTCGCCTACGGCTTTGCCCAAAGCCATGGCGTCATCGTGACGCCCGGCGCCGAGGGTCCGCTATGCCAGTATCGCAGCGATGCGCCGCTTGAGGCGCTGATCGAAGCGCAGCGGGTCTGCGGCACGACATTGACCTTCGAAGAAGTCGGCACCACGGAATTCGAGGCCGCGCTTGGCACGCTGTATCGCGATTCCGCGTCCGAGGCCGCGCAAGTGGCCGCCGATGCCGATGACGATCTGGTCACGCTTGCCGATACGGCGGCCTCTATCGACGATCTTCTGGCGCAGAACGACGATGCCCCGGTGGTGCGGCTGATCAACGCGCTGCTGCTCGAAGCAGTCAAGGAAGGCGCCTCGGACGTGCATATCGAGACCGAAGAGCGCCGCCTGCTGGTGCGTTTCCGCGTCGACGGTATCCTGCGCGAAGTGATCAGCCCGAAACGCGCGCTGGCGCCCTTGCTGGTGAGCCGGATCAAGGTCATGGGCAAGCTCGACATCGCCGAAAAACGCCTGCCGCAGGACGGTCGGGTGTCGCTACGGGTCGGGGGGTATGACCTCGACGTGCGGATCTCGACCATTCCGTCGCAATTCGGCGAACGGGTAGTGCTGCGTCTCTTGGACCGTGGCCAGACCCTGCGCGGCATCGACCATCTGGGTTTGTCGCCCCGCGATAACACTGTGCTGAAACGCATCCTCGCCCTGCCCGACGGTATGGTGCTGGTGACCGGCCCCACTGGCTCGGGCAAGACCACAACGCTCTATGCCGGGCTCGACATGCTCAACGACCGGCAGCGCAATATCATGACGGTCGAGGACCCGATCGAATACACGATGGACGGGGTTGGCCAGATGCAGGTCAATGCCAAGACCGACCTCAGCTTTGCCCGCGGGCTGCGTGCAATCCTGCGGCAGGACCCGGATGTCATCATGGTGGGCGAGATCCGCGACCGCGAAACCGCGCAGATTGCGGTGGAATCGGCGATGACCGGGCATTTGGTGATTTCGACCCTACACACCAATACGGCCATCGGCGCGGTTTCACGGCTGGTGGAGATGGGGGTAGAGCGCTTCCTGCTGGCACCAATGCTGCGCGGGCTGATCGCCCAGCGTCTTGTGCGGCGCAACTGCCCGGACTGTCTGGCCGATCACACCGTCACCCAGACCGAAAGCGATCTTCTGGCGGGCAAGGTCAAACCCGGAGAGACCGTTCAGAAAGGCATGGGCTGCGACAATTGCCAAAACAGCGGGCATCGCGGGCGCCTGCCGCTGTACGAGATCATCGAGGTCGATGGCGATCTTGAGCGGATGATGCACGAAGGCCAATCCGAAGCCAGCCTGATCGCAGCAGCCCGGGCGCGGGGTCCGGGCATTCTGGAAGACGGCATCGCCAAGATGCGCGCAGGCATGACCACGGCGCAAGAGGTCGCCCGCGCGATCCATGAAGGCGCGGTTCTCCCCCCGCCAGCGCTCGATGCCACACCCGCACCGGAGGCTGACTGATGCCCGCCTTTGCCTATGAAGCCCTGACCCCCGCGGGCAAATCAACCAAGGGCATCATTGAGGCCGCCAGCGCCGCCGCCGCCCGCAGCAATCTGCGCCAGCGCAACCTTGCGCCGCTCTCTGTCGAGCCGACAAAACAGAGCAAGACCGCCAAGCAATCGGGTTTTGGCAAGCCTCGCATCCCGCGCCGGGCGCTGACGCTGCTGACACGGCAATTGGCCACGCTTGTCGGGTCGGGCATTGGGGTCGAACAGGCGCTGAAAACCGTGGCGGATCAAAGCGGAAAACCGGCGGTGACCTCGCTGCTGCTCAACCTGCGCGCCTCGGTCCTAGAGGGTCGCAGCTTTGCTCAGGCGCTTGGCGATTACCCGAATGTCTTTGGCGATTTCTACCGCGCCTCGGTGGCGGCGGGAGAGACCTCGGGCCAATTGGGTCAGGTGATGGAGCATCTCTCAGGCTTTGTGGAAACCCGCGCCAAGAACCGCCAGACGGTGCAACTGGCGCTGCTGTATCCGGCGATCCTTGCCGTGGTGTCGCTGGCGGTGATCGTGGCGCTGCTGACATTCGTTGTGCCCGACATCGTGCGCGTCTTTACCTCACGCGGGGCGGAACTGCCGTTTCTGACCCGGGCGCTGATCTCGGTGAGCGACTTTATCAACGCTTGGGGGCTCGTGGTCCTTGGGGGGGTGGCCGCGACGGGACTGGCGGCGGTGAGCCTGTTGCGGCAGCCCGCGGTCCGGCTGCGCTGGCACCGTTTCCTGTCGCGCTCGGTGCTGACGCGGGGGTTCTCGCTCAAGACCAATGCGGTGCAGTTCGCGGGCACCCTCGCGACCCTGACGGTCAGCCGCGTGCCTTTGGTCGATGCGTTGGCTGCGGCGGCGCAGACGGTGCCGAACCTGCATATCCGCGCGAAGGTCACTCAGGCCACGGCGCGGGTGCGCGAAGGGGTGGCCCTGTCGCAGGCGCTAGAGGAGGCCAAGGTGTTTCCGCCGATGCTGATCGCCATGGTGGCCAGCGGTGAAGCAGGCGGCGTGCTGGGCGCGACCCTGACCCGCGCCGCCGATGATCAGGAACGCGACCTGAATGCGCTGGTCGCAGCACTGGTAGCCCTGGTCGAGCCGGCCGTTCTGCTGATCATGGGCGGAATCGTGATGCTTTTGGTGCTGTCGATCCTGCTGCCGATCGTCAACCTGAACAATCTGGTGACTTAGAAAGGGTATTCGATGATGATCGGGCCGCCGGTCGGCATGCCGGGCACCAAGACCGCCCCTTCGGGTTCGACCCGCCCAATCACCCGGCGGTCGCCGGTCACGGTGAGTTCCGCGAGCACGCTGTCGCGGTCGCGCAGCAGGCCGCGGGCATCATTGCCCTGCGTGGTCAGATCAAGCGTCATCTGCGGCACCGACGCGGCGCGCCCCAGCAAATCTTCGCAGTTGCCCGCCTCAACCGAAACAACCCCCGCCGCCGCGGCACGGCCCTCTCGCCAGCTCAGGCTCTGCAGATCGACCACCGCGCGTGAGGTGCAGTTTTTCAACGCCAGCCCCGGGATAAGCCCCATAAGCCCCGGCCCGGCGCGGCCCACGACCGTTTCAGCCTCAAGCGCCCAAGGCGTGGCACGGGCGACCCCGGTCAGCTGGGTGTCGCGGCCCTGCAGCGTCCAATCGACCACGCCGCGCGCCAGCAGCAAGGGCTGGCCCCGAACCTCCCAGTCCAGCGAATATCCACCGCTAAGCACCGCGCGGCCTTTCCACAGGCTGCCATACAGGTCAGTAATCTGTGCAGGGACAACCGCCACACGGTGCAGCGCGGTGGCCGGGAGGGTCACGATCAATGCAGCCAGGTAAACAAGGAGCGCGAAAGATGCCAAAAGCACGAGCGAAACAAACCCCCGAAGCCGCGATTTGCGGGGCTGGGGCGGCGCTGACACGGCGGCGTCTGTTGCTGGGTCTTGGTGGGTCATCGGCGCTCTTTGGTCTGTCGGGCTGTGGCGGGCTGTCTCTGACGGGGGGCGACAAGCTGCCGCCAGCGAATGCGGTGGGTCAGGCGGTTCTGCTGGCCCCTCTCAGCGGGCCGCGAGCGTCATTAGGTCAGATCATGCTGGCCGCTGCAAGCCTTGGCGGCAATTCCACAGCACCGGGCGCAGAGGTGGCGGTGGTTGACGCGGGCGATAGCGACGCCTCGGCGGTTGCGGCGGCCAAAGCGGCGCAGGCGGGCGGCGCGCGGATGATCTTGGGGCCCATGTTCTCGGGGCAAAGCCGCGCCGTGGCAGCGGCGGTGGATGTGCCGGTGGTGTCGCTGTCCAACGACAGCTCAATCGCTGGGGGGAACCTCTTTGTTTTTGGCATCACCCCGCAGCAATCGGCCAAATCGATCCTTGGGTTTGCGGCCTCGCGTGGCAAGCGCAGCGTGGCCACCGTCGTCCCGCCCGGTGCCTTCGGGGCCCTGTCGGCAACAGCCGCGCAGGCGGTGGCGGCCAGCGTCGGAATTAAGATGCCCGCCCCGGTGGTCGCGGCATCGGCCGCAGGGCTGGTGGACAAAATCCGCGCGGCCAACGGCGGCGCGCTGCCCGATGCGGTCTATCTGCCCGTGGTCGGCGGACCCTTCGAGGAACAGGCCACTGCCCTCAAATCCAGCGGGGTGCAACTGCTGGGCTCCGAGCAATGGGCCTCGATCACCCCCTACCGGATCGCGGCGCTGCAAGACGGGTGGTTCGCCGCCCCCGACCCGGTGGGTTTCGAAGCCTTCGCCACCGCCTTTGCCGAGGTCAGCGAGGCCGACCCCGGCGTGCTGGCAGGGCTGGCATTCGACGCCGTGGAAATGGCCCGCATCCTTGGCCGGATTGCCCAGCAAGACCGCAAAGGACTGCTGCGTGAGGCGGGCTTTGACGGTGTTGTCGGCCCCTACCGGTTCCAGAAAGACGGGCAATGCAGCCGCGGCTTGGCGATCCTTAGTGTGACCAATGGCGCCAACAACCTGATCGGCTCGACCGGCGCATGACCCCTCGGCGCGACGGCATGGCCGGGGTGACATTGGTCGAAATGCTGGTGGCGCTGAGCCTTTTTGCCATGGTCGGTCTTGCCGCCTTTACCACCTTGGACACGATCCTGCGGGTGCGCGCGCAGACCGATGGGCGGCTGGAGCATCTGGCCCGGCTTGACCGCGCGCTCATGATCTTTGGCCGCGATCTGATCGAAGCCGATCCGCAGGCGGTCACGTTGGAGGCGGGCGTACTCTCGGCTCCGCTGCAAGACGGGCGCACCCTGCGCCGCTACCTGCGTGCCGAGGGGGAATTGCACCGCCAGTCGGGCACGCAAAACGCTGACCCCGATCTGACGCAGACCCTGGTGCCAGAGGTCGAAAGCCTGACTTTTCGGGTGCTCGACGACGGGGGCATTTGGCATGACACCTGGCCTGACCCCGCCAGCGACACTCCGGCGTCTGCCGTGGACCTGCGCCTTGAGATCACCGGAGCAGGCACACTGCGGCGGCTGGTGCCATTAAGCCAAGTGGTGCCGAAATGAGGGCGCGTGAGGCTGGGGTGATCCTGATCAACGTGCTGGTGGCACTGGCGCTTGGCGCGGCCATTGTCGTGTTGATGTTCACCTCGCAGGAAAACCTGATGGACGGCACCCGCCGGGCTGCGGCGGCCACGCAGGCCGAAGCGCTGGCGCTTGGCGCGGAGGCATCACTGGTCGCCGCCCTGCGCCGCGACATGGAAGTGGCCCCCGAGACCGACCATATGGCCGAGCCTTGGGCGCTGGCCGCGCAGGAGGAGGTTCAACTGGAAACCGGCAGCTTCTCGATCACCGTGAATGACGCGCAGGCGCGGTTTGACCTCAACGCCTTGGCGGCGGGCCGGCTTGCGCAGCAGCAGACATTGGCGCAACTGATCACTGCGCTGGAACTGCCGGACCGTGTGGCGCTCGATATAAATGACCACCTGATCCGGCGCGGCCCGGTGCGGGTCTTGGCGGAAATCCAAGCGTTGGACGCCCAGACCCGCGCCGCGCTGGCACCCCATGTCAGCCTGCTGCCGCAGTCCGGGAATGTGAATTTGAACACGGCCAATGAGACGGTGATGGCCGTGATGCTGGGCTCGCCCAGTGCGGCGCGACAGCTTGTCAAACGGCGCGCGGCGGCAGGCTTTCTTACCAAGGGCGACCTCACCGACGCGGGGATTGTGACGCTGGACGGGATTGGCTTCACCTCGGCGGTCTTTGACGTCGAAAGCCGGGCCGAGGTTGACGGTCTCACGGTCACGCTGAGTTCGCGGCTGCTGCGCCGCACGGTGCTAGGTCAAAAGGAAGTGCGCGTCATTGCGCGCAGTTTCTCGCCCCAAGGGGCAGATACAGCCCCCCTGCCCGACCCGCCGCCCTTTCGCCCCTAAAAACCACAGACGCCAAGAAAAACGCGGCCTCCCGGGGGGAAGGCCGCGTTTCAGGTCATTCACGCCAATCAGGCGCTTGCCGTCCCCTTACGGGTTAAACGGCTCCCGTGTGGGGAACTGGGGCAACGACGCCCCGGCGAGGGAAATCGGCTCATCGTTGCGATCCTGCGCGAAGGCACGGGCAAAGTCCGACCCCAGCGAGGCGATCCCATTCAGCCCGTTCCCGCCGCCACAAGCGACCAAAACACCGCCCAGAAGCACAAGAATCGAGATATTCTTTAACATTGGAATTCTCCTATTCCTTTGGGTTTAGTTGTTCGGCGAACCGGCGATCGGCGTATTCAGATAGGGGAAGGACGCCCGCAGTTCGGTGGCCCGCAACGGCGCACCATCGGTGAAGGGAACTTCGCCCGCTGGTGCTGTGTCATCAGGGTCACCATCGCCACAAAGGCCAAGGTTGATGCTGTCTTCGGCACTTGGATCGCCGCTGACTTCCTGACCCAGCGGCACGTTGTGACACAGACGGCCCATCATCACACGCAGGGCAAGGTCGACCGTGTCATCGCCGGGGCGACGGCCGTTCGGGAAACCACCCAGGTCTTCGGCCAGCAGGCCAAAGGTGTGCTGATCGTCACGTGGTGTCGCCGGGAAAGTGGTGTTCAGACGCAGCATTTCCGACAGGTCGGTGGACGCATCGAAGTTAGCTGGCTGGTTCACACCCGGAAAGCCCGACAAGAACGCCGTCACAAGGTCATTGCGCGGGAAGTTCGACGGTGCGATGTCGCCCGAGGCACCAAGCGCATCGCGGAACAGGATGTCCAGCAAGGCCGGCAGGGTCGGGTTGGTAACATAGACCGCGAGGGCTTCGTCGATGGTCGGCTCGGCTGCGTTGAAGAGGTCCTTGTCGGCCAGACCGATGACGACTTCGTTCACCAGCGGGTTCGACAGACGCGACTGCTGCACCCAAGCACCGCCAAAGAGCGAAGTCTGCTCATAGGTCGGCGACGGATCTTCAAGCTCACCCTGCGGCAGGCTTGCGGTGGTCCAGGCTCCGATCACAGCTTCATCGCCTTGGGTCAGACAGTCAATCGGGACTTCAAGTGCCAGCGTGGTGACATTGGCCTTGCCGATCAGATCGTCATTGGCGCGGTCCTGCACGATGCCGTTCGCATTGAAATCCGGGTCATTGTACTGCGGCCACATCGGGTTATCAGGGCCTTGCACGGGCACAAGGTTCACCAGATCGAAGATCTCGCCGAGGTTCACGGCAAAGGCTTCTTCGCGCTGACCGGCAAATACACGGCCGGTGCCACAGCCCGGAATCTCGACATTGTCGTAGATATAGGCGTCGGCATAGGCCTCGTAGTCGGGCAGTGTCTTGTTGCCGACGTTGTCGAGGGGCTTGGTGAAGGTTGCACCGCCCGAGTGGGTCAGTTCGGCGCGATCGCCGCTACGGCGGTCGCCGGTGATCATGGTGACACCGTAGCTTTCGGTCTCGCCCAAGGCGGCTGTGGGGTTGCTGGCGGTGATCTGGCCAGCCGCGCGCAGCGGGATGCCCACGGTCTCACCGCCGATATCAAGCTGGATACCGGTGCCGCCCGTCAGGTTGTTGTCGAATTTGAACTGGAAGGTGATCTCTTCCTCGGCGTCGGCATCGTTGCTGACGTGGATCTCATAGATCGCATCGGGATCCATGGTGAAATAGTTCGGACCGCCATAAGGGGCCTGCAAAGGCTGGTAGTTGGCGATCAAGGTCACATAGTCGCCGCGCCCTGCCTCATAGCTTTTGAACATGTAGAAATCGGTGGCGTCGATCTTTGGCTGCTCGGTGATACCGGGCGCTTCGCGGTGTGACGACGCTGATGCAAGGGTCGTCGTCAGGCACAATGCGCTGGCGCAGCTCCCTCGTAGCAGGGTACGAACAGAAATAGTCATTTGTCTCTCCCAAGTTGGCATTTTTCTGATGTAATTGTTGGTTCTACTCTCCCTGCGAACGCTGAAAAAAATGCAACTCAGTACCCGCATTAACGCAGTCACGTGGTTCGTTAAGAAAAGGTTTCAACCTTTCTGAAAAAAGTTTTGTTGCCGAAGGACGGGATGATTTGTAGGCCAACGGAATGCCTTTGAACGCGGATATGTCGCCTGCCCTATTCCTTGCGAGCACGGCCATTTTGGCCGTGTTTCTGGGTCTGCTGGTACGGATCGACCTGCGCGAGAAGCGCCTGCCGGATCGGTATACCTTGCCGCTCATCGTTCTGGGGCTTTCGCTAATTGCCTATGCTAGGGGCACATTACCGGGGGGCGAGATCTGGGGGGCGATTGTCGGCTATGTGACCTTCTGGGCGCTCGGCAGTTTGTTTTTCAGACTGCGAGGGCAAGAAGGGCTTGGGCTCGGCGATGCGAAGCTTCTGGCCGCCGCTGGCGCGTGGCTGGGTATTAGCGCCTTGCCGATGGTCGTGCTGTTGGCGGCGCTCGGCGCCTTGGGCTTTGCGGTTATCAACCAGCGTGGACGAACGGACCAACTGGCCTTTGGCCCTTGGCTTGCGGCAGCGTTCTTTGTCTTGTGGGTATTGAGGATTGATACCGTCTGGTAGTGATCGGCAGGCCACTGTTGGAGCGTTGAACCATCGGTGTCCCTGCAAACTAACTGCACATTTTGGTGGTAGACCTAACATATGAACCCAATCCGGAAGTCATTGTTCGCCAAGATTTTCACAGCCGTCGCAGCGATTTCCATTCTTATCGTATTGGTGATGGCGCTGATGGTCGCCCTGTGGATGCGCGAGGGTTTTGCGCGCTACCTGCTCAGGGGGGAACTGGCACGGTTCGACGAGCTCGCAACATCCTTGGCTGAGCGTGGACAGAACGGTTGGGCCGAGTTTGATGAAGACCCGCAACTGTGGGCTGCATTTGTACATGCGCATGCCCCTCTCCCAAGCCGGTCCCCGAGATTTCCACCTGAAGCACCACCCCCACCAAGGCCAGACAACCCACCGCCGTTTACATTAGGCGATGACAATATGAGGCTGGAAAAACGTATCGTGCTGCTTGACCGCGATGGCAATCAGATCGCGGGCCATATTGAACGCTCGGCGCTATTTGAGCGGCGCCCCGTATGCGCGAACAACACCTGCGCGGGCGCAAACCTTCTTGGCTATATCGGATTGAACGCGCCGATGGAGCAACGAGATGCGAGCGACACATTCTTTTTGCGCGGGCAGTATGCCTCTCTTGCTCTTGCAGCGCTGATCGCCATCGCCCTCTCGGCTGCGGCTGCGTTTATCATCGCGCGCCAGTTGCTTGAGCCCGTTCGGCGGTTGGAGGCCGGCGCGAAAACGATGGCGGCGGGCAATTACACGGCCCGGATCAAACAAGACAGAAGTGACGAATTGGGGCAGTTGATCGGCCACTACAACACTTTGGCGGCGACACTTGAACAAACCGCCAAGGCCGAGCGTGAATGGATTTCCAACACCAGTCACGAACTGCAAACGCCGCTTGCGGTGCTACGCGCCCAGATTGAGGCGCTACAGGACGGGATCCGCCAGCCCGACGACAAAACGCTGACCGAAATGCATGCAGCGCTCATGCGACTGTCGCGTCTCGTACAGGACCTCAAAACACTGTCCTATGGCCGCGAAGCAGAGCTGACATCGTCAATTGAACAAGAAGACCTCCCGTCCCTTGTGAAGCAGGCGGCTGAAACGATGCGTTCAAAGCTCAGCGCTAAAGGGATAGAGTTGGAGCTTAATCTGCCGATGCAGATGTGGGTTCCCTGTGACCGAGGGCAGATTGGCCAAGTCATGGATAACCTGCTTGAGAACGCTTTTCGATATACCGATGGGCCCGGCCAGATACGCGTTAATCTGCAAGACGGCGAGGGTTTCGCGCAGCTGACTGTAGAGGACACGCCGCCAGCCGCGCCCGAAGACGATGGGGACAAGCTGTTTGACCGTTTCTACCGCGTGGAGGCATCGCGGTCTCGCGCGCATGGGGGGTCTGGGCTGGGGCTCTCCGTCTGTAGGGCCATCGTAGAGGCGCATGGCGGCACCATCTCTGCTGGCCGATCCGAGTTGGGCGGGGTACAAATTGTCATACGATTGCCGAAACAAGCAGTGTGACCATGGCGCGCATCCTGATCGTAGAAGACGAAATAGCACTTGCAGAAGTCGTGCGGGATTACCTGCTTGCTGACGGTATGAGCGTAGAAATGTTGGGTACGGGCGCGGGTGCCGTCGCGCTTGCCCAGACAAATCAGCATGACCTGGTCATTCTGGATCTGATGCTGCCCGAGGTGGATGGCCTGACGATCTGTCGTGAATTGCGCAAAACATCCGATGTGCCGATCATCATGACCACCGCGAAAGTAGAAGAAATCGACCGTCTTCTGGGTCTTGAACTGGGGGCAGATGATTACCTGTGCAAACCCTTCTCCCCGCGTGAGCTTGTCGCGCGGGTCAGGGCGGTTTTACGCAGACGCCCTATGGGTCAGCCCGCACAAAGCCCTGCCACGAACGACCGCCTTATCATCGACGGCGACCGGTGGCAGGCAACACTGGATGGCAGCCTCCTTGACCTCACACGCCGGGAATTCTCGGTGCTGCAGGCGCTTGCTTCCCGGCCAGGCCGCGTTTTTTCGCGCGACCAACTGCTTGCACTGGCCTTTCCCGGCGACACAGAGGTTTTTGACCGAACCGTCGATAGCCACATTCGAAACATCCGGCGCAAGATCGCATCGGTCAGCACTTGGGACCCGATCCGCTCTGTCTATGGGGTGGGATACGCCTACGATGGCTAAAGGGGCCGCCCCTCCCCCAACCTTTCGAGAATTGAGCCAGAAAAGCTACAGAGTGCATTTTTTTACGATCTGCATTCTCGCTGCATAATTGCTGCAAACTCACTGCTCAAAGAACATGGAAAAAGGCCCTGTGAATGGCGACTTAACGCCACAACAGGAGAACCTACGATGTTCATGGATAAACTTAGAGCACAACGCGAACAGGCTGCGGCCCAACGTAAGATCCCACTTTACCGGCCAACAGTACCCCGCATCAAAGGCAACCAAAGCATCATCCTCGCGATCACCTTCGCTGCTGTGGTTCTGGGCGCGCTTAACATTTCCGCCGTGCGCGCTGAAAGTGCTTCGGCAACGGATCAAGGTACCGTTTATGCGCAATCTGCGCCTTCTGGTCAGGGCGAACGCGCAGGCCGCCCGCCGCGCGAAGCTATTGAAGCTTGCGAGAATGTCGAGCCACAGTTTGCCTGCGAGTTCTCGGGCCGCGATGGCGGCACCGTTCGGGGCACCTGTATGTCCCCCAAAGCAGATGTGCCACTGGCGTGCGCCCCGGCCAATATGCCGAAGAAGGGTTAGGTCGCGCTTCGCCACGAGATTGCGATGCGGCAACCCTCAGGGGGTTGCCGTATTCTCCGTGTCTTGCCGAGAAACGGATAGGCTGAATTGAACCTCCGCCCCACCTTTGCCCGGGCTTACTTATGCGCGCCTCACTTAGTCTCGCTCGGGCGGTTTTGGTGCATTCCGACATAGACGAACCGATCGCGACGGCGGGCGCTGAGCGTCCCTTGACCGTAGATTTTACACTTGAGGATGGCACTGCATCCGCCCGCTACCAGATCACGGCGCCCGCCCACGAAAACCATCGGGCTGAATCACAGCTTACCGAGCAAGGCCAATCGCTCGGTGCCCCTGAGGGAATTAAGATGATTTGCACGAAACCAAACAAGGGCATTGTGGGCCGCCGTTCGTTTCTCATGGGCCTTGGGGCCACCGCTCTTTCAGCCTGCACAAGCCCCGTTCAGACGCCTTTGGCGACGCGCGTCGAAACGGACAATGACCCGCTGTCGCGGTTTCGTCTCTTTGCGGATGATGGGCCGGATGAATGGCGCAAACACCTGCATCCCCCGTCGTCTTTACCGGACCCCTCTGCCGGGCCGAACGTGCTGGCCCTATCCGGCGGCGGTGAGGACGGTGCTTTTGGGGCGGGCGCGCTTGTGGGCTGGTCAAAGCGCGGCGACAGGCCCAATTTCGACTTGGTGACCGGCATTTCGACCGGCGCCCTCATCGCTCCGTTTGCGTTTATGGGACCGAATTACGATAATGTTCTAACCCGCGTTTTCACCGAAAGTGACGCAGGTGACATCATGCAGATGCGGCCATTTCAAGCGGTCTTCAGCGACGCGCTATATGACACCGCGCCGCTGGCTGCGTTGATCACCCAGCACACCCCACCCTCCTTCCTTCGTGCCATCGCGCAAAAGCACAGAACGGGAAAAAGCCTGCTCATTGTCACCTCGGAACTTGATAGTGCGCGGGCCTCGATCTGGGACATGGGCGCCATCGCCGCCGCAGGGCAATACGAGCTGTTTCGCAGCATCTTGCGCGCCTCTGCCGCACTGCCGGGGCTCTTTCCGCCGGTAAATCTGCGATACACTGCGGGGGGTAAAACCTATGCGGAAACGCATGTCGACGGGGGCGTACACATGCAGTTTCTGGCGGTCCCCAGCTTCGCGTTCACGACACCTGACCACAGGCTGCAAGGCGGGCATATTTACGTCCTGATCAACAACACGCTTAATCCGGCCCCTGAAACAGTAGGAAGATCCGCGCTAAGCATTTCGCAACAGGCACTCACGACAACAGGCCGAGCCAACGCATTGCTGCAGGTCAACGCGACCCAGCTTTACGCACGCGAACGGGGGCTACGCTTTTCGGTAACTTCAATCGATCCGAAATCTGGGATCGTCTATGATCCGTCGGATCGGTTTTCATCAACCTATATGAACGCTCTTTATCAACACGGCGTAGAGCGGGCGCAGAGCGGTACACTTTGGACGAACGCAAAGGAGGAGTGGCCGCCACGACAGTAGCACCGAGAAAATCGAGTGCGCCCCGAAATTAACGGATTGAACATGCAGGCCCAATCAGAAAGATGCTTGCACCCTCCTCGGTTCGTCAATTTCTGCGTTCGCTAATGAGTGTTTTTATTCAAAATGGGCAGATTTCAGTTGTTCCCTGCAGGTGCCGAAGATCGGGTCAGATAGGAGCGAGGGACGTAAAATCACCCCTGCCGTTGGGCAATGTGAACTGCGGGGTTTCAGTCACCTATCAAGCATCTAACTGCCCAAACCCGGTGCAATTTCTATGTTTCCCAACCATGGCTCACATTTTGCCCAATTTTCGTCCCGATTTCTTAACATGGTTGTGTGAAACCTAGATACTGGCGCAAGCAGTGAAAGAGGCCGCAGCAATGACCCATGTACCCACACCAGGAACCGTGTCACGCCCGCAGAGCGGAAATCTTTCGATGTTAGCGCGCCACATTGCTTTCGGCTTGTTTGCGGTATTGATCTATCTGGGCCCGGCTCCTGGACAGATCTTTGGCTCCCATTCGCCATGGCTGCGCGAGTGGGTCATGTTCTCTGGGGTGGGTGTGGGCATTCCCAATGGCCGCTTTGTCGTGCGACATGAGGATGGTGCCGAGACAATGCACACCCCATTGGAAGCGGCAGATATCGAGCAATATCCGTTGATTTTGCACTACCTTTTCGAGAATCGCATTTTCGCGACAGAGCATTTCGCCCATTTTGCCGCGCCCCTATGCGCAACGGCACCTGAAACAAGTTCGGTTCGTTTCGAAGGGTCGGTTGGAACCCGTCAGGGCTGGCAAGCCTTGAAGATCGAAAATATCTGCGCCTCCAGCGAAGGAGAGAAACCATGAACGCTGGGGTGATGTTGCGCGACTTCGTCGCTTGGGGCCCAGACGCCACTGGTCCAACGCGGGCAGTTGCGCTTTTGCGAATTGGGCTGGCAACCATGGCAATTGTCCGCTTCGGTGCCGAAGTCGCACCCTTCGCGGCGGAGACATTCAGCGAACTGCTGCTGGGATTGGTCTTCTTTATCTTTGCAATCGCAGCCCTGCTGGGCGTCCGCGCCAGACTGTCAATCGGTCTGCTTGGGCTGACAATATTTCTTCTATACGGGATGAGACAAGCGGGCCTTGGTACCGCGGGTTGGAATCATCACCATGTCTATCTTCTTGGCATCTCTTGTATTTTCCTCATGTTTACGGATTGCGGCCGGTCTTATTCCTTTGACCGATGGACGGCCATCCAGAGCGGAAATCGGATTCTACCTGAACACGGCATCTTGTGGGGGCAGCGCCTGATCGCCCTGCAAATGTCGGCACTCTATTTCTGGACTGCGGTGGACAAGTCAGACCAAGCCTTCATTTCAGGACAAAGGCTCGAACAGATTTTCGTTTGGAGCTATTCGGGTCGCACGCTTGAGATACTTCTCGCTTCTCCCATGCTCCTTGCGTTGATGTCCTGCGCCGTCTTGGTCGTCGAATATTTTCTCGCCTATGCGATCCTTACCCGTCGCCATCGCGCAACGGCCATTTTCATCGGGTTAAGCATGCATTCCACGTTCTACCTGTTGCTCCCCGTCAGCACCTATTCTGCGACGATGATGCTGCTATACCTTGCGTTGTTGGACCCGCAATCCGTCCAAAAGTTCACCAAGAGAATACAAGAGCCATGACGCCGCTGCGGATCGTCTACGATGGTGAATGTCCTTTTTGCGCAAACTATGTCGCGCTCTTTCGACTTCGGGAAGGCCATGCCGTTGAACTGATCAATGCGCGCACCGATCGAACCAGGGCCAATAGTTATGGTCTGGATCTCAACGATGGGATGATCGTCGATCTTGACGGTGAGGTTTTCCATGGCGCAAAAGCTGTCGCCCTGCTCTCGCGTCTGTCGCGGCGGCGAGGGGTTTTAAGCTCGGAACGCGTTGCGAAGGCGGTCTACCCGGTGATGCGTTTTGGTCGGGCGGTAACACTTAAGGTTTTGGGCCGAAAACCTCTCTGACCCGCGCCGAGCTAGAACGGTAGCACTGCTTTTCCCTTAGGCGACGCCGTTAACGCCCACGCGCAACCCTAAGCCAAAAATTGACGCCGACAGTGCAGGTCTACAGTTCACGTGCATTCAGCAACAGGTCAACGCAGCGGCAAAGATCGCGGAGGCTACTAGGCCATCGACCAGCACAGTATCCGTCAGATCCGCCAGCCTATGGCGAAGCCCGACATACCGGCGCGGCAGAAACACTCGACGCGCTCGGCCGGATGGGCGGGAACGGCCATGCAGGCACCTTCGACGACTTCGACCTACCGACGCCCTTGGCCGAGGACGTGCAGCGTTCCGGCAAAAAACATGTCGTGAACGGCAATAGCTGAAACGGAGAATAGACCTCGGCTGGGTTGTGTGACGCAACCAGCGACAAATCGTCGGGGGTAATGAGGGGCTGCTGTACTGGTGGGTGGCGGGGCACGCTCATCTTGACCCAGGGTGTCCTTTCCTCTCGTTTGAACACAGTAATTTTTGGGTCTTCAGTATTTGCCTTGGTCCGCACCAAGCCAAGCCTCACAACCAACCGAAGAATCCTCTGAAATCTTGCTGCCATGCAGGACGAATTTGCTTTCACACATCCACTACCTGCGCCCAACTGTCGCCCATTTATCGCCCTGACATTTTTGTGAGAGCTCCGCGAGAGGTGACCGCAGGCGTGCCGATATCTCATCCCTCCACAAGTGCCTTAGTGTAGGAGATGCAAGCAGCCGATACACGGAGCGCATCGCGGCACAGCCCTGAAATAAAAGATATTCCCTTACAATATCAAAGACTTGAGACACCCTCTCCCGCCCATCCGCGCCCCTCTCCTCGCGGCACGCCAGCACGGTCCATGCCCGCGCGCCCCCGGCCTAACCCCTACAGTTCCCTCGCTAATTTCTGCCACCCCCCTCTCCTGCGAAACAGTCTGTTTCTGAGAAAATGGATCGAATAAGGCGAAAAGGTGGTAACAAATGATACATATCCTACCTGAACGTATAGGCCGCCTAGGCCGTTGAGACAAAGCGGGGCGAAGGCGCCGTGGGCCGGACAGGTCCGATTGAATGCGAATGAACCCTGGGGGGTTTGGAATGAAGTACTTTGACGCCCACAGCCATACCTATGGCTCAATGGAAGCCCTCGCCGGCCCGATGTTGGGCCGCACGCAGCCTGCTGCTGCGGGTGCCGCCGCGCTGCCCGCGCCGCGCGCTTTGGCGGCCTTTCGTTTGCGTCCTACCGGCCTTTATGGGCGCTATGCGAAACCGATTATCGACCGGCTGCTGATCCTCGCCTCCCTGCCCATCGCGCTGCCGATCATCGCCCTTTGCGCGCTGGCGCTTTGGATTGAAAGCGGGCAGCCCTTCTATACCCAGCAGCGTCTTGGGCGGGGGGGCAAACGCTTCTCTATCCTGAAACTGCGCACCATGGTCCGCGATGCCGATGCCGTGTTGGAAAGCTACCTTGCCGCGAACCCGGCGATGCGGGCCGAATGGGACGAGATGCAAAAGCTGAAGGATGATCCGCGCATCACACGGGTTGGCGCCTTCCTGCGGGCAACCTCGTTGGATGAGCTGCCGCAGCTTTGGAACGTGCTTAAAGGCGACATGAGCCTGATTGGCCCGCGTCCGATGATGCCCGACCAGCTTGAGATGTACGGCGAAGCGAAAGCTTATTTCGCCCTGCGCCCCGGCATCACCGGGTTGTGGCAGGTCTCGGCGCGCAACAACAGCCGCTTTACATACCGCAATGAGGTCGACGCCGCCTATCGCCGCAATCTGTCGCTGCCGATGGACCTGACGATTCTGCTCAAAACCGTTGGCGTCGTCTTGCGCCGGACCGGGTGCTGAGCGATGCTTGCCGCGCCCGGCAACAACGAGAAAATTAGCGCCTCATGTTCAGAAAATCGAAAGGGAAGACGATGAAAGATCTCTATGCATCCGACGCCCTTGGCGCGGACAACAGCGATGTGTCGGCGCAGTTTGGCGGCCCGGGGATGCGGCACAGCATCCGCCCGCGCCGCACCGTGATCGACCATGAGGAGGAGTTCGACGGCGATCTTGCGTCTGAAGAGGCGCTGCCCACCGCCGCTCCGGCCGTATCGCGCTATATCGGCGACGACCGCGCGCCGCGTTGGCAAGACCTGCCCATCGCCACCCCCGGCCCCGGGGGGGACATGCCGTTGGTCGACGATCACCGCAACAGCGCCGCTGCGCGGGCTTTTGACCTGCTGCGCACGCGCCTGCGTCAAACCACGTTAGAGCATCGCTGGGTCAATATCGCTGTCACCGCCCCCACCTCGGGCTGCGGCAACAGCTTTTCGGCGACCAATCTCGCGCTGAGCCTGTCGCGTGTGCCGGGATCGCGCACCGTGTTGATGGACATGAACATGCGCAACCCCGGTCTGGCCCGCGCTTTTGACATGCAAGCCCCCGGCGCAATGAGCGACCTGCTCAGCGGGCGGGCCGATCTTGGCAAAGGGATGCTTCGGGTCAGTGACACGCTGGCCCTCGGCCTGAATGACCAGCCAGAGGTGAACGCCGCCGAAATCCTCCAAGACAGCGCCACCGCCGAAACACTATTGCGCCTGCGCGCCTCACTGCAGCCAGAAATCGTTCTCTACGACATGCCACCCATGTTGGAGCATGACGATCTGTCGGCATTCCTGCCGCAACTTGATGGTGTGTTGCTGATCTCGGACGGGACGCAAACCATGGCGCGTCATCTGCGCGAATGCGAACGCATGCTCGAAGGTCAGGTGCCGCTCTTGGGCATCGTGCTGAACCGGGCGCGCGCGTCCAGCCTGCCGAAATATGCCTGACACCCCCTGTCGCTGCCCCCTCTAGCGCCCTATTATCGCCCAAGTCTTCTGGTCTAGGCAGGGAAACTCCGCCGGGCAACGGTAGGGGGCTTTAGGCAGGTTGGAAAGAGGCACATGGGACCGATCTATACATTCGATGACATCATCGACATGCTCCGCCGTCGGGCGGGCGTGATCATTCTGATTACGCTTCTGGGCTGCATCGCCTCGGTCTACTGGGCGCTGTCGACGCCGCATATTTACCAATCTTCCGAAGTCATTCAGATCGAGCAGCCCAAGATCGCCAATGATCTGGCCCCCTCCACCGTAGAGGGGTCATCGGCGCGTCGTCTGCAGTTGATCGAACAGCAGTTGATGGCCCGCGGCACCCTCGTGGACATCATCCAACACTTTGATCTTTATGATGATCTTACCGCGCTGCGGATGTCGGAAAAGGTTGATCTGCTGCGCCGTTCGGTTACCATCACCGGTGTGGCCGCCGCGCGCGAGGGCTTTGCCGATGACGGCACCATCTCTGTCATGACCTTCACCGCCGAGATGGACAACCCCGCCGATGCGCAGGCCGTGGCGCGCGAATTTGCCGACCGCACCCGCCAGATGTCGGCGGCCCAACGCCAAAGCCAGACCCAAGAGACCTTGGAGTTCTTTCAGCGCCAAGAGCAGAACCTGATCCGCGACATCTCTGAGCTTGAGGCGGAACTGGCCGATTACCGGGCCGAAAATGATCTGTCCCTCGAAGGCAGCCTTGAGTTTCGCCGCGGTGAAATCAGCAGCCTGAACGACGCCCTTCTTGAGCTTGACCGCGAGATCATCGCCACCCGGCTGGCCCGCGACCGGGTCAACCCCGACGCCCGCGCCGCCACCATCGCCCGCGAACAGGCCGAACTGGACGCCACGTTGGAAAGCCTCACCACGCAGCGCGATTTGCTGCAAGAGCAGCGCGAAACGCTGACCGCCAGCCTGCAAACCTCGCCTGAGGTTGAGCGTGAACTGGCCCGGTTTGATCGTCGCCTAACCCAGCTGCAGGACCAGTTGGAGGTGATCACAGCCCGCCGCAACGAGGCGGAGGTGGGGTTCTCACTCGAATCCGATCAACGGGGTGAGAAACTGATCACGCTGGAGCAGGCCGAACTGCCGGATTACCCCGTCTCTCTCAGCCGCAAAAAGCGGGCGGCGATAGGTGGCTTGGGCAGCTTCGCGCTTGCCCTGATCGTGGCCTTTTTGCTGGAACTGCGCCGCCCGGTGATCCGCTCTTCCCGGCAGATGACGCGCGAGACGGGGCTCATCCCCGTCGTGTCGATCCCCGACCTCAGCCTCCGCGAAAAGCGCCGCACCTTGGGCAAAGTATGGCAAGAACGCTTAAAGGCAGGTAAAGAGGGCCGCGCCGCACGTATGGCACGCAAGCAAAAGAGCTGATCCGCTCAGACCGTAGCGCTGAGCCCCAGTACCCGGTCCCAATGCAACCAAAGCGCCAGCGCGCCGAGCACGATCCCCAGCAGGGCGAAGATCAGATCGTGGCGCGCGTCCCAGACGCCATGCGCCCGCGCAAGCCAGATCAGCACCAGATGCGACAGCGCCATCGCCGCGCCTAGGCCAATCAACGCACCGGGCAGCCCGGCGGCGATCACCCCCGCCAACAGCAACCCAATCTGCAAGCTGGCCCGCGAGGCCGAGGAGATAAAAAACCGCCGCGAATCCCCGGCCGCAAGCGCCGCTTGGTCATAGGTCATCCCGATCACCTGCGGCATCAGCGCCAGCGCCAGCATCACCAGAATCGCGCCGCTTTGCAGATAGCGCGGGTCATAGAGTACTGAGACCAGCCACGGCCCTGCCAGCGTCATTGCGGCCAATAGCATCAGCAGCCCCCCGCTCAGCCCATAGCGCATCCGCCGCAGCTTGGGATGATCGCCGCCCCCGGCCTCGCGGTAGATCGGGATCATCACCCGCCCGGTGACGTTCTGCCCCAAAAGCAGCGGAAAACTGGCGAGGAAATAACCGATATTGTAGATCCCCAAGCCTTCGAGTGAGAGGAACTTGCCCAAGATCGCCTTGTCCCCTTGGCTGGCAAAGAACCAAAACATGGTCGACAGGAAAATCCATTTGCCGAAATGCACCAACTCCTGCACCGCAGGCCGTTCACAGCGAAAGCGGTTGCCCGGCCCCGGCAGGAACGCATGGGTCAGCGCCAGTTTTGCCAGCGCCCCCACCACGCCACCGACCACCAGCGCCGCCACGGATTGATAAAGCACCGCGCCCACGATCATCACCACGATGCCAATCACCTGTGACGCCAGATCCAGCAGTGTCAGCCGCCCCATTTGCAGATGCCGGTGCGCCGTCTCGATCCGCGTGGGATTGAACCCGGCGACCACAAGGCTCAGCGCCGCGATGGGCAGATAGGTCAGCAGCGAAGGCTCATCGTAAAACGCCGCCACTGGCCACGTCAGCGCACAGGCCGCCAGCCAGAGGCACAGCCCCCGGATCGCTTGAATCGTCCACGCGGTGTCCAGAAAGTCGCGATCGTCTCCGCGTTTGCTCTGTGCGATGGAGGGCGCGATGCCTACGTCCGAAAACAGCGTCAGCCCGACGATCACCACCTGTATCAGCGCCATCAGGCCAAAGGCTTCGGGGAAAAGCAGCCGCGTCAGGATCAGGTTCGAGGCCAGCCGGATCGCCTGCGACCCGCCATAGCCCAAGACGATCCATGAGGTTGAGCGCAGCGCCCGTGCCATCAGGCGATTGCCCGTCACCGCTTGGGAAACCTGTGAAAACACCCGTTGCTGCGCCTTTGCCAATTCTTTGAGAGAGACTAAAGGCTTGCCCGCCCTTGTGCCAGTGGCAAGCGGGCGGGTAACAAGGTTTATCAGCCATAAGCCAAGGCCGCGCCCCCCGTGAAGATCGCCTATATCCTCAACACCTACCCGCAGCCCTCGCATTCCTTCATCCGCCGCGAGATCGCGGCGCTAGAGGCGGCGGGCCATGAGGTGCTGCGCTTTGCCATGCGCGGCCCCGATGTGCCGCTGGTCGATGGGCAGGACAAGGCCGAAGAGGCGCGCAGCCACTATGTTCTGGCCGCTGGCGGGGCCGCCCTCGCCCATGCAAGCCTGCGCAGTGTCCTGCGTTCGCCCCGCCGGTTCGGCAAAGCGCTGCGCGAAGTCTGGCACGCCGCACGTCGGGCCGAGACGGGGATGGCCCGCCATCTGATCTATCTGGCCGAGGCATGCTATCTGCAGGCGCAGCTGGACGGCAGCGGCACAGAGCACCTGCACGCTCATTTCGGCACCAACGCCACGATGGTCGCGATGCTTTGCCACCTGCTTGGCGGGCCGCGCTATAGTTTCACCACCCATGGGCCTGAGGAATTCGACAGCCCCCGCGCGTTGTCACTCGGCGCGAAAATCCATCATTCGGCATTTGCCGTGGCGATCAGCCAGTTCGGGCGCAGTCAACTGTGCCGATGGGCTGACCCAGCCGATTGGCCGCGCATCAAAGCTGTGCATTGCGGCATTGAGCCCGCTAAATTCCCTGCCCCCGCCGCCCTGCCGGATGGCCCGCGGCGCCTCGTCTCCATCGGGCGTTTTGTGGAGCAGAAGGGCCAGCTTGCCCTGATCGACGCCATGGCCCAGCTGCGCGACAGCCAACCCGATCTGCATCTGACGCTGATTGGCGACGGCCCTTTGCGCCGCGCGATTGAAACGGAAATCGCCCGCCACACCCTGCATGATCGCATCACCCTGACCGGCTGGGTCGATGAGGCGCGAGTTACCTCCGAACTCAGCGCTGCCCATGCGCTCGTCATGCCCAGTTTCGCCGAAGGTCTGCCCATGGTGGTGATGGAGGCCATGGCCGCCGCCCGCCCGGTAATCGCCACCTATATCGCAGGCACGCCGGAACTGGTGCAGCCCGGCCAGACCGGCTGGCTGGTGCCCGCAGGCGATGTGGCGGCCTTGGCCGAGGCGATGACCGCCCTGCATGACGCGCCGCTCTCGACGCTGGAAGAGATGGGAAGGAACGCCCACGCGCGGGTCTTCGCGCGCCATGATGTGTCCCGCGAGGCGGCAAAGCTCGCGGACCACATGCAAGACGCCGCCCGCTAGCGCCCCCGCACCCAGCGGTTTGCACTGCGAAAGACCGGTGCGTAAATCGTCAGCCGCACGGCGACAAAGACCAGCGCCCCCAAAGGGTCCGCCAGCGCGCGCCGCCAAAAGGGGCGCATCTGATCATGCGCGTCATCATTGCGCATCAGGTCGGGGAAAAGCTGCTCGACCTCGGCCACGCCAATGTCTTGCCGCCGCCGCACCCGCACCAGCGGCGCAAAGCCTTCGATCATGGGCCAAGCATAGGGGGCAGGCACCGCGATGCGTTCCTCGGGGCGGAAATTCAGCCGCGCGAAAGTGTCGTCCGAGATGATGTCCGGCCAATCCCCCCAACGCGCCCGCCCGGTGCGGTTCATGGCAAAGACACCAAACCCCGGCACGCCATGGGTCATGAAGCCGGTGGTCTGCCAAAACCGCGTGTAATGGCGCGTCACGCAATCGCCTGAGGTCGTCACCTGCGGCATCCCGCTAGCATAGCGCGGCGCGTCCTCGGCCAGTGCCCCGGCCAGTTGCGCCAGCAGGGGCGGTGAGACCAGCACATCGGCGTCGAGATAGACCAAGACCGCACCCCGCGCCGCAGCCTCGCCCGCATTCAACGCACCGAGTTTGCTGCCTTGAGCCAGTTCCAGCACCCGCAGCGCCCAGCCTCGCGCCTCGAACGCGGGGGCCTTTCTGCGGGCCAGTTCTGCGGTGTCGTCCGTGCAGCCATTGGCCACGACGATCACCTCCACCGGCCCCGCCACCGGGTCAGCGGCGCAGAGCGCGTCGAGGCAGGCGGGCAGCCAGTCGGCCTCATTATGGGCGGGGATCAACACGCTCACCCCTTGGAACGCGCCTGTTGCTACTTCCATGCGTTCAAAGCGTCCCAACGTGGGTTTTCATCCACCAGATAGCGCAGCGCGCCCCAAGACCCCCATTTCGTCGGGGCATAGACATCCGAATAATGAGTGAACAATTGCCCGCCGACAGCCAGCCACCCTGCCATCAGATCGTTATAGAGCGCACCCATTTGAGGCGCGTAATTGAGATGGTGAAAGAAGGCGGTCAGACTTTCGTCATTCACCTGTGCCCCAAGGCCAACCACATGGCTGCCGCCTTCGTACATCACCAGATCTAGGTCATGCGCCCGCGCCACGGCGGCATGATAAGGCCAGACACGGCCAATAAGGTCGGCAAGCGTGTCGTTTTCAAGCCCGCTGATGCCACCGTTGCGCAGGTCTTTCGCCGCACGGGCGGTGGCCGCGTCAAAGCGGTGGGTCTGAATATAATCGTCCAGAGCACTGCCGCTCAACCCTTCCGCTTCCCCCTCGGCGCGGGCCAATTCGAGGCTTTCCGACAGCCAGTCCTTGACCAATTCCACATTATCTTCCAGCCCCAGCACCCCGCCGAAATAGCCGGTGATCGCATATGCATCAAAGGCGGTGGCGGGCGCGCGGTTTCCTGCTTTTTCAGCTTGGTAAAGCGGGGCTTCCAAAGCCTCACGCTCAAGCCCCAGCCAGCCGGTCTGGCTCGCGATCACATTGCGCAACCGCGCTTCAGCCTCACCGCCGAAGACATCCGTCCAGATGCGCGCCACTTCGGCGGCGCGCAGGCCATAGAACTGCATCCCCTTCTCGGCCTCATTCCAGCGGGCCTGCGCCATCTCATCCGCCCATTGGGTCTGGGCGAATTGCCAATTCCAAACCTCGTTGGAGAATTCCACATAGGCTTTTCGGTCCTCGCTCAACGTCTCCTCGACGTAGGTCGCGAACGCGGTCACATAGCCATCATCCGCCAGATGTGGCATGTTGAACCACGGGTCGATCTTGAGTTCATTGGCCAAGGCGACCATGACTTCTACCGGGACACCGCGCAGGGCATAGGTCACATCCTCGGGGCGCGGGCGGTCCTCCCATGCGGCGATGGGGCTGTCGTTGGTGCCCATCCAATCCATGAAGCGTAGCACCTTCATCCCGGTCAGATGCTGCGTCCAATCGGGGTTGAACCGCGCGCCAGCGTCGAAATCGGCAGCGCGGTCTTCGCGCACGACGGTGATATCGCGCGGCGGATCGCTGCGGTGCATGCGCTGAATGCGAATGTCGACACTGCCCGGCCCCGGCGCATAGTCGAACCGCACCTCGTTCTTGCCATAGCGGACATTCTCGGCCCGGCCCGTGACCTCGATCACGCCCTGCCCCTCAAAGCGAAGCAGATAGCGGCCCTTGAGCGTGGTCGCCTGCGGCGGCATGTCGGTCAGGATCAATGTGCCGATGCTGCCCAAGGCGCGGGGCATCTTCACCGGCCAGCCTTCGGAATCGAGGTAGCCACCCTCAACCAATTGCGCATATTCCATCCCGCCAAAGCGCCCGGCCAGATGGCCAAGCCACGGGCGCGCGGTTTTCATCAGGTCGAGGAAGGGAGCCTGCACGCTCCAGTCGGCGATGGCGGCAAGGCCGATGCCCATGTCGCGGGTGCCTGCGACGGCGTCCTGCGGCGGTGTGATCTTGAACGGGGCGTTCGCAATCGGCGTGACAGGTACTTCGGGCTCATCTGGGGCCGGCGCTGGCTCATCAGGAGCGGACGCAGGTTCATCTGGGGCGGGCGCTGGCTCATCGCGGGCAGGCGTAGGCTCATCGCGGGCAGCCGTAGGCTCAGGCACCGCGGGCGGGCCAGTGGGCGAAATCGGGGCGGTCTGTGCATTGTTTGCGGCGGCAGGGCGCGTGGCAGGCGGCACCGGCACCACAGCACTGCCCTGATACTCTCGCACCGAATCCCACGCCACACGCTGAAGCTCCCGCGCGAGGTCGGGGGTGGGCGTGTCAAACGCTTTGCCCCAACGGTCATTGAAATCCGTCGGCAGGCCCAAGGGATCTTTGCCCGTCAGCGTGGCATATTGCACCATGGCGACAAAGTAGTGGCCCAGATCGTTCAGGTGGATGTCATCGGCAAAAAGCGCGTCGATCTCATTCAGCCCCGGCACACGTTCGGCGGCGATTTCATCGTAAAGCCGCGCCATCGCTTGCCCGGCGGGGATCACCTCAATCGTCGCAGTGTCAGAGCTGCGCCCATCGCTCACCGCCGCCGCGATCCCCTCCCATGCGGGCAGATCATTTTGCAACCGTTCGCGCCAAGGGATATGGGCGTGGTCGTCATAGGCCACTGCCTCTCCGCTGCCGCTTTTCAGCGAATGCCATGTCTCTTGCAGATAGACCTTCACCGTCGCATTGGCCGCCGCAGCAAGGCCAAAGAAAGCCTGCGCATAGACTTCGGTATCCGACCAACGGGTGTGATTGGCCAGCGGGATCGCCTCGGTCAGGATCAGATGGGTGGTCTGCCCTTCGGGCAAGACAGTGCGGGCATCCACGCCCTCGGCCCGGTCAGATTCGTCCCAATTATAACGCAGGGGCGCGCCGTTGATGATCTGCGCGCGCACCTCGCCCTGCCCCACCCCGGCGCGCAGCGCCTCTTGCAACATATCCGGCCCGTCCGCCCCAAAAAGGCTGTGGCCCACCATCAAGACCGAGAACAGCCCGCCCAGACCGCTCATGCCGCGACCCCGCTGTCGGGATGGGCGCGGACCACGTCCCAGACCACGCGCTGCATCAGTGCTGCGGCCTCTGCACTTGGTGTGTCAGCCGGGGTGCCATCCGCGCGGGTCAACTGATGCGGCAGCCCCGCCGGGTCGCGGTGATAGAGCGTTGCGTAATGGGTCAGCGCCACAAGATAGGCCCCCTGATCGTTGAAGTGAATCGTATCGCGGCGGCCTTGCTCATCGCGCGAAAAGAGGTTCTGCAGGCTGATGATGCCGCCCACCCCTCCGGCCGCATCGACTGCGCGGGCAAAGGCCGCCATGACCTGCCCGGCGGGGATCAGATGAATGGGCCGGTCCGATTGCTGCAAAGCGGGGTAGATCACCTGCTGCCGCCAGTATTGATCGAGGTCACGGTCGATGCGGTTCAGCCACCCCTTGCCATCGTCGGTGTGATGCCATGTCTCATAAAGATAGACGCGCGTGTCGGGCCGGGCCGCCTGCGCCAGATCGGCCCAGCGGGCAAGGTAGTCGGGGCTGTCGTGGTAGCGGATGGCGTCGGCAAGCTCGACCATCTCGGTCAAAACCAGGGCGTCGTAATCGCCCGAACCGATCGCCGCCCGGGCGGGCCGGTGCTGCGCATGGTCATTAGAGCGCTCAAACCCATTCACCGGCACATTCGGCTCCCAATGGTCGCGCAGCGAACTGCCCCAGCCGGTTTGACTGTGATAGCTGTGCCCGGCCCCCGCCATCTGCGCCAGCATCGCGGGCATGTCTCGGCCCACCAGTGAATGCCCCAGATGGTAGACCTGCATCGGCCCCGTCGGCGGGGTCAGCGGCGTGGCATAGAGTTGTTCCGCGCGGTCCTGCACCTGCGCCCGGCGAAAGACCCAAGTCCCGCCGCCGAGGCTGGCAAGAGCGGCGCCCCCCAGAAAGGCACGGCGAGAGAGTGCGACCATGAGATCAAGCTCCTTTGCGATCAATCTGCCCAATCGCCACCCCGCTGACAAGGTGGCCCGCCACCGAAACGATCCGCCCCGGCAGCTTCTCGCCGCGCTTAAAGCGTTCAGTGTCTTGGGTAAATTGCGCGTCAAAAGCGGGGTTTTCGGCGGATAGGGTTACGTCCAACCGATCAAAGCCAAAGAGCGTTTTGGTGAGCGGATATTGCGCCTTATAGGCCGCCTCCTTGGCGCAGAAGATGCGTTTGGCGGCGGCGAGATCAGCCCCACCGAGGCGGGTAATCTCGGACGGAAGACAGATTTCTGCAATCAGGTCGTCGGGCAGCGGGCTGTCTTCTTCGATGTCGACGCCCAGTGCCACCACATCAGAGCACCGCGCCAGCACGGCGATGCACCACACATCGGAATGGCTGATCGAACCGGTCAGGCCCTGCGGCCAAATCGGCGCGCGGTCGGTGCTGGCCAGCACCGGCGCAGGCGGGTGGCCAAGGGCCTGCATCGCTTCGCGTGCGGCGTGGCGTCCGGCGGTGAATTCGGCGACCCGCTTGGGCCGTGCACGTGCGATGACGGCGGCTTCGTCCCCCAGCAATGGCGGATGGGGCCTGTCGATCTGGGTTACAGCAACGGCGACTGGCAGATCGAACAGACTGCGGACTGCGGTCTTGATCTCGGCCTCTGCCGTCACCTCAACCCCGCCCGCGGGCGCGCTCGGCACGCATGAGGCGACGTTTCGACATGGTTTCGGTCCGGGCAGGCGTTTCGGCGGCTGGGGGCGCCTTGGGCGGTTCGGCTTTCTGGCCGTCCAATCCATCAATATGCGCCGCCAATCCCGCAAGGGTCGGGAAACGGAAGATATCGGTGATCGACAGCGCGCTGGCGCCCAAGGCCGCCTTGATATCGCGATGCGCCTGCACCGCCAGCAGCGAATGCCCCCCAAGAGCAAAGAAGTTATCGCCGCCGCGAATGTCCCCGATGCCCAAAAGCGCGCCCCAGACCTGCGCGATGGCGGCTTGGCTGTTGCCGTCTTGCGTGGCCGTCTGTGGCGCGGCGGCAGGTGCAGCACTGCGTTTGACCGGGGCGGGCAAGGCCTTGCGGTCAATTTTCTTGTTGGGCGTCAAGGGCATGGCGGGCAACGTTACGATGGCCTGTGGCACCATGATATCGGGCAGATGGGCGGCCAGTTGCCGCCGCGCCGCGTCGCTGTCGACCGCCGCATCGGCGACCACATAGCCGACCAGTTGCGCACCCCCCGGCCCCGCATCATCGCGCAGCAGGGCCACGGCCTGACCCACCCCCGGCAGATCGGCCAGCCGTGCTTCGACTTCCCCAAGCTCAATCCGGTGGCCGCGTATCTTGACCTGCGCATCGGCGCGGCCTTCGAAATGCAGCACGCCTTCGGCGTTCATGCGCACCAGATCGCCCGTGCCATAGAGACGCCCGTGGCCCGCGAAGGGATCGTCGATGAAACGCGCGGCGGTCATCTCGGCCCGTTGCCAATAGCCCTGTGTCACGCCAGCGCCCCCGATCCAAAGTTCACCCGCCGCACCGATCGGCAGCACCTGCCGCGCGGCGTCAAGGACATGAACCTGCGTGTTGGCAATCGGTGTGCCGATGGGGGCCGTGGTGCTGTGGGTGTCTTGTAGCACATGGGTGGTCGACCAGATCGTCGTCTCGGTCGGGCCGTACATGTTCTGGATCTGCGCCTGCGTCGCCGCACGCAAAGCGCGTGACAACGTGCCGGGCAACGCCTCCCCCCCGACCATCAGCGCCTTTACCCGCGCCAAAGCGCCACGTGCCTCATCGTTCATCACCATCATCTGCGCCATCGAGGGCGTGCATTGCAGATGGGTCACGCCATGGCGCACGATCTGCGCGGCGATTGAGTGGTCGTCCTCTGCCGGTTGCCCACCCGCATTGGCGCGGCGCAGCACATCGGCCAGCGGCTTCAGCCCCGCCATCACCTTGTCGGTGGGAATGCCATAGTCGATCAGGCAGGCGATCTCATCGACACCGATCCGCTTGAGTTGCTCGGCCCGCGCCAGCCCATCTGCCACGGTGCCAAACATGCCACTGTCGTTGAAATAGCGTTGAAAGGCGAACTCTAGGATCGCATCCATTTCTTCGGCCGAGAGCCCTTCGAGGTCGATCTCAAACGGGTTTGTCGTGCCGGCCGGTTTCTTGAAGGCCGGAAAGGCCCAAGCGTATTGTTTGATCAGCCCCGCCGCCGAGCGCAGGTAGTCCTTCATGGGCGCGCGGGCGATTTCCTCGGCCTCGGCGCGGGTCTCGGCGAGATAGCTGTGCAACATGACGGTGACCCGGTGAACCGCCGGGTCATGGCCCGCACCGCGCAGGGCGTCGTGGTAGATCTTGATCTTGTCCGCCACCTCTTCCACCGATTGGCCGAGCAGGTGGGTCAGCACATTGGCCCCGATCTCTCCTGCTTCTTTCCACGTTTGTGGATTGCCCGCCGTGGTGACCCAGATCGGCAGCCTGTTCGAGACGGGGCGCGGCTGCGTTACCACCGCGTGGGGCGTGCCATCGGCACGGGGGAATTCCACCGGCTCCCCGGCCCAGAGTTTGCGCAACTGGTCGATGGCGTCATACATCGCGGGCTTGTTCTGCGGCGGCGTGTTCTCCGGGCGCAGCACGAAGTCATCGGGCTGCCATCCGCTGGCGATGGCCAGTCCCACGCGCCCGTTTGTCAGGTTGTCGATCACCGCCCATTCCTCGGCGATCCGCGCGGGGTGATGCAGCGGGGCGACGCAAGACCCGGCCCGCACATCAAGGTTCTGCGTCACCGCGGCCACGGCAGCGCCTGTGACAGAGGGGTTCGGATAGGGGCCGCCGAAGGCATGGAAATGCCGCTCGGGCGTCCAGACCGCGTTGAAGCCATTGGCATCGGCGAATCGCGCACCTTCCAGCAGCAGCTCGTATTTCTTGGGGCCGACCCCGTCGTCATTGCCCCAGTAAAACAGGTTGAAGTCGATCTTGCGGTCGCTGGTGGCAATCGGCCCGTTCGACATCAGCGCCCGGCTATCGTCGCCGGCCAGCACCAGTTTGCCCCCCCGTGCGAGGGTCCAGAACAGTTCCAGCACCGAGATATCGAAACTGAGGCTGGTGACAGCGAGCCAGACAGCGCCCGCCTCATGATCGATCCGGTCGTCCATCCCGGCAAAGAAATTCGCCACATTGCCGTGGCTGACCATCACGCCCTTGGGCGTCCCGGTCGAGCCGGAGGTATAGATCAGATAGGCAAGGTCATCCGGCCCCGCGCTGGCGGCAGGGTTCACGTCCGAAGCCGTGGCGAGGCGCGGGTCGCGGTCCAGCTCCAACACCTGCGCGCCTTGCGCGGGCAGGCTGGCGGAAAGGACCGATTGCGTGACCACGACCGCAGCGCCACTGTCTGAAAGGTAATGTGCCAGACGGTCCGCCGGATAGGCCGGATCAAGCGGCACATAGGCGGCGCCAGCTTTCAGGATGCCAAGCGTGCCCACCAGCAGGTCCACCCCCCGTGCAACGCAAAGCGCCACCGGCATCCCCGGCCCGGCCCCCATGTCACCCAGCACATGCGCCAATTGATTGGCGCAGGCGTTCAGCGCGGCATAGCTAAGCGTCTCCCCCTCGAACACCAGCGCGGGGGCCTCGGGTGTGCGCGCCACCTGCGCCTCAAAAGCGGCATGGATGGTGAGGTGTTCATAGTCGCGCGTCGTCGCGTTAACGCGGGTCAGGAGCTGCATCTCGGTCTCTGGAAGGGCCCAGAGGGTGCCGCAATCTGCAGCCTCGGAGATGTTGGCGAAAGCCGCCGCAAACCGCGCGGCGAGGAGGTTGATCGCGGCATCGGTCAGTCGCGTGCTATCCGCAAAGAGGCGCGCGCCCCCCGCCCCGAGGCAGAGGGTCAGCGCCGCACCCGCGAGCGGTTCACTGTCAAAGGACAACGCAAAATCCGGAGTGCCAAGCGCTTCAATCGCCGGGTCGCGCAGCGGCAGATCACGCGCGAAACCTGCCGCGTCCTTCGCGCGGGCAAGTTGTGGTTCTACCTGTGCGATCAGTTCCGCCACGGGCAAGCCCGCCTCTGCCGCGATGGTGACCGGCAACCAATCGGCGATCAGCGGCGCGGATTCCCCTTTGCGGCTGAGGGCGATGCCGCCTTCTGTTGCCCCGGCGCTGCGCAGCGCGACGAGGGCTGCGGCTGCGGCCTGCTGCGAAAGGTCACTCCCCTGCGGCAGCGCGATCTCTCGCTCTGCCCATGTCGTTGTCGTTTCAACTGCGGTGGCCAAGGGGACCGGCAGCGCCTCAAACCCGGTCAAAGCGCGCCGCCAATGTGCCTCCTCAGCCGAAGCCGGAGCGCTGCCCGCCGTGTGTGGCACTTTATCACCGGGGGCAAAAAACTGGGCCGGAGCAATACTCTCACCCGCCATATCGCGCAGATCATAGAGGGCGATATGGGCATCGCGCGCCGCCACGACCACCCGCGTGCTGTCGACCTCGACAACCTCGCCGGGGGTGCCGCCTTGGCCCGCCAGCACCTCGACGCGGGAAACGGCCAGCACCGCGCCTGCCGCGCCTGCCGCGCCTGCCGCGCCTGCGAGTTTTGCCGTGGTCAAAGGGTTCCAATAGGCCCCGAAATCCAAGCCACGGACCAGCGCGCTGATCTCTCCTGCGGTCTTGGTAAAGTCGATCAGCCCGCAGTTCTCGGGCCGTTTGTCCTTCGCGAAATAGCTGCGCTGACGCAGGTCTTGGGCGGTGCCTTGCAGCTTGCCGCTTTCCAACTGGGCCAGCACTGCGCCAAAGCTTTCCATCCCGGCGGCGTAGCATTTAGAGTTGAGGCTAAAGGCCGTCTCATCGGGCGCGATCTCTACCTCCCGCTGCGCCAGCAGGTCACCGGTATCAACGCCCGCTTCAATCAGATGCCAACTGACCCCATGCTGCGCCTCGCCGTTGATGATTGCCCAAGCGGGCGTGTTCAGCCCAGCATAGCGCGGCAGGGGCCCATCGTGGAAATTGACCGCGCCACGTGTGGGCAGGGCCAAAACCGTCTGAGGGATCAGCCGCAGGTTGGCGATGCTCAAAAGCCAGTCGGCGGCCAGACCCATGGGCAGCAGATCTTCCGCATCGCGGCGAAGGACCAGCCCCTGCCCTTCGGCCCAAGCGCGCACCGCGTCATCTCGGGTGATTACGGCGGCGATCCGATGGCCGCCCGCCAGCAGCATGTCGCCGCAGGCAATGGTCAGAGATTCGTCGCCCATCAAGAGCGCGGAAAACGGTTCTGTCTTGAAGCTGGCGGTCATCAACGGTCCTCCGTGGCGGGGCTACGGCTTGGGTCTTGGACGGCGGGGGCCGCGCGCCTCGCGGTGAGCGCATGGGCCGCGAGGTCACGGTAAAAACCGGGGGCGTCTTCTGGCTGGCGTCCGGTCAGCAGGCAGCGCAGGCGGTGCAATCCGCCCCCGGCAAGCCGAGCACAGGTGGCCAAAGCGGCATAGGCGCGGCCATGGTTCTTGGCGAAATAGCGGTGGCGACTGTCGAACCAATAGCGCGGCATCCGGCGCCATTCCTTCATCCCGGTCGAGACCGAGCCAACGTGAACGCAGCGCGCCTGAGGCACATACCAGCAGTCCCACCCAGCCCGCGCGGCACGCAGGCAAAAATCAGTTTCCTCATAATAAAGGAAATACGCTTCGTCGAAGAGACCGACATCAGCCAGCATATCCCACCGCATCATGACACTGGCACCGGCCACCCAATCGACCTCTGCGGCCTCTTCCGGCAAGGGCGGGGCCACCACGGCAGAGGACAGCAGTCGCGTCAGTGGGCCCAACCGCGCGGCAGCTTCCAACTCGCCCGCGGCAGAGGGGAACCGGAAGGCCGTGGCATGGGGCAGATCATCCTCGCCGCGCACATGGCTTCCGGCCAACCCGGCGCGGGGGTGGTTCTGTAGATGATCCAACAGCGTCCCGATACAGCCCCGATCAAGGAAGGCATCCGAGTTCACCACATGCACGAAATCCGGCGCTGCCCCGTCGGACATCCCCGCCCGCATGGCAATGTTGTTGCCCGCCCCGAAGCCACCGTTGCGGGGCGATGTGATCAGCCGCACCCGATTGCCCGCACCCCAGCCCCGCGCGGCAATCTCCTGCGCCAAGAGCGCGGCAGAACCGTCGCCGCTGTCGTTGTCAACGATCACCAGTTCGGCATGGGTCTGGGGCATATCGGCCAAAGCGGCCTCAGCCGCGCGCAGGGTCATCTCTGCGGTGCGGTAGTTGAGAATAATGACCAAAAGGCGGGGTGATTGTTGCATCATTCCGCCGCCGTGGCCTGAGGCTGATCAGCGGGCTGGTCGTGGCTGGCGTCTATTGGCAGGGCCGCCGCGATCACCTCGGCCAGCTCTTGCGCCAAGACAGTCACATTGGGCGCCAGCACCATGCTCACATGGTCGCCCGGCACTTCGATCACCTGCAAGCGCGGCGCATATTGCCGCCACTGGTTGTCCTCATAGACATATTCTTTTTCCGCGGTGACATATTGCCCGGCAGAAACAGCCCAATGCCGATCCAGCGGTGGTCGGAAGAGTGTCATCGGCCCGTCCCACTGGGGCGTTTCATAGCGCTCCATCGCGCGCAGGAAGGCCGCCTGAATGCGCAGACTGTTGAAGGAAGCCCCCCCCTCACCATCGCCGACCGCCTCCTGAGGCCCCCGGCGGCGCGCGCGCTCCCACGCCCAGCGGTTGCGCGCCCATTCAAGCAGATAGGCCGGACCCTTACGCCGCAGCTCTGCCAATTTGATATGCGCCTTGTCGATCTTGCTGAGCGTCGGGCGGACGGGCAGCGGCGTGTCGAGCATCGCTAGAACGGCCACCTCTTGCCCTGCCGCCTGCAACTGCTGCGCCATCTCATAGGCCGTGATCCCGCCGCCGGAGTATCCGGCCAACAGATAGGGCCCTTGGGGCTGCAGCGCACGGATCTCTGCGATGTAGTCAGCCGCAGCGGCCTGCACCTCTTCGTGGGGGGCAGCGTCGCCGATCAACCCACGGGCCTGCACACCATAGACCGCGCGTTCGCCGCTAAAGGGCAAGGCAAGGTGGCGCAGGTTCAGCACATTGCCGAACATCCCCGCCACCACGAAAAGCGGCGTCGCATCCTGCGGCGATTGATTGAGCGGTACAAGGTGGTCAAAGCGCTGCTGCGGGGCCGCCGCTGCCGTATCAGCCACTTCCGTCTGCGCCAAATCTCCGCGCTCCGCCGCGATGAGCGCTGCGCATTTGGCGATCGTGGGAGCCTCGAACAGAACGGAGATCGGGAATTCCACCTTGAACTCGCGCTTGACCGCCGCAAACAGGCGGACAGCGATCAGGGAATGCCCGCCGAGGTCAAAGAAACTATCCTCGACCCCCACCGGGCTAACGCCCAAAAGGTTCGACCAAATCTCGGCCAGCTTTTCTTCGATCCCGTTGCGGGGGGCGACGAAAGAACCGTCCAGATCGGGCCGCTCAAAGCTTTGCCCTTGGGCGGAGGCATCGGTCAGCGGCGCGTCGGCTTGGGCAATCAATGTCTGCAAGGGCAGTGAGGACACCATGACCTGTGGCGCATCCAGCGCCAGCGCACGGCGCAGGGCCTCTGGCCCTTCCTGCGCGCGGATACCTTGGCGCACCAGACGGGCCAAACGCTCTTCGGCGGGGCTGAGGCTGTCGGCGCTTTGGGCATCCTCAAAGACCACTTCGCGGGCGTCGGGCGGCGGCACTTCGGCAAAGGGCCCTTCGAGCCGTTTCATCGCGAAATCGCGCACATCGACAAGGACCGCTCCCTGCGCATCGGTGATCGTCACATTGAACCGGGCCAAGCCCTCCGCCGCCGATCCTTCGGCAAGCCGGACGTGCGAGCGGACCTCGGCAGGCAGCGCCGCGTGAAGCGTGATCTCACCATAAGACAGCGGCACCCAAAGGTGACGCGCGGCATAGCCGGGGATCAGCGCCATGGCCCAACCGGTGGCGATGTCCATCAGACCGGGGTGCAGCACATAGCCATCGGCCAGATCACCCTGCGCGGCCTCGGGCAGCCGTAGCGCGGCGAGCCCCTCTCCCTGTCCCATGGCGGTGCGTTGCAGCACATGCCAGCGCGGGCCGAATTTCAGATGCGCCTCTTGAACGGCGGGCAGACGGCCCCCGGGCGCGGCTTCGGCCACGTCCTCGCAACGGGCCGCGAGGGCAGCAAGATCGAGAGGGGTGGCTGTGCGCCCCGTGGGGGTCAAACGCGCTTGAACATGCAACTGCCACGCGGGCCTGCCATTGACCACACAGGCGCTGCGCAACTCGGCGGCGAAACCTGCGCCCTCGGGGGTCAGGGTGATCTTGATCTTGCGCCGCGCCCCATCGGCCAGCGGCAGGGGACGCAGAAAATAGAGGTCTTGCAGCGTGAACCCCTGCAGCCCTTGAGCCTGCGCGGCCTCGGCCAAAAGCTCAATATAGCCTGTCCCCGGCATGATGGCGCGGCCATCCAAGGTGCGGTGCTGGTCGAGCAGCCAATGTGAGGTGGCGATCTCGGTGGTGAATTCCGGTACGCCGCTGTCGCCTGACCCTGCGGTTTCAAGCAGCGCCGCATTGATCACGCGGGCAGGCAGCGCCACGGCACCGCCCCCCGCAAGCGTGTCAGCGGCCATGCCCACATCGGCCCAAACGCCCCAGTTCACCGCGACCACGCGGGTCTTCGCGCCGCGCCGCGATTGCGCAAAGGCATTGAGCCAGGCGTTCGCCGCCACATAGTCCACCTGCCCCGCCGCGCGACTGGCGGTAGAGGTCGAGGAAAAGAGCACCATCAGGTCAAGCGCGCCATCGGGCAACAGTTGGTCCAAGACCCGCAGCCCCTGCACCTTGGGGGCCAGCACCGCGTCAATGCCCGCGTCGGATTTGGCCAAGAGCGGCGCATCGTCCAGCACCCCGGCGGCATGGATCACCCCTGTCAGCCCCCCATGGCGGGCGGTCAGATCGTCGATCACCCGGCGCATCTGCGCAAGGTTGGTGACATCCGCGCGGGCAACTTCGACCGCCCCGCCCGACTGCGCCGCCTGCGCTTCAAGTCGCAGAACGGCACGCAAGCGGCGGGCCGTGGCGTCGGCGGGGCCGTGACTGGCAAGGTAGCTGTCCCATTCGTGGCGCATCGGAAGCGCAGCGCGGCTCAGCAGGATGACACGGGTGCCCGGCGTCTCAAGAATGTCTGCCGCAAGGGTCAGCCCGATGCCCCCGAAACCGCCGGTGATGAGGTAATGTCCCTCCGGCTTCCACCCCGGCAAATCGCTTGGCGGTAGGCTGGCTGCGCGGTAGCCCAATTCATAGCGGCGGCCAGCACGATGGGCGACCTGAAGGTTGGCCGGGCTGGCCAAAAGCTCTTCGATCAGGTCACCGGGATCAATCACCGGCGCGGGGTCGACTGGCTTCGCGAACCATCTTGCCGGTGCCACGGGTGCTGCGACGGGCAGGTCAATCTGGCTCGCCGTCAGCCCCGGCACCTCTCGTGCCATGACGCCGACGGGGCCAGAGATCAGCGCCTTTTCGGGATAGGCCAGCCCCTCTTCCGCGATCTGCGCCCCACCGGTGGTGAAGACGTCAAGGTGCAGCGGCGCGTCAATCTCGGCCTCGGCCAAGGACTGCGCGAGCCACGTCAGGCTCCAGAACCCCTGTTCAATATTGCGGTCAAACCTGCTGGAACCGGGGCGCGGGGCGACCTGATCATCGGTCAGCCAGAAATGCGCGATCCGGTCGGGCATTTGCCTTTCGGCCTGAAGCGTCGCGATCAACTGGTCATAGCCCGACCGTCCCTGTTCTGGGGCCAGCGTGAAATGATCTGTGGTGACGCGGGCAAAGGCATCCCCCGCCGTGACCTGCACCACGCGATACCCTTTGGCACGCAACCGCGCGGCGGCCTCGGCCCCCGGCCCCGCCGTATCGGCGAAGATAAGCCAGTTCACCGGGCCGGAGAGCGCCATATCCCCTTCGGCGTAGCGCGGTTGCCAATGCGGCAGCGCGCCCCAATCGCTGATGTCATCCAGCCGTTGCAGCGGTTGCTCTGCGGGGCGGGTCGCGGCCTCTCCCGGTTCGATGAAATAACGCGCACGTTGGAATTGATAGGTCGGCAGCACCACGCGGTTGCGCCGTGCCTCGCCCCAGATCTGCGCCCAGTCAGCTTCGACCCCCGAGGCCCAAAGCCGCCCGATCACGCTGAGGAAATAGACATCATCCGCAATTTCTTGCTCGGGGTGGCGCAACGAAGACATCACCTGCCCCGGTGCCACATCCGCGTTCATCTGCGCCAAGGCGGAAAGCGCCTTGCCCGGTCCGACCTCTAGGAAGACCCGCCGCGCGTCAGCGCTCAACGTGCTGATACAATCGGCGAAATTCACCGTGTTGCGCAGCTGTTCGACCCAATAGTCGGGGTCCGCCGCCATCTGCGCCGTGATCATCTTGCCTGTTCGGTTGGACAAAAAGGGCATCTGCGGCGCGCGCAGGTCAAGCGTGGCAAGGAAAGCGCGGTATCGGTCAAGGATCGGGTCCAGCATCCGCGAGTGGGCGGCGATGTCGATGGCGATGCGCTGGTGGTCGAGAACGGCTGCATCCAACCGTGCTTGCAGCGCCTTTAGCGCGTCGTCCGGGCCAGAGACCGCGATCAGTTCCGGGCCGTTGACGCTGGCGATATCAAGCCCTTCGCCCAGAAGTGGCGTGATCTGATCCAGCGGAGCGGAGATGCTGATCATCCCGCCTGCTGGCACCTCATCAAAGAGCCGCCCGCGCAGCAGGACAAGGTCGATGCATTCCTCAAAGCGCATCACCCCGGCAAGGCAGGCGGCGACATTTTCGCCCATGGAATGCCCCACCATCGCCGCGGGTTTCACCCCCCAAGAGAGCCAAAGCTGCGCCAGCGCGTATTCGACGATCATGATCAGCGGCAATTGCACCGAAGGCCGTTTCAGCTTGGCTTCTGCCGCCGCGCGGTCTTCGGGTTCCGGCAGCCAGATCGCGCGGATGTCATACTCAAGCTGCGGCGCGAGATGGTCGAGCCCCCGGTCCATCCATTCGGCAAAGACCGGCTCGGTTTCATAAAGGTCGCGGGCCATATCGGCATATTGCGCGCCGCCGCCGGGGAACATGAAAACGACCTCAGCCTCGGGGCCAAGGTGGTCATGGGTAAAGACACGGCGGCTGTCGCCGCCTTCCAAAAGGGCTGCGGCTTCTTCATGGGTTTCGGCGACCAAGATGCGGCGTTTGTCGAAACCCCGACGGCCCTCTTTCAGGGTGAAGGAGACATCGGCTAAGGGCTGTTCGGGATGCGCGCGCAAATGCGCCGCGAGGGCGGCGCTGTTGGCGTCCAACGCCGCTTTGTTCCGGCCCGAGAGGCAGAGCACATGGAACGGGAAATCGCTTTCTTCCGACGCCGCGCGGGCGGGCGCCTCTTCCAAGATCATATGCGCGTTGGTCCCGCCAACGCCAAGCGCATTGACCGCGGCACGCCGGGGTGCGGCTTGGGCGGGCCAGTCATAAAGCCGGTCGTTCACGCGGAAAGGCGAGCCTTCGAAGGGGATCGCCGGGTTCGGCGCTTCATAGCCCAGCGAGGGGGGGATTTGCTGGTGGTGCAACGCCAGCGCCGCCTTGGCCAGCCCCGCCACACCCGCCGCAGTGTCGAGATGGCCGATGTTGGTTTTGACCGACCCGATGCGGCAGAAATCTTCGGCCTGCGTCTCGGCCCGGTAGGCTTGGGTCAGGGCGGCGACCTCAATCGGATCGCCTAGATAGGTGCCGGTGCCGTGGCATTCGACCATGCCGATGCTCTGCGCCGCCACGCCTGCATTGTCGAGCGCGCGGGCAATGGCCGCCGTCTGCCCATCAACCGAAGGGGCCAGATAGCCCGCCTTGGCCGCGCCGTCGTTGTTGACCGCCGAGCCTTTGATGACCGCCCAAATAGGATCGCCATCCGCAATGGCATCTTCCAACCGCCGCAGCGCCACCGCCCCCGCGCCAGAGCCAAAGACGGTGCCCTGTGCGCGGTGGTCGAAAGCGTGGCATTCGCCGTCGGGAGAGAGGATTTCATTCTCTTTAAATTCATAGCCCCGGCCCTGAGGCAGCTCGATCGTCACCCCACCCGCCAGTGCCATGTTGATCTCACCCGCGCGCAGCGCCTGCGCCGCATAGTGGATCGCCACCAGCGAGGTCGAACAGGCGGTTTGCAGGTTGATCGACGGGCCTTTGAGGTCAAACACATGGCTGACCCGGGTCGAGAGGAAATCTTTGTCATTGCCGGTATGCCGCAGCAGAAACATGCCCACGTCATCAACCAGATCGGGGTTCGAGCAGATGTTGAAATAGAAATAGCTGCCCATGCCACAGCCCGCATAGACACCGACGGGGCCGGAAAGGCTTTCGGGCATATGCCCCGCCTGCTCCATCGCCTCCCAAGCGACCTCAAGAAATTTGCGGTGCTGCGGGTCGAGGATGGCGGCGTCTTTTGGGGAAAAGCCGAAGAACTCGGCGTCGAACATGTCGAAACCGGGCATCTCGGCGGTGACGGGCACGTAGTTTGGCCGGGCCATACGTTCGGCGCTCTCTCCGGCGGCGCGCAGCTCGGCCGCGTCGCGCCGCTTGAGCGCGCTCACGCCATCGCGCAGGTTCGCCCAATAGGCGTCGACTCCTTCGGCCCCCGGCACGTTCACCGATATGCCGACAATCGCGATATCATCGCGTGCAAGAGTTTTGTCTGTGCTATTCATTGCGACACATGTCCCATCGCCCGTTCGACTACAGTGATGAGCCTTCAAGGTTCAATTTAAGCTTCGGGTGCAGCATACAACAGGCAAATCTGTCAAAAATGAGCCAAGAGCGTGCCCTTGGGTCTATTCTGGACAAAATCGCTTCACGGAACGGTGAGCAGATGCCAGTTCAGAAAACCGTCCGCTTTGCCTGCAGCGCAGGATTTGCGCTGGCATCAAGTGCGGTCTGCCCCCTGCGCGCCGCCGCCAGACCCTCGGCATGACCGAGGATCGCCCCGGCCGTAAGCCAAGTAAGCGGCGTCAGCGTGGCATTAAGCAACATGTCCATCATGGTAATGCCAAGGATCAAAAGCAGCGGCGCGACCCAAGGGGATAGGCCCGCATCCCCCTGCCGGTAGAGGTGTAGCCCCATAAGAAAGATCGGCAGCGCCAAAAGACCCATCTCGCAAAGATACCCGACCCAGCCGAAGGTGCCGAAAACGATGATCCAACGTCCGTCCGGGACGGAAAGGATATTGCCGTTGGTCGCATCCCGGATCAGGTTGCGCCCCCATCCGCCCCAGCCGAACCATGGTTTTTCGGCGGCTCTTGCCAGCAGCCGTTCTTCGTTCATGAAACGATAGCCAAGCGATTGCGCCCGGTCCGCGCTGATCGCCTCGGCCTGCGCGAGGATGGCATCAAGCGGGATCAACCCCGCGTTGCGCAGCATCGGATAGATCACCGCCACCGCCGCAAAGACCACCGCCAGACGGATCTGCCAGCGCGCCGGGACCAGCAGCACCATCGGCACCAAAAGCAGCGCATAGGCGATGGAGGCAAGGCTTTTGCACAGCAGCAGGACCACGCCCAAAAAGGCCGCCAACAGCAGCATTTTCCAACGGTCGATCACCGGGGTCTGCCGCGCCAGCGCAACCGCCGACAACAGCGCGATACACATGAAAATCGCCAGCCACAGCGCGTGCGGCAGAAACACGATGGGCCGGAAGCCACCATTGCGCATCATCTGCTCAAAGGAGTGCTGAAAGAATCCGTAGATCCAGGTGTTTAGCTGCGGAGAGAAACGAATTTCGAAGAGCGAGGGCACGGAATAGATAAGCCCGCCGATCATGAAGGCCAGCAAAAGCTCGCGCAGGCCCTCTTCGTCCGCAAGGAACTGCCGCGCCAACAAGAAGGGCACCAGCATCAGCATCTGGCCGATCAAGACCGACCCGATGTCGCGGATCGACAGCCCCGGCAGGGCGTCCACGGGAAAGAGGATCGGCTCGAACCCTCGGATTGCCTGAAACAGGATCGGATCGCCATTGGTCAGCACCGTGGGCACAGCGGAAAAGACCAGCCCCACCACCAAGAACCCCGCCAAACGAGAGGCGGGCCAAAGCTGCAGTTTCTCTTGCGTGCCCAGCCAGATGATCAACAAAACGCTCAGGTTCGGGATCGACACTTTGTCGAGGCCCGGCACCAGCGGCAGGTTAAATTCGGCCAGCGGCGGCAGGAAAAGATAGCCCCCCAAGATCGACCAGATCAGCGCCCGCTGCAGCGGCAGGTTGCGAAACAGCCCCAGACAGACGAAGGGCCAGATCAGCAGCATCAGATAGGCGACGGGATTTGGCATGATGTCCTTCACGAAAGCCGGACGAATGCGCGGCAGGATGGGGCGGGGCGAAAATACCATCTGGCCCCAGCCCTGTCATCCCGCTAGTTTTGCGGCAGGTTCAATCTGGCACGGGCGTGGTTGATAGATGGCATGTGAAATCAATTACATAAAGCGTGCGCCTTCCCCCCTTGCGCCTGCCTGTGGCAGCCCAGAGGCGGGGCGCGCGGTATGAAGTATGGCAAGGGCGATGCCGCGGTGGTGGTTAATGTGGCGACAAGGGCCGCATTGTTTCAGGCCCTGCGCGCGCGCTTTGCCAAGGGCCAAGGATTCGCGCTTGCCACGCTCAACCTCGACCATCTGACCAAACTGCCCCGCAATGCGGGTTTTGCCGCTGCCTATCATGCGCAGGATCTGATCGTGGCCGATGGCCGCCCCGTTGTCTGGCTGTCGCAACTGGCCAAGCAGCCGGTTGCCTTGATGCCCGGCTCTGATCTGATCATCCCGCTTTGCGAATTGGCCGCCGAGCAATCGTTGCCCATCGCGTTCTTCGGCAGTGATGAGGAAGCCCTTCACGGGGCCGCAGCAGCCCTGCGGGCCCGTGTGCCGGGGCTGGAGATTTGCCACATCGCCGCCCCGCCGATGGGCTTTGACCCCGAAAGCGCCGAAGCGGATACCGCCCTGCGCAACATCGCCAACAGCGGGGCGCGTCTGTGTTTTCTGGCACTAGGTGCGCCCAAACAAGAGATGCTCGCCGCGCGCGGGCGTGAGGTTGCGCCGGGGGTGGGGTTCGCCTCTGTCGGGGCAGGATTGGATTTTTTGGCCGGGCGGCAGCGCCGTGCGCCGAAATGGATGCGGATGCTGGCTTTGGAATGGTTTTGGCGTGCCCTGCAGAGCCCGGCGCGGATGGTGCCGCGCTATGCGCGCTGTTTCGCGATCCTCCCGCGCCTGACGCTTGAGGCTTGGCGGACGCGCTAGGCGTCAGCGGTATTCGATGATCCGCCCATCGCGGCGCATGTGATACTTCAGCACGCCCAAGGCTTCGGGGAATTTGCCCAGCAGGGTGAAAAAGCCCCAAGCCGCCCCCCCGCGCCAGATCAACCGCAAGAGTTGCAGTGGGTAGAGCAGCATCAGCCCGACTGCGGCCCACGGCGTCAACAGCGCCAGCAGCAAAATCACCGCAGGCAAAAGCGCGCCCCAAAGCACGGCGCGGCGCGTCTCGGCCACCCAATGGCGATCGGGACCAGCGCCATGCAGCGCCGCCCCTTCGGCAAAGGCGTGACCAGCACGCAGGCTGCGCCGCCACCACTGGCTGAACCGGGTGATCTGCGCGTCATGCCATGTCATCTCGGCGTCGAGCCGCCATATCTGCCAACCCGCCCGGCGCAGCCGCTGGCACAGTTCTGGTTCTTCTCCGGCGATCATCTCTGCCCGGTAGCCACCCACGGCGCGGAGCGCCTCAAGCCGTATCAGCGCATCGCCACCACAGGCGCGCGCCTCGCCCGGCGGCGTGTCCCATTCTGCGTCGATCAGACTGTTGTAAATCGAGGTTTGGGGATGTTCCTCGCGACGTCTGCCGCAGACCACGGCGAGTTGAGGATGCGCGTTCAGATGGGCCTCAGCCGCCGCCAGCCAACCGTCCCGCAGGATGCAATCGCCATCAAGGAATTGCACCAGCGTAATCCCTTCGCCCAATGCCGCCACGCCCGCATTGCGGGCCCGCGCGGCGGTGAAGGGCTGCTGCATGTCCAGTTCGACCACTTCCGCGCCCAGCCCCCGCGCCGCAGCGACGGACCCATCGGTTGAGCCGCTGTCGACATAGACAATCTGCGCCACCTGCCCCGCCAAAGCCTGCAAGGACCGCTCCAGCCGGGCGCCTTCATTGCGTCCGATGACAACGGCGCCGATGCTCATGCGGCATGCTCATCACGCCAAGCGGCGACATGGGCGCTGTAGCTGTCGGAGGGTACCAGAAAGCCCGCGCGGTACAGAAGTTCGACCCGGTTCCAACGCCGCGCGTCCAGCGAGAAGAGCGAGACATCGGGGTTTTGCCCGATCACCGCCATGCGGCGTGCGTCTTCGCCATGCGCCAGATTGCCCGCGCCCAGCGTCTCGGCATCCCGCGCGGCGGCGTCATTGGCGAACTTGTAGTGTTTGATCACTGCCGTCATATCCGCCACGCGCAGCCCGCAGGACAGATGCGGATGCGGCGCCGGTGTGACCTCTGGCCCGTTGAAGATCAGCGGATGTTTCGTCAGGCAACAGTTCTCTCCAAAGACCTTGCCGCGCACGCCGCCAAAGGCGAACTTCACCGCATCGTTGGAAAGATCATTATCGGCCAGCAGCGCGGAGAACGGAATTTCCGGACTGTGGTAGTCGGTTTTGCGCACCGCGCTGATGTCATAATAGAGAAAGGATTGCAGCGCTTGTTTATAGGGCACCCCCGCCGCGGCAGCGAGGCTGGTTTTGGGGAACATCTCAAGCATCTGCGCCATTAAGGCGGTATAGCCCTGCTGTTCGAGATAGGCGGTCAGCCCCTTGATGCCAATCTGGCTGCGCCCTTCGAAATCGAAAATCTCGTCCATATCGACATAGAGACACCAGCGATTTCTGCCATAGGTCTGCGCGGGATACTGGCGGATCAGGTCTTCGTACTCGGCCAGCGGCAGGGTGCAGCGGTCGATCACAGTGCCTTTCTGCGCTTTGATCCGGGCGATGGTGTCATCGCGCGAGCCGTTGTCGATGAAAACGAAATGTTGCACGCCCATCGCGCGGTAATGGCGAAAAAAGGCGTCGAGGTAATAGCTGCCGTCGCGCACCAAGGCGATCAGCACCACCTCCCCCAGGGCCACGTCCAGTTTGCTCGGCCCGTGCAGATGCTGCAAGGAAGCGGCAAAGCGCGCCCGGCGGCGGGCGTCGTGCAGGCGTTGGCGCAGGCGGCGGAGCAGATGCAGGGGCGATTTCATGCCGTTGTGATACGACAGGCAATCTGCGCGGTCCACTGCCGCCATGGCTTTCTGATCCGCGTGACTGTGCCCCGAGCGATTAGCTGCCACCGTTTTGACCGGGCGCGGCAGCAGGCCCGGCCACGGCCCGCAGGGCGGGGTCAAAGAACGTGTGGCGCGCACGGCCAGCGTGTTTCGAGGCATAGAGCGCGGCATCTGCATTGGCCAGAACCACCTCACGCGGTCGCCGATCGCCGCGCTGGATCCAGACCGTGCCGATGCTGGCGGAAACCTTGCAAACTTCCCCCTTGTAGCGGATTGGCTCTTCCAGCCGGTCGATGATCCGCTGGCCAATCCGCCTCAATATGCCCTCGCCGCGCACATCGGGCAGAACCACGGTGAACTCATCTCCGCCCAACCGCACCACCATGTCAGAGCTTCGGGTTTCTTGTTGCATGATCCGGGCGACAACTTGCAGCACATGATCGCCCGCGGCATGGCCCAGACTGTCATTCACCGCCTTGAAGTAATCGAGATCGACATGCATCACCGCGAACCCCTCTCCGGCGGTGATCAACCGCTCCAGCACCGCGTTCAGCGCGCGGCGGTTTTTCAGCCCCGTCAGCGTATCGGTAAAGGCCTGTTCCTCTGCAGTGATTCGCGCCTCTTGCAGGCGCAGGTTCAGGCGGCGGGAGGCCTCCATCGCGGCTGATTTCGCCTCCATCAGATAGAGCATCTCGATCGCCAGATCGGTGGCGGCGAAATCCGCATTGGTCAATGCATAGTCCTGCACCCCGTCGAAAATCGAAATCCCGAAAGAGAGGTTCACGATCAGCCGCCGATCCCCCAAGGGCACCAGCAGCCCCTTAAGCTCGGTCCGGGGGGAATCGCGAAAGGCGAGGTGCAGCTTTACCCCCGTGGCCCGGTGCAGGTCTTTCATCCCGTCAATCCCGCGGGGCCGCTTAACGGTGACGGTTTCCAGAAAATGCCGCCCCGCCAACGGGGACTGCGGGCGCAGCTTTTGGATCGTCGGCCCGGCGTGGCGGATCTCGCCATTGGCAGACAACAGCAGATGCATCGGACATAGTTTGTCCAGAACCGCCGGATCATGGCACCCTACGCTCATGCCCGCGCCCCAAGCTCAAACCGGCGCCCTTCCGAGAATTCGGCCTCGACCAAAATGATCTTCAGCACCTCGATGCCATCCGATCGCCCACAGTGTTCCAACAGCACCAGCGCGCCATAGTCATCGGCCATGGCCCGCAAGACCCCCATCATAAGGTAGCCATAGCCAACGAGCGGGGCTTCGCAGATCAAGGAATACTGGCCATCGGGGTCTTCGCGCAGTTCGACCCAAGGCAAATGCAGTTCGGATAGGGCAAGGCGCGTCCGGTCCGGCAAATCGTCGAGCGATTGCAAAAAGTCACTGAAGCTCACCCCGCCAAAGCGCAGCAAACGCCGCACAGCCTCATAGCCCGGTTGCGCCACAAGAAAGGTGCCGACGTCTTCCATCACCTCGGCCCGGGGTCGGTCCAGCACGTCGCAGACCGCCTCAAGGACAGCCGGGGTGACATGATCCGAATAGGTCAGCATCGCCTCGAATTCGGTAAAGTCCAACCCGGCCCGAGAGGCCACCTCGGCCCAAAGTCTCTGCCCGTAGTTGGCACAAAAGTAGTTCTGAATGCTGCGGTTGATAAGCCCGTGCATGACTGCCTCATTCCCATTTTTCCCGAGAGCAGATTGCCGTTGCAGTGGTTAAGATTGGCCTGATGAATACAGTTGTCAGGAAATTGCGTTGCCCGTCCGGCCACGCCAAGCCCGGAATCGCACCCGGAACCGCCGCCACATTCCGCGCGTTCGGTATTGGAGAGAAGAGGCGACGCCCCGCCTCTCCCCAGCCAGTGAGGAGCATATCCATGAGCGATGATCCCAAACACCCGAAAGACGAAGACAAGACACCGCCCAAGAAACCTCAAAAAGACCTGCACCGCCCCGAGGCCACATTGGACGAAGCCCCCGCAGGAAGCCCCAACGCCGAAGAACGCTCGCGGCTATCGGACTGAGGGTCTGGGTCTGACCTTGGTGTCAGACCTCAAGTAAAAAAGGGTGTCTAAATATGAGCAATGACGTCACAGCCCCCCGGCAGCACAGCGCGCCGGGGTTTATGATTTGTCTGGGCTGGGTCGCCATCCTTGGCTGTGTGATATTCGCCGTCTCGATCCTGATCGCGGATTTTGTGGTGCCGAATCATGACTGGATCGCCGACACGATCAGCGATTTAGGTGCGGGGCGGTATGAATTCATCGTCGACATCGGCATCTATGCCTTCTCCGCCGCGCTGATTGCCTGCGCCCTGCTTTGTGCCCATGTGCATTTCGGCGATCGGTGGTGGAGCATCGCCACCATTGGCCTTGCCCTTCTGGGGCTCATCGTTTTTCTGGTCGGCGCAAGAAACGAATACGGGGACCGCGATTCCGATGGCGTGGTGATCCATGTCTATCTGGTCTACGCGCTTGGGCTGATTATGCTCACCGTGCCTTGGCTGCTGTCGAAAGGTTTCGCTGATATCTCTGCGTTCCTTGCCAAGGCGCTCAAGGTGATCTCGCTTCTGTGGCTGGTCTCCGCCCCGCCGTTCTTCTTCCTGCCCACCGGGATCGACGGCATCTATGAGCGCTATCTGGGGCTGATTGCCATGGCGATGGTGGTGCTTTTGGGGCGGTTCTTTATCCAGCGGGGCAAGGCATTGAACGGGGGGCACGGGTGATGTTTTTCGACCACGTTCCGCTCGATATCCTCGCCCGGGCGCTCTTGCTTTCCGCCATTCCGCTGACTTGGGTGATCTTTGTGGTCCGCGTGATCGGGCTGCGCACTTTTTCAAAGATGACCGCCTTTGACTTCGTCGCCACGGTCGCCACAGGCTCGCTGCTTGCCGGGGCCTGTCAGGCCACCACTTGGCCAGAGTTTGCGCAGCCGACCTTAGCCATTTCCGCCCTGCTTGGTGCGCAATTCGTCATCGCGCGGATACGGCAAGCCTCTGACCAATTCGAAAAAGTCGTGCAGAACGAGCCCGTGATCCTGATGCGGGATGGTGAGATATTCGACGCCGCCCTAAGCGAAACCCGCGTCGCGCGCGCCGACCTGATTGCCAAGTTGCGGGAGGCCAATGCGCTGCGCTTTTCGGAGGTGCGTGCCGTTGTGTTGGAGACGACGGGCGATATCTCGGTCCTGCGTGGGGATACCCTCGAAGAGGGAATTCTTGAAGGCGCGCGGGTGATCAAGGATTAAGCCGGCCTTAAATCAACCGCCCCGGCAAATGGCCGATATCCGGCAAGACCAGATCGGCGTGCGGGGCGAGATCTTCCGCTGTGGCCGGTCCGGTCAACACCGCGATCCGCCCCATGCCCGCCACGCGCGCGGCTGCTAGATCATGAATGCTGTCGCCGACCATCGCGATGGAGGAGGCCGGCAGGCCCACATGCGTCGCAAAGGCGTGCAACTGCCCCGGAGATGGCTTGCCCCCATGCCCACTGTCGAACCCTGCGATAAAGTCGAACATATCAACCACCCCCGCCGCCAGCAGGTGCGCGCGCGCGGGGTGTTCCGCATCATTGGTCGCCACGCCGAGGCGCAGCCCCCGGTCGCGCAGTCCCTGCAAAAACGGTCTGAGCGGCACCGCCTCGCGCTGCGGCGCACGGGCCGCCTCGGCATTGATTAATTCTAGAAGGTCCGAAGGCGGCCGTTCAGGGAAATGCGGGGCCAAGGCATCGACCACCTGCTGCGGTGTGCCAGCGATGGCGATACTGTCTGGGGCAAAGCGGCGGGTGGCAAGGTCAAAGCCAATGTCTGCGCCGACCCGCGCGGCCATTTCACGCTCCCCATCACAGACCCGCAGCAAGAAGGCTTCGGCCCAAGGTTCCCAAGTCGCGGCAAAGTCAAAAAGGGTGCCGTCCTTGTCAAAGAGCAGACCCTTAACGTTTCTTAAGTCCAATGCACCTGCTCCCCACCGGGCAGCGCCGCGCGGGCTTGCATGATCCGTTCATAGGGTATCGCCAGATGGTCGCAAAACCCGATGACCCAGGCGTCGTCCATCATCAGAAAATCCAGCACAGCGCCCAGAAAAATAGGGTCGCTGGCCTGTTTCGTTAGGTCCGCTTCGGACGCGCCCGTACTGCCCAGAAACACCGGCAATAGATCATCATTCGCCGCGAGCCAGCCCAGCGCCTGAAGTGCCAAAGTTTCGGCGGAATCTTGGGTATAGGACATTGAAAACCGTCTTTTGCTGAAGGTTGGAAACCCTTTGTTAACCATTAAGGGGCAAAGACAGTCTCATCAAACTGATTTGTACGGTGAAGGAGCTGTCGTGCAAGGGACCATCCTTATTGCAGATGCGATTGCAACCAATCGGATCGCCCTCAAGGTCAAGCTCTGTGCGGCATACTATCACGTCGTGCAGGCAGAGAATATGGAAGAGGCTTTGACCTGCGTGCGGGCCAACCCGCCGGATCTGGTGATCTGCGCCCTGACCCTGCCGGGTGGCGGGGCGGCGGACCTATGCCGCGCGCTCAAAGCCTCTGGCGATAGCGCGCAGCTTCCGGTGCTGGCCATCGGCAACGGCGATCAGGCGGTGGATAGGTTTGCCGCGCTCGAAGCGGGGGCAAACGACGTGTTGCTCAAACCGCTTGATTGCACGCTATTGCTAGGCCGGGCGCGCAGTCTCATCCGTGCCCGCAATGCGGCTGACGAATGGGAGATGCGCGATGACACGTCACGCGCGCTTGGGTTGGCGGAACCCGCGGCTCAATTTACGGCGGAATTCACAGCCCGCAGCCACTGTGTGATCATCCATTCCGACAGCGCGATGAGCGTGAATTGGGCCAAACACCTCCGCCCCCAACTGCGCGCGCGCCTCACCCTCGCCAACCCGGAGGAGGCCATTCGCGCCGCCGCCGCAAACGGGCCGCCAGACGCCTTTGTATTGGTCCTGCCTCAAGATCCCGTGCCTGCCACGGCGGCTCTGCGCCTAATCTCGACCCTACGCGCCAATGCGCAAACCCGCCATACCGGGCTGCTGGTGGTGCAACTGGCCCCGGATGCGGCGCTTGCTGCCACTGCCCTAGATCTGGGGGCAGACGATCTGATGACCGAAGGCTTCAACCCCGCGGAAATGGCCCTGCGTCTTCATGCGATCTTGCGGCGCAAACGGATGACGGACCAACTTCGCGATACGGTACGCACAGGACTGAAGGCTGCCGTTTTCGACCCTCTGACGGGGCTGCACAATCGCCGCTATGCCCTGCCCCATCTGGATCACATCGCGGAACATGCACTTGAAACCGCCCGCCCTTTTTCGGTGATGGTCGCCGATCTGGATCATTTCAAAGGCATCAATGACCGCTATGGCCATGCCGCGGGGGATTCGGTGCTGGTGCAAACGGCGGAACGGCTGCGCAACAATCTGCGCGGCATGGACCTTGTCGCGCGGATTGGCGGGGAGGAATTCCTTATCGTCATGCCGGGGACCAACCTTGCGGATGCCGAAAAAACGGCGGCGGCGATCTGTGCCGATATCGGCAATCGCGGCTTCGTCGTTCCCGGCACTCCCCTACCGATACATGTGACCATCAGCATCGGTCTCTCCGTCGGCCCGATGGAGGAAGAGGGCCGCCCGCTATCCTCGGAAGCGTTGATGGCTCAGGCGGATCAGGCCCTCTACGCTGCGAAAACCCACGGTCGAAACCGGGTGAACCTGAGCCGCCCCGCGGCTTGAACCTGAGGCCCGGAACGAAACCGGGACCACAGGCGCCGGACGCCCTTCTGTCGGGCAAGTGTCAGTCGCATTCGCGGCGCTGGTTGCGTTTAGGACAAGACGAAAGTCCTTTTGGGGGTACTAGGTTTGCATAGTCCACTGTCCACCGCCGGGTCTTCGTAAGCAGGCAATCGCAATCAACGTCCCCTTCGATGCCAGTCCTTTTGTCAGCCTTTCCACCCGCATCCTGCCTCTGCCTCTGCCTCTGCCTCTGCCTCTGCCTCTGCCTCTGCCTCTGCCTCTGCCTCTGCGAAAAGGACGCGATACAAATGAGCCAGCCTCAACCAAAGATTGCATTAAGCACAAACCTTCCTTAGCGTAACGCAATGCAACAGGATCGGCCCCTTATCGGAATAGCCCTGATGATGGGCTTCTGCATCGTAGCGCCCGTGGGCGATGCGGTGGCCAAGCTACTGGGCGCTTCGGTCCCCTTGGGACAGGTGGTGCTGCTCCGCTTCGCCCTTCAGGCGCTGATCCTGTTTCCAATCGTGTGGTACTCTGGCCGCGTCTGGCACATGCGCGGGCGGGTGTTTCGGCTGACCCTTCTGCGCACCCTGCTGCATATGGCGGGCATTGCCGCCATGTTCACCGCGTTGAAATACCTGCCCCTCGCCGATGCCGTTGCCATTGCTTTCGTCATGCCTTTTTTCATGTTGCTGCTCGGCAAACTCATCTTAAAGGAAGAGGTCGGCCCAAGACGTTTGGGCGCGAGCATCGTTGGGTTTCTCGGTACGCTTCTCATCGTGCAGCCGAGTTTCGTGGACGTCGGCTGGCCCGCACTGCTGCCGATCGTCGTGGCGGTCGTCTTTTCATTCTTCATGCTGGTCACCCGCCAGGTCGCCAAGGAGACGGACCCGATCAGCCTGCAGGCCGTGAGCGGGGTGATGGCTGTCGTGATGATCCTGCCGTTGCTGGCGCTCGGCGCCATCACGGAGTTCGCGCCTTTGCAGATCATACAACCCGATGCCTTCGACTGGACCCTGCTGCTCGGCATCGGGGTTCTCGGTACGATCGCGCATCTGCTGATGACATGGTCCTTGCGCTTTGCCCCATCGGCCACATTGGCGCCGATGCAATACCTTGAAATCCCCTTCGCCACGCTGCTTGGTTTGCTCATCTTCTCCGACCTGCCCAATCCACTCGCAGGTTTGGGCATTCTGATCAGCGTCAGCGCGGGTCTCTACGTGATCATGCGCGAGCGGGCCACTGCGCGTGATCTGGCCGCAGCAGTTGTGCCGCCAGTGGCGCCATAAGACGACGCGGCAGGATCAGCAGCATATCGGGGCCGTCCATCTCAAGCGCGACGGGCCCCAAAGCGCGGTTCGACGTGCCAACTCGGCCACCAGGCGCAAAATCCAGCCCGTCAATCGGCCATTCCAATCTACGACTGCGCCCCGTCACCGGCGCCAATGGCATGAGAGAGACCACATCCCCCGCCTCCGTCGGTAGGGTGATGCGCGGCTGCGCGAGCAGCACGATCTCATGCGCGCCCAACAAGATGCAGGGCCGATCCGGATAGGTGGCGAGCGTATTAAAGGCCGCAAGCTGATGGTCCAGCCGCGCCCCGGTAAAACCAACCCCCAGCACCAGCGGCGCGTCGATCCGGGTCAGCGCCTTGTCGAAATCCGTGCTCTCTTGCTCGGCGACCCGGTGACACCGCTCTGATGGGATCCGTGCCAACACCTCTGCCGGGGCGGAATCGAAATCGCCGATGACCGCCGCCAATTCCACCCCTGCCGCCAGAGCCAGCGCGGCGCCACTGTCGGCCGCAACGCAGGTGGGTGCCAGCGCCAGTGCCGCGCCGATGTCTCCCTCAAAGACCTCTCCGCCGCCGAGCAGCGTGACTGGTTTGTGGTCCCGCACGATTTGGTCTGAAGTGGTCAATTAGTGCCCCTTTCGGAAATCTGCCTTAATCTTGCCTTGAAATCATACGTTGAATGGCACAGATTCGAGCCGCTTTGGTCTTGGACATCGTGGTAAACGATACCTGCAACACCGCAGAGGACGAGCATCCGATGATGAACAGCAACAAAATCTTGACGGTCTCCTATGGCACTTTTTCGTGTACGCTGGAAGGCTTCGACGATTCCTTCGGCACCATGAAGGCCATTGCCGAGTATTTCCGCGATCTGGCCTCGGATGACCGTTACTTCGGTGCCGAGCCGCCACAACCGGATGCTGAGATGCTCACCCGGATCGCGCAGCGCGAAGTCTCCCGCCGGGTGCAAGCCCGTGAGCAGGAAGGCAAGATCGTGCTGAGCGCGCTGGAGAACCAAAGCGCCGAGGCTCCGGCCCAAGCGCCCCCGGCAGCAGCACCTGCCGCAGCCGCTCCGGCTCAGGCCGAAACCGCAGCGCCGCAAGCACCCGCCGCGGCAGAGCCTGCGCCCGTCCAAGAAGAAGCGCCAGCCCCCCTTAAGGCTGAGATCGCCGACACCGCCGCCGTGGAAGCCCCAGCAGCAGCCGAACCTCAGATCGCTGAAGCCGTCGAAAAGGCGGAGCCCGCCCCTGCCGCCGAGCCTGCACCGGCAGCCGAAGCAGAGGAAGAAGACACCAGCGACGCCGAGGCGTTCTTTGCCGCCAGCCCGCAGCCGCAGTCCCACTACGAGGATGAAGCGCAGGCCGCCAGCGTCGAAGAGACGCCCGCCGCAAGCGCCGCCCCCGCCGACAGCATCGCCGCCAAACTGCAGCGCATCCGCGCCGTGGTCGCCCAGCAGGACGAGGATGAGGCCGCAAGCTACGACGAGGAAGAAGCAGCCGCGCCCCAAGTGGCCCGTGCCACCGCCGAAACGCAGGTCGAATCCGAAGAGAGCCAAGCCGCCATCGACGCCGCACGTCGCGACATCGAAGATGCGCTGGACGCCGATGAAGCCACAGAGATGGCGCAAGACGAAGCGGAAGAGGACGACGACGATCTCGCTGACATCCTCAACCGTCTTGAGGCCGAAGAAGAAGACGAAGCAGAAGTCGCCGAGACGGATGAGAGCCTGTTCGACGCAGAGGACGAAGAGGAACCTAAAGCCGAAGCCGCACCGGAGATCGACGCCGCCGACCTGCCCCGCAAAGGGCGCGTGATCAAGGTCAAACGCGCAGATCTCGAAGCCGCCGTGGCCCGGGGCGATCTGGAAGAAGTCTCTGACCCGGCACCGCAAGAGGCACCCGCCGCGCAAGCCGAGAAAGCGCGCAGCTCTTCGCTGTCGCCCGAGGATGAAGACGAACTGGCCCGCGAATTGGCCGCGTTGGAGGCCGAACTTGGCGCGTCCACCCCGGCAGAGGCCGAGGAAACGCCCGCCCCCGCGGTCGAGATGACCGAGCCGGAAGCCGCGCCTGTTGAAGACGAACCCGCAGGCGAAGAGCCCGAAGAGGTTAAAGCCGCAGAGCAGGAACCAGCAGAGGTTGAAGCCGCAGCGGAACAGATCGAAGAGCAAGCCGAGCCTGCGCAAGCGGCCCGTCACAGCCTGCCCACCATCGACGATGAGACCGGCCCCGACATGTCGCGTCTGATGGCGGAAACCGACAGCAAGATGGACGAGGCCGAAAGCACCACGCGCCGCGATGCCTTTGCCCATCTTCGCGCCGCCGTCGCCGCGAAGAAAGCCGATGAGGCGATGGGTGGCCGCGCCACCACCGCGACCTCGGATGACGCCTACCGTGAAGACTTGGCCGATGTGGTCCGTCCGCGCCGCCCCGTGAGCCGTTCGGCCCGGACCGAGCGGCCAAAGGCCGACGCCCGTTCTGCTCCGCTGAAACTGGTAGCCGAGCAGCGCATCGACGTCGACAAGCTGCGCAGCGCTGGCCCCGTGCGTCCGCGCCGTGTGGCGGCCGTGGTCGAGCCGGTCAAAACCAACCCCGATGCCGAAAGCTTTGCCGATTTCGCCGCCGACATGGGCGCTACCAAGCTGCCCGAACTGCTTGAGGCGGCGGCGTCTTACATGTCCTTTGTCGAGGGGCGCGACCAGTTCTCTCGCCCGCAGTTGATGGGCAAGGTCCGCTCGATCGGGCTGCCGGACTTCACCCGCGAAGACGGGCTGCGCTCCTTCGGTCAACTGCTGCGCGCAGGCAAGATCGAGAAAATCAAAGGCGGGCGGTTCACCGTCTCCGATGAGATTGGCTACCGCCCCGATCACCGCGCCGTGGGTTAAACCCCCGACAAAAGTGCGGATACGAAAAAGCGCCCCGAGGGGCGCTTTTTTATTAGCTGTTACTGATCGTCGCCCGCATCCGGGTCTGCCTGTCCGATGCCCTTAAAGACAAATTTGAACGGAAGCGCCCAGACGATGCCAAGGGCGACATAGATGCCAAGCTCAAGCAGCACCGGCGGGCGGTCGAACTGGGCCACCGTCCAGACCGCCACGGCAATATAGCTCGGCAGTCCGATCAGTAGGATGACCAGCGCCCAACGGCGGCGTGCCTTATAGCTCAGCGCCATCAGATCAGTCCGCGAAAGGGTCGGTCACCAGAATGGTGTCCTCCCGCTCTGGCGAGGTTGAGACCAGCGCGACCGGGCATTGAATCAATTCTTCGACCCGGCGCACATATTTGATCGCATTGGCAGGCAGGTCGGCCCAGCTGCGCGCGCCTTCGGTCGATTCGGACCAGCCCGGCAGTTCTTCATAGATTGGCACGCAGCGCGCCTGCTGTTCGGCAGCGGTCGGCAGATAGTCGAGTCGTTCGCCATCCAGCTCATAGCCCACGCAGACCTTCAGCGTCTCAAACCCGTCGAGCACGTCGAGCTTGGTCAGGCATATGCCGGTTATGCCAGAGGTGGCACAGGTCTGGCGCAGCAGGGCCGCGTCAAACCAACCGCAGCGGCGCTTGCGCCCGGTGGTGGTGCCAAATTCATGGCCCCGCTCACCCAAACGCTGGCCGTCGGCGTCTTCCAATTCGGTCGGGAACGGGCCTTCACCGACGCGTGTGGTATAGGCTTTGACGATGCCCAGCACATAATCGATGGCGGTGGGGCCAAGGCCCACGCCAGTCGCCGCCTGCCCTGCAATCACATTGGAAGACGTGACAAAAGGATAGGTGCCGAAGTCGATGTCCAGCAGAGCGCCCTGCGCCCCTTCGAACAGGATGCGTTTGCCAGCCTTGCGCTTCTCGGCCAACACTTTCCAAACCGGCGCGGCGAAGGGCAGGATTTTCGGCGCAATCTCTTGCAGTTGCGCGATCAGCGCGTCGCGGTCGATGGCCTCAACGCCCAAACCTTTGCGCAGCGGATCGTGATGCTGCAGGGCACGATCGACGCGGGCTTCCAAGGTCGCGGGGTCGGCCAGATCGGCAACGCGGATGGCGCGGCGGCCAACTTTGTCTTCGTAACAGGGGCCGATGCCACGACCGGTGGTGCCGATCTTGGTGCCCTTGCTGGCCGCTTCTTCGCGGGCGCGGTCCAATTCGCCGTGGAACGGCAGGATCAGCGGCGTGTTTTCCGCGATCATCAGGTTCTCGGGGCTAATCTCGACGCCCTGACCTTCGATCGTCTCGATCTCTTTCAGCAGGTGCCACGGGTCCAGCACCACGCCATTGCCGATGACCGACAGCTTACCGCCGCGCACCACGCCCGAAGGCAGCGCATGCAGCTTGTAAACCTTGCCGTCGATGACCAGAGTGTGGCCCGCGTTATGCCCGCCTTGAAAGCGTGCGATCACATCGGCACGTTCGCTGAGCCAGTCAACGATCTTGCCTTTTCCCTCGTCACCCCATTGGGCGCCGACAACGACGACATTGGCCATGATATATTCCTTTGCGATGTCCCGCGCCCGTATAGCGACAGTGGCAGGCGTGTGAAACTCGAAAAACGCGCTGAGCGCCAGCGAGGGGGTTTAGACGTTTCCTGCCGCGCTCAAACGCACCGGATCGCCATGTGGCGTGCTGAGATAGGCGGCCTCCCACCCGTCGCGCAGGCTGCGCAGATCACCGGGGCGGGCATGGCCTGCGTCGATCAGCAGGGTTTCGAGGGTTTCCAGCCAAGCGTTGAAGTAGTCCTCTCCGCCGTTCAACTCTCGCCTCAGCCCATGCCGTGCCAAAGTCGCGCCAAAGCGGTCGGCCCAAAAGGGCCAATCGAAAAGACCACTCTCGTTCAGATGCACCGTCAGCGCGAAGAGATGCGCGTGCCATGGCGCCTCAAAGACGGGTTCCGGGGCGCTCATGGGGCCTCCAGATAGCTTTGCCACAGGTCGAGCACGACCTCATCGCGGGGGTGTTCGGGATGCGCCCAAAGCTCAGAGGCCGGAAAGGCTACGGCATAAAGCGGCTCAGGGGCTTCGCCCAGATCATGGGCGTTGCTGTCGGGCAAGACATGCGTGCCATGCAGCCGCAGCACCCGGCCCTTCGCGCCCGCGGCATAGGCGGGCAGCCGGGTGTGGCCGCCCGGAACAATTGTGTTTTCAGGCTGCTTGCGGGTGACGACCGCATCGCCGGGCGCAAAGATCGCTGCGATGTCCGAAGGGCGATCCGCCGGGCCGCCACGGGCCAGCACCCCAGCCACCTGCGGCGCTTTCATCGCCTTTTCCGCCAGCGGGCTGGGCGCAGGATCGGCCTTGCCTGCCAGTTCCTCACGGCTGACCACCCCGCGGGCGACCAACATATCAGCCACCCCGGCGAGCCACTTTTCGTAATAGCTGAACCGCATGTAATCAGTGGGGGCGAGACATTCGCGGGCATGGCGCGACACGTCGATGTTCCATTTGCCTAAGGTGCCGGTGGCCAAGGTCAGCGCCAGCGCGCGGCGGTGCCACTCGGCGTGAAAGATCACGTCTTCGGCCTCGGGCGTGACCGGGCCATCGCCGAAACGCCCGCCCATATCATGCACGCGGGTCATGGCGCTTTGGCCAATCCGGTGCCGATCATACTGTCGCGGGTGACAAGGTCGGCCAGCGCCGCGACATCCAAGCCCTCGCTTCCCGCCGGGCGCTGCGGGATCACCAGATAGCGCACCTCGGCTGTTGAATCCCAGACCCGTACGGCGGTGTCTGCGGGCAGGTCCACCCCGAATTCCGCCAGCACCTTGCGCGGTTCGCGCACCACGCGGGCGCGGTAGGCGTCGGATTTATACCAACCCGGCGGAATGCCCAGAAGCGGCCAAGGGTAGCAGGAGCACAGCGTGCAGACGACGATGTTATGCACCTCATCCGTATTCTCGACCGCGACCATATGCTCGCCTTGCCGCCCGAAGAAACCCATCTCGGCCACCACGGCGGTCGCATCCTTGAGCAGCGCCGCGCGAAAATCAGGATCGCTCCACGCGCGGGCGACGACCTCGGCCCCGTTGCGCGGGCCGATGCGGTTCTCATAGGTGTCGATGATCTCATCCAATGCGGCGGGGTCAATCAGCCCCTTGGCCGTCAACAGCGTTTCCAGCGCCTTGACCCTGAGCGCAGGCTCGGGCGGCAGCAGGGCATGGGGGTGGTCGTGGTCTGGATGATCATGAGGCATGGCGGCAGACTGCCCCAGAGGGGATCGGCTGTCCATCGCCGATCAAGGCCAATTCCTTCATTTCTCTGCAAAGAAAATGGGCGAATTTGCCCGCATTTCATGCTATAGTATTCCTACGAAGCGAGTCTGCACCACCTTAATTCCAGGATAACCCTCTTACATATTGTGGTTGAGTACTGCTTCAAAAGACCGTCGCCCCCATGCGGCGGTCTTTGCTCGTGCCTTTCATCCGTCTGGTGCCCCCTCCCCGCTTTTCACCCCAGTCCGATCGCTGCTCGGCGGCAATCCACCCTTGCCCCCATGGGCAAAGACGAATAGATACCCGCCAACCAAAACCGAAAGCTGTCGTACCCATGGAAAATGTCGTTCTGATCATTCACCTGATTCTGGCCCTCGGCCTGATCGCCGTGGTACTGCTGCAACGGTCTGAGGGCGGTGGCCTTGGCATGGGTGGTGGCGGCGGCGGTGCCGTTTCGGGCCGCTCTGCCGCGACGGCACTGGGTAAGGTGACATGGATCCTTGCCGCTGGTTTCATCGCCACCTCGATCACGCTGACCATCATCGCGGCGGAAAAATCCGCAGGCTCGTCGGTCATCGACCGGCTGAGCGCGACACCGCCCGCCCAGAACCAAGATGGCAGCCCTGCCCTGCCTGCGGGCGACGATCTGCTGCCGCCTTCCGCGGATGGCAACTCACCGCTGGTCCCTGCGGCCGATTAAGCTAACGAACACAAAACCTTGAGGCACGGCCTTGTTCCGCAACTGCATGTTGCGGCAGGCCTTGCCTCACACGCACGAATCCTGTAAGGCTTAAATCCCGTGGTGCTGCGGTTTTCCGCAGCGCGTTTGGCTGGTTTTTGCCTGCAACAAACTTTGATTTCACGGGGGTCTCCGATCACATGGCACGCTATATCTTCATCACAGGCGGTGTGGTCTCGTCGCTGGGCAAGGGTCTGGCCTCGGCGGCCTTGGGCGCCTTGCTTCAGGCACGCGGTTTTTCGGTTCGTCTGCGCAAGCTGGACCCCTACCTGAACGTCGACCCCGGCACGATGTCGCCATTTGAGCATGGCGAAGTCTTCGTCACCGATGATGGCGCGGAAACCGATCTTGATCTTGGGCACTATGAGCGCTTCACCGGCGTGGCCGCGCGCAAGACCGACAGCATCAGTTCGGGCCGGGTCTATTCCACCGTGCTGGAGAAAGAACGCCGCGGCGACTATCTGGGAAAGACCATTCAGGTTATCCCCCACGTCACCAATGAAATCAAAGACTTCATCGATATCGGCGATGATGAGGTCGATTTCATGCTCTGCGAAATCGGCGGCACCGTGGGCGATATCGAAGGTCTGCCCTTCTTTGAAGCGATCCGCCAGTTCAGCCAAGACAAGCCGCGCGGGCAGTGTATTTTCATGCACCTCACGCTGCTGCCCTACGTCAAAGCCAGCGGCGAATTGAAGACCAAGCCGACGCAGCACTCGGTCAAAGAGCTGCGCTCCATCGGCATCGCGCCCGACATTCTGGTCTGCCGTTCCGAGGGGCCGATCCCCGCGAAAGAACGCGAGAAGCTGGCGCTCTTTTGCAACGTGCGCCCGGATTCGGTGATCGCTGCGCAAGACCTTAAATCGATCTACGAAGCGCCCTTGGCCTACCACCGCGAGGGGCTGGATCAGGCGGTTCTGGATGCCTTCCAGATCACCCCTGCCCCCAAGCCGAACCTGCGCCGTTGGGAAGACGTGGCCGACCGCATCTACAACCCCGAAGGCGAAGTCAAAGTCGCCATTGTCGGCAAATACACCCAGCTTGAAGACGCCTATAAATCCATCGCCGAGGCGCTGACCCATGGCGGCATGGCCAACCGGGTCAAGGTTAACGTGGAATGGGTCGACGCCGAGATTTTCGACAGTGAAGACCCCGCGCCGCATCTTGAAGGTTTCCACGCGATCCTCGTCCCCGGCGGCTTTGGCGAGCGTGGCACCGAAGGCAAGATCAAGGCCGCGCAATATGCCCGCGAGCACAAGGTCCCCTACCTCGGTATCTGCCTTGGCATGCAGATGGCGGTGATCGAAGCCGCGCGAAACGTGGCCGGACTGAAATCTGCGGGGTCAGAAGAGTTTGACCATGAGGCAGGCAAAAAGCGTTTCGAGCCGGTGGTTTACCACCTGAAAGAATGGGTGCAGGGCAACCACAAGGTGGCGCGGAAGGTCGATGACGACAAAGGCGGCACCATGCGTTTGGGCGCCTATGACGCGACGCTGGCCGAAGGCTCGCGCGTGGCCGAAGCCTATGGCACCACTACGATCGATGAACGTCACCGTCACCGTTATGAGGTCGACATCGCCTATAAGGAACAGCTTGAGAAGGCTGGGCTGAAATTCTCGGGCATGTCGCCGGATGGCAAGCTGCCAGAGATCGTGGAATGGTCGGATCACCCGTGGTTCATCGGCGTGCAGTTCCACCCTGAGCTGAAGTCAAAGCCGTTTGATCCGCATCCCCTTTTCAAGGATTTCGTGCGCGCCGCGAAGGATGTGTCGCGGTTGGTATAAGATCGAAGGCCCGAGCGTTAAACGCCGGGCCTTTTTTCTGTCTGGCAGCCATCAACAGGCCCGGAATCAAGCCGCAGGCGCCGGGCCATCGCCTGCCCGCCCGCCACGCCGCAGGCGTGCCATCATTCATTCGCCGCACCTGCGGTGCGACGGGTAGGCTATGGCCCTCTCCGCTCTTTCGCGTTGCACCCGCCAACCACTCCGCTACAGCTAGGCCATGCTGAGCTATCAACACATCTACCACGCCGGAAACCTTGCAGACGTGCAGAAACACGCACTTTTGGCGTGGATGCTGTCGTATCTCACCCGCAAGGACAAACCGCTCACCTATCTGGAAACCCACGCAGGCCGGGCGCTCTATGACCTGTCGGACGCGGCGGCCGAAAAGACCGGCGAGGCGCGGCAGGGCATCGACAAGGTGGCCCATTGGTTCGCCCCCGATCACCCCTATTCCCAAGTCTTGCAAGCGTTGCGCGAGACCCACGGCCCCCGCGCCTATCCCGGCTCTCCTCTGCTGGCTGCGAAACTGCTGCGCCCCGATGACCGCATCCATCTGGCCGAGTTGCACCCCCAAGAGCACAGCGCCCTTGATCTGGCAATGTCGCCCTACCCGGCGAAATGCCACCTCAGCGATGGGTTCAAGATGGCCTTTGCCCTCACTCCGCCTACGCCGCGCCGGGGGATGCTGCTGATTGATCCCTCCTATGAGATCAAGACAGATTACGAGACCATCCCGCGCCAGATCGCCAAGCTTAGCCGCGCGTGGAACGTCGGGATCATAGCCCTGTGGTATCCGATCCTGACCAACCGCGCACATGTACCCATGCTCGACACGCTCACCGCCAACCACCCCGATGCGCTGCGCCACGAAGTGCGCTTCCCGCCAGCGCGCCCCGGTCATGGCATGGTCGGCTCGGGCATGTTCGTGATCAATCCCCCCTACGGGCTGGCAACTGAGGCGCAGAACCTCACCGCCCGTTTCGCCACTTTGACCCAACAGGAGAGATAACAGATGCCAAAGGGCTATTGGATCGCCACCATGGATATCCACGACACCGCGATTTATGATAAATACCGCGCCGCCAATGCCAAACCATTCGCGGATTACGGCGCGCGTTTCCTCGTGCGCGGCGGCACCCAACAAGTCCGCGAAGGCCAGATGCGCGCCCGCACTGTTGTCTTGGAATTCGACAGTTATGCCGACGCGGTCGCCTGCTACGAAAGCCCCGGCTACCAGCGTGCCAAAGACATCCGCCTGAACGTGGCCGATGGGTCTTTGGTGATCGTAGAAGGCTATGACAGCTAAATCCATGCGGACCATTGCAGGAACCAGCGCGCCCCACGCGCAGTTTCCTCTATGGCGACCCTGTTTCCTGCGATAAGTGAGCCCCATGCTGAACCGACTGTTCCCCCGCCGTAAGGCACAGCCGAAACCTTTGCCGCAGCCCAATGCCCAACTGGCACTGGGCGCGCTTTTGGTCCGTGTGGCCTTTGCGGATCGTACCTACCGCGCCTCCGAGATCGGCCAGATCGACCAGATTCTGGCGCGGACCTTTGGATTGAAACCGATCGAGGCCGCCAAGCTGCGCGCCACGTGCGAGGCGCTGGAACGTGACGCCCCCGGCACGCCTGAGTTCACCCGCATCCTGCGCGAAGAGGTCGACTATGCCGACCGCAAAGCACTGGGCGAGGCGATGTGGCAGGTGGCCCTCTCGGACGGGGCGCGCAATGATGACGAGGAAATCCAGCTTGTCGCCATCGAAACCGCGCTTGGCCTATCGGATGAGGATATGGCCGCAGCCCGCGCCAACGCTCTAAATACGCTCTGACATTCCCTTTCCCCGCAGCAGGATGATAACGCACTTATGTTTGGTGACTTTCTCAAACGGCTGACCCAGCCCGAACCCGACCCATTGGCCGACAACGATGCCCGCCTCGCGCTGACCGCGCTCTTGGTCCGCATCGCCAGGTCCGACAATGACTACGCGATGAGCGAACGGCGCTTGATCGACCGGATCGCGGCTGAACGCTACGGGCTGAATGAGGCTGACGCCACCGCCCTGCGCGAAGAAGCCGAGGCGCTTGAGGCGCAAGCCCCCGACACCGTGCGCTTTACCCGCGCGATCAAAGACGCGGTGCCCTATGAGCGTCGGCTGGAGGTGATCGAAGCGCTTTGGCAGGTGGTTTTGGCCGATGGCAGCCGCTCTGACGAAGAAGACGCGCTGCTGCGGTTGGTGTCGAACCTATTGGGCGTCACCGATACCGACAGCGCCATGGCGCGCCAGCGTGTCGCCAAGGAAAGCTGACCTAGCGTCAGCACCGGTACTGCGATGCAACGCGGGCCAAACTCTGCGTTGCAATTTCCGTCGATTCGTCGCTTTATAGCGCACTGAAATGACAGATTGGCGACAGTTTCCGTGACGACAGATACCCCGGTTCTCCAGATCAAGAACCTTCACAAAGCCTATGGCTCGCTGGAGGTTCTCAAAGGGGTCGATCTGACCGCCCCGCGTGGCCATGTGATCTCGCTGATCGGCTCTTCAGGCTCTGGTAAATCGACCTTGCTGCGCTGCTGCAACCTGTTGGAAGACAGCCAACAGGGCGAGGTGATTTTCAAAGGCGAACCGGTGCGGTGGAAAGGCAACGGCCACCACCGCTGCCCGGCGGATGCCAAACAGGTGCTGCGCATCCGCACCAACCTGTCGATGGTCTTCCAGCAGTTCAACCTCTGGGCGCATATGTCGATCCTGCAAAACGTCATGGAAGCGCCGCTGACCGTGCTGGGCCGCGACCGGGCAGAGGTAGAGCGCGCCGCGCGCGGCTATCTTGAAAAGGTCGGGATCGGTGACAAATGCGATGTCTACCCCGCCCAACTGTCCGGCGGCCAGCAACAGCGCGCCGCCATTGCCCGTGCACTCTGCATGGAGCCCGAGGCGCTGCTGTTTGATGAGCCGACCAGCGCGCTCGACCCCGAGCTGGAGCAGGAAGTCGTCAAAGTTATCAAGGATCTGGCCGCAGAGGGGCGCACGATGGTGATCGTGACCCACGATATGAAACTGGCGGCTGACGTCAGCGATCATGTCGTCTTTTTGCACAAAGGTCTGATCGAAGAACAAGGGACGCCGGAAGAAGTCTTCGGCGCGCCCAAATCGGAACGTCTGCGTGGGTTCCTTTCGGCAACCCAGCCTGCGTAAACAAAAACCAAAGGGAGTTACCAAATGAAAAAGATTCTACTGGCAAGCGCCGCGCTCAGCATGACTGCTGGTTTCGCGATGGCCGAAGCTCATGGCAAAACCATCCGCATGGGCACCGAGGGCGCCTACCCCCCCTACAACTTCATCAACGACGCCGGCGAAGTCGACGGTTTCGAGCGTGAGCTGGGCGACGAGCTGTGCAAACGCGCCGAGCTGACCTGCGAATGGGTCAAAAACGACTGGGACAGCATCATCCCCAACCTCGTGTCGGGCAACTACGACAACATCATGGCCGGGATGAGCATCACCGACGAGCGGAAGGAAGTCATCTCCTTCACGCAGAACTACTATCCGCCGACCGCTTCCGCTTATGTTGCGGCCTCTGAGGATGCGGACATCGAAGGCGGTGTTGTTGCAGGTCAGACAGCGACCATCCAAGCTGGTCACGTTGCCGAAAGCGGTGCCACGCTGATCGAATTCGCGACCCCCGAAGAAACCGTCGCGGCCGTGCGCAACGGCGAAGCCGACGCGGTATTCGCTGACAAAGATTACCTCGTTCCGATCGTCGAGGAATCCGGCGGTGAGCTGATGTTCGTGGGCGACGATGTCCCGCTTGGCGATGGCATCGGCATGGGTCTGCGCCAGTCCGACACCGAACTGCGTGACACATTCGACGCTGTCATCACCGAGATGAAAGAAGACGGCTCGCTGAACGAGATGCTTAAAAAGTGGTTCGGCGAAGACACCAATACCTACGAGTGATCCAACCTCAGGCGCGCCCCTCGCGGCGCGCCTGACCTTCCCTGCGCGGCACCCTCGCGCGGATTAGCCCATGGGGGCCCATGTTTTCTTTCTGCTCTGACCCATCGATCCTGAACGACTGGTTCTGGACCGCCTGTTACCTGACAACCGGCGTTCATATGTCGTTCTACATGTCCTTCCTCAAGGTCTTGATGCTGCTTGCCGTGACCGCGCCTGTGGCGCTGGCCTTCGGCTTTGGCGGGGCCATGATGGCGCGTGCGCGTTTCGCGCCGCTGAGTTGGGTCGGCAAAGGCTATATCGCACTGGTGCGCGGTGTGCCGGATATCGCCTTCTTTCTGTTTTTCGTCATCGCCTTGGATCAGGGCATCGAATACCTGCGTCACAAGGCGCTCTGTTCCGATTGGGACATGCCGGTCCGCCAAGGCAGTGATTTCGTGGTCTGTCAGGCCGCCAAAATGCCTTTGGGCAATGCCGCGCAATGGGTGCATGAGACCTATGGTTTCGGCCTTGCGGTCTTTACCTTTGCCATCGTCTTCGGCGCTTTTGCGGCCAACGTCCTGTTCGGTGCCATGCGCGCCGTGCCCCGGGCGCAGCTTGAAACCGCCGAGGCTTACGGCATGAACCACCGCCAGACCTTCTGGCGGGTACTGGTGCCGCAGATGTGGGTCTATGCCCTGCCCGGTCTCAGCAACCTGTGGATGGTGCTGATCAAGGCCACGCCGCTGCTGTTTCTCCTGGGCGTCGAGGATATCGTCTATTGGGCGCGCGAACTGGGCGGCACCAAGACGCCACGCTTCACCGACTATCCGCACCCCGATTGGCGCATGTGGTACTTCCTCGGGCTGCTGGTATTCTACCTGCTCTTTACCCGGATTTCCGAGATTTCGTTGGACCGCCTGATGAAACGACTGACACGCGGCCAAGCCACCACCGGCGGCGAAGCCCAGCGGAGGGCCGGCGCATGAGCTGTCTGCAAACGATTCAGGACTACGGTCTGCGCTCTCTTGGCTATGGTGAACGCCTGCTGCCGCGCGAGGGTTTCACGCTCTGCGAACAGTTCACGCTGATCGGCTCAGGGATGCTGTGGAACATCTACTTCGGCGTCATCGCCCTGCTGACAGGGTTCTTCTTTGCCACGGCGCTTGGCGTTGGAAAGGCCAGTCCGAACCCTTGGTTCCGCAAACCGGCGGAATGGTTCATCTTCATCTTCCGTGGCTCGCCGCTCTTCATCCAATTCTTCTTTGGCTACTTCCTGTTTCTGTCGCTAAAGTCCGAATACGCCTTTTTCGCTCCCTTCACCGCGGCATGGTTGGGGGCGCTGATCGTGCTCTTTCTCAACACTGCCGCATATTCGGGCGAAATTTTTTACGGCGCGCTGCAGTCCATCCCCAAGGGCGATGTCGAGGCCGCAGATGCCTATGGTCTGTCGGGCTGGTCGCGCTTTCGCCGGGTGATCTGGCCCACCTCGCTGCGCCTTGCCTGGCCCGCCTATACGAACGAGGCGATTTTTCTGTTTCACGCCACGACACTGGTGTTTTTCAGCGGTTTCCCGGCCTGGCAACAGCGCGGAGATGCGCTCTATTACGCCAGCTATTTTGCCGACAAAACCTTCAATCCCTTCGTGCCCTATCCCATTCTTGCCGGTTATTTCATCCTTCTGACGCTCTGCATCATTGGCGTCTTCGGTTTGATCAATTCCCGCCTAAACCGGCACCTGCCACAGGCCCAACGCCGTAAAATTCGCTTGCGTCCTAATTTGATCCGGTAGTATCCATTATTTGATCAAATTACGCGGCGCGTGGGCGCCAACTGCTTTTGCCCCCCGGGTGAACCGCTCTGTGACATGCCCACCGCCTTTGCAGGTGACGTATGAACAACTGGCTTCGCAAAAACCCTCAGGTCCGCACCATTCGTGTGGCCGCCGCCGACCTCAATGGCCAAGCCCGCGGCAAGCGCATTCCGTCGCGTTTTGCCGATAAGGTAACCACCGAAGGCACCCGCTTTCCGGTCTCGGTGCTGAACCTCGACATCTGGGGCGAGGATATCGACGACAGCCCGCTGGTGTTTGAGAGCGGCGATGCGGACGGCGTGCTGAAACCGACCGAGCGGGGCTTCATGCCGATGCCATGGCTCGACGCGCCCTCGGCCCTGCTGCCGATTTGGATGTTCCGCGAAGATGGCCGCCCCTACCCCGGCGATCCGCGCCACGCGCTGCGTGCCGTGCTTGACCGCTACAAAGCGCGCGGCCTCACGCCCGTCTGCGCGGTGGAACTGGAATTCTTCCTGATCGACGATTCGGGCCGCAACCTTCAGGTGCCGATCTCGCCCCGCTCGGGCAAACGACGCAAGGCGGCCGAGACCATGTCGATCCGCGCGCTCGACCAGTTCGATCTGTTCTTCACCGATCTCTATGACGCCTGCGAAGAGATGGACATCCCCGCCGATACCGCCATTTCCGAGGCGGGTCTGGGCCAGTTCGAAATCAACTTGATGCATTGCGACGATGCGCTGCGCGCCGCCGACGACGCATGGCTGTTCAAGATGCTGGTCAAAGGGCTGGCGCGGCGGCACGGCTTTGCCGCAAGCTTTATGGCGAAACCCTATGAGGATTACTCCGGCTCTGGCCTGCACACGCATTTTTCGGTGCTGGATGAAAATGGCGACAACATCTTTGACGATGGCGGGCCCAAGGGGACCGCCACGCTGCGCCACGCCGTGGCGGGCTGCATGAACGCGATGCGGGGCTCGGCGCTGGTGTTCTGTCCGCACGCCAACAGCTTTGACCGGATGGTGCCGGAATCCCATGCGCCCACCGGGGTATGCTGGGCCTATGAAAACCGCACCGCCGCGATCCGCATCCCTTCGGGCAGCCACAAGGCGCGGCGGATCGAACATCGGGTCTCTGGCGGCGACGTGAACCCCTATCTGATGCTGGCCGCCGTTCTGGGCGCGGCGCTTAACGGGATCGAAGATGGAGCAGAGCCGCCTGCCCCGATCACCGGCAACGCCTATGCCGCCGATCTGCCGCGCATGCCCAGCGATTGGAAAACCGCTATCGACTTGTTTGAAAGCTGCCCCCATGTCGCACGGATCTTTGCCCCCGAGATGGTCCGCAACTTCGTGCTGACGAAACGCCAAGAATTGCATTACATGCAGGAATTGACCCCAGAGGAACAGGTCGAGATCTATCTCGACACTGTGTAACAGGTGACACATGAAAATCGGCATTCTTCAAACCGGCCATTCTCCCGACGACTTCCGCGAACAGCTGGGCGACTATGGCGAAATGTTCACCAAGCTGCTGGACGGTCATGACTTTGACTTTCAAATCTGGTCGGTCGTCGATGGGATCTTGCCCGAAGGGGTGGATGAAGCCGATGGCTGGCTCATCACCGGGTCCAAACACGGCGCTTACGAGGATCACGACTGGATCCCGCCGCTGGAAGACTTCATCCGCGAAACCTATGCCGATGGCCGCCCGATGATTGGCGTCTGTTTTGGCCATCAGGTCATCGCCCAAGCGCTTGGCGGCAAGGTCGAAAAGTTCACCGGCGGCTGGTCGATCGGCCGCACTGAATACGACATGGACGGAGACAAGCTGGCCCTCAACGCATGGCATCAGGATCAGGTTGTCGAACTGCCCGAAGGTGCCAAGGTCGTCGCCTCATCTGATTTCTGCCCCTATGCGGCGCTGGCCTATGACAACCGCATCTGGACGGTTCAGCCTCACCCCGAGTTCGGTCATGATTTCATCGACGGCTTGATCAAAACCCGTGGCAAAGGCGTGGTGCCGGACCACCAGCTTGAACAGGCGACCGCCGCGCTTGGTGGCCCCATTGATAACCAAAAAATCGCGGACCAAATGGCCGCATTCTTCAAAGACAACAGGAAAGAGAGGGCCTGATGGCCGAGGATTGGACAGAAGCACTACCCGAAGCGGCGCGCGCCTATCTTGAGGGCCGGCGTCTGGACGAAGTGGAATGTATCATCCCCGACCTGCCCGGCATCGCCCGCGGCAAGGCTGTCCCGGCGTCGAAATTCGCGCGGCAGGATTACTTTCACCTGCCCGACAGCATCTTTTACCAGACCATCACCGGTGAATGGGGCGAAGCGGCAGGCGACGATGGGTTCATTGAAAAAGACATGATCCTGCGCCCGGATATGGACACGGCCACCGCCGCCCCATGGACCGGCGACTGGACACTTCAGGTGATCCACGACGCTTTCGACCGCAACAATGAGCCAGTGCCCTATTCGCCGCGCAATGTGCTTAAACGGGTGGTGCAACTGTACCGCGACAAGGGATGGGAGCCTGTGGTGGCCCCTGAGATGGAATTTTTCCTTGTGGCCCGCAACATCGACCCGGCCAAGGAAATTCAGCCGATGATGGGCCGCTCGGGCCGCCCCGCAGCGGCGCGGCAGGCCTATTCGATGACCGCCGTGGATGAGTTCGGCCCCGTCATCGACGACATCTATGACTTTGCCGAGGCACAGGGTTTTGAGATTGACGGCATCACCCAAGAAGGCGGTGCTGGCCAGCTTGAGATCAACCTGCAGCACGGCGATCCGGTGCGTCTGGCCGATGAGGTCTTCTACTTCAAACGGCTGATCCGAGAAGCGGCGATGCGGCACGAGTGCTATGCCACCTTCATGGCCAAACCCATCGCCGATGAGCCGGGCAGCGCGATGCACATCCACCACTCGGTGCTGGACGTGAAAACCGGCGAAAACATCTTTGTCGATGCGGATGGGGAAGAGACTGCGCCCTTCAAGCACTTCATCGCCGGGCTGCAAAACCACATGCCCTCGGCGCTGGCCGTGATCGCGCCCTACGTCAACTCCTACCGCCGCTACGTCAAGGATCACGCCGCGCCGATCAACCTTGAGTGGGGCCGCGACAACCGGACCACAGGCATCCGCGTGCCGCTCTCGGGGCCAAAATCGCGCCGGGTTGAGAACCGCCTTGCGGGGATGGATTGCAACCCCTACCTCGGCATCGCCGCCAGCCTCGCCTGCGGCTATCTGGGATTGATCCAGCAAAAAGACCCGCTGCCCGAATTCAAGGGCGACGCCTATGTCGGCGAAGGGGACATCCCCCAAGTTCTGGGCCAAGCGCTTGATCTGTTTGAAGAAGCCACGGAGCTGCATGAGGCTTTGGGGCCCGATTTCGCCCGCGTTTACTCCATCGTCAAGCGGGCCGAATACGAAGAGTTCCTTCAGGTCATCTCGCCCTGGGAACGTGAACATCTGCTGATGAACGTCTAACGCCCGGAGGCCCGATGAACCTGCTTTACGCCAACGACACGCCCGGCCAGTACCCCACCAGCTGGTATGCCGCCACCGCCACGAAGCACACGGCCTACCCGCCGCTTCAGGGGGACGCAAAAGCCGACGTATGTGTGGTTGGCGGGGGCTATACCGGCCTTTCGGCAGCACTGCATCTGGCCGAGGCGGGCTATGACGTGGTGCTTTTGGACGCGCAGCGCGTGGGCTTCGGTGCGTCGGGCCGCAACGGCGGGCAGTTGGGGTCGGGCCAGCGGGTTGAACAGGACGGTCTGGAGAAGATGCTGGGTCAAGAGCACGCCAGCAAGCTTTGGGAGATGGGGCAAGAGGCCAAGGCGCTGGTCAAATCGTTGATCGAAAAGCATGAGATTGACTGCCATCTGAAACCCGGCGTGGCATGGACAGGATCGACCGCCTCGGACGTGCGGCACTTGCACGAGTATGCAGAGCATCTGCAAAAGCACTACGGCTATGATGAGATCGAGGTGCTGGATCACGCCGCGCTGCAATCGGTTTGCCCCTCGCCCGACTACAAAGGCGGTGTGCTGGATATGGGTGCGGCGCATCTGCATCCGCTGAACTATGCGCTCGGCCTTGCCCGCGCCGCCGCCGCCGCGGGGGTGCGCATTCATGAGACAAGCCCCGCCGAGAATATCGTCGAAGGCAGCAAGGCACTGGTGCAGACCGCCACCGGCAGCGTTTCTGCCGACCATGTGGTGCTGGCCTGCAACGGCTATCTGGGCAAGTTGAACGGCGACGTGGCCGCGCGGGTCATGCCGATCAACAACTTCATTGCCGCGACCGAACCCTTGGGCGACCGCGTAAACGATGTGCTGCCCCGCGACGTGGCGGTGGCTGACAGCCGGTTCGTGGTGAATTACTTCCGGCTGTCGCACGACGGGCGCCTGCTTTTCGGGGGGGGCGAAAGCTATGGCTACCGGTTCCCGCAGGACATCGCCGCTAAGGTGCGCAAACCGATGTCGCAGGTCTTTCCGCAGTTGAAGGATGTGAAGATCGACTATGCTTGGGGCGGCACCTTGGGCATCACGATGAAGCGCCTGCCCTATGTCGCGCGGCTGGCGCCGAACATCTTATCGGCTTCCGGCTATTCTGGCCACGGGGTCGGCACCGCGACCCATGCGGGCTATCTGATGGCCAAGGCGATCGAGGGCGATGCTGCTGGGTTCGACACGATGGCCGCGATCCCGACGCAGGCATTTCCGGGTGGCGCCTCTCTGCGCAGCCCGCTGCTGGTGCTGGCCATGCTTTGGTATGCGACGCGGGATCGGCTGGGTCTTTGACTTCTCCAGCGTGAGCGGCAATGGCGGGGGGCTCGTTTTGGGCGGGCCTTTGAAAAGCGGGGGCGCTGCCCCCATCGCGCCGGGGGCGCGATTCCCCCGCGGGTATTTGAGAAAGAATGAAGGAAGAACTGGGGTGCGGGTTGAGCTGGTCTTCTCTTGGCCTGAGCGGCGCGTTGTTTTACAATTCTGGAAATCATTATTCAGGATTTTGAAATATGGCTTTGCCCGACATGCACCGCGCCGAACATATCCCCGCTGAAGCCGAGGCTGCCATTGCGGCGCTTTTGCAAAGCGGCGATCTTTTTCGCTACACTGCGGCAAAGGACGCGCCCGTTTCCTTGCTGGAGGTCGAATTTGCACAGATGATGGGCAGCGAATATGCGCTGGCCGTTTCTTCATGCTCTGCCGCGCTGTTTCTGTCCTTGCTCGCCTTGGACCTGTCGAAAGAGGCGTCGGTGCTGATCCCCGGGTTTACTTTCGCCGCCGTGCCCTCTGCGGTGATCCACGCAGGCTGCAAGCCGGTGCTTTGCGAGGTGGGCGAGAATTACCGCGTCGATCTTGAGGATTTCGCCGCCAAATTGCCCGGTGTTCAGGCTGTGATCATCAGCCATATGCGCGGGCACACTTCGGATATGGATGCGATCATGGCGCTTTGCGAAGCCGCCGATGTGCCGGTGATCGAAGACGCCGCCCATTCGCTGGGTACGCTTTGGCAGGGGCGAAAGATTGGCACGATTGGCAAAATCGGCTGTTTCTCTTTTCAGTCCTACAAGATGATCAACGCCGGCGAAGGGGGCATCCTGATCACCGATGATGCCGATTTGGTGGCCCGTGCCATCATCATGTCGGGCGCCTATGAGCATAATTGGAAGAAACACGCAGCCCTGCAAGACAGCTTTGCCACGTGGCAGAACCGACTGCCGCTTTACAATCTGCGCATGTCGAACCTGTCGGCGGCGATCATCCGCCCGCAACTGTCGCATCTGCCGCGCCGGGTGGCGGATGGGCTGCGCAATCATGATCACATGGCCGCGCGGCTGGCGGCCTCACCGTTGATCGATGTGCCAAGCCCCCTGCCCGGAGAGACCCGCGCGCCGGATTCGATCCAGTTCAATCTGGTGGGCCTGCCCGATGCCACGATCCGCGCCTTCGCCGCGGCGGCTGAAGCGACGGGTGTGAAGGTGCAGGTCTTTGGCCAGAGCAGCGATAACGCCCGGGCTTTTTGGAACTGGCAATTCATCGAAGACCTGCCTGACCTGCCGCGTACCCGCGCCATGTTGATGCGGGCCTGTGACGTGCGCCTGCCGGTTCAGTTGACGCTGGATGAGATCGACGCTGTGGCGGATGTGATCTTGGCGGCGCTGGCCGATGTGGTTGATGCGCAGGCTGCATAGGGTGCACCGAAAGGAGGGAGCGCAGGGCTCCCTCACCGGTGGTGGGTCAGTTCAGCTTTGACAGTTTGTCTTGCAATTCGGCCAACTGCTTTTTGATCGCATCCAGATCGTCGCCCTGCTCGGCCTGCTGCTTGGGTGGTTCCGGCGCGGTCGATTTGGCCCAGCCCCCTGTCATCGCTTTCATGAAGGCTTCTTGCTGCGCCTGCATCGCTTCCATGCCGGGCATTTTGGCCATCGGGTTCATCGCGCTCATGTTTTCGACCACTTTGCTCTGCCCATCGCGGAGCATGTCGAAAGAGGCCTGCAAGAACTGCGGCACCACCGAAACATTGCCCGACATATAGCTGCGGACCAGATCGGTCAGCACATCGACCGGCAAGACGGCTTCGCCCCGACTTTCGTGTTCGGCGATGATTTGCAACAGATATTGCCGTGTCAGGTCATCGCCAGACTTCAGGTCGACGATCTGAACCTCACGGCCATCGCGGATGAAACCGGCGATATCCTCCAAGGTGACGTAATCGCTTGTCTCGGTATTGTAGAGCCTGCGGCTGGCATAGCGTTTTATCAGCAAGGGCTTCGGTTTGTCCGCCATGATGTTACTCCCGACCAGTGGTGCTGCATCGCAGCTTAGGACAGGGATCGGCAAATAGAAAGAGCGCATGACAAAAGGGCAGGTCCGATTGGACCTGCCCTTTTTCTAGGCATCATGCCGAGAAGATAAAACCGACGGGCGGTTTACTTCACGGTGGATTTCTTAGCAGCAGCCTGAGCGTTCTCGGCTGTCTTGGTCGCTGCGGCAGTCGCGTCGCTCTGGAACTCTTTGCCAGCCGACATCATCAGCTCAACAGTGTCCATCTGCACCTTTTTCGCGATCTCGGCGAAGGCGGCCATATGCTCGGCCGCGGATTCAGCGGAGGCGGAAGCGAAATCGGTCATCGCTTTGGCGTAGTCTGTAGGCTCGGCTTTGACTTTGGTCATCTCGGTCAGGCGGGACAGAGTTTCTTTGGTCCAGGCGGTGGAGATATCAGCCGATTTTTCAGCCGCGTCAAAAGCAACGCCCGAGAGTTTCTCGTTCAGGGAGGCGGTGTTTTTGAATGCGTCTTGCATGGCGGCGTTATCCACGGGGAAAGCGCCCATAATGTCTTTGAACATCGCGGTCATGTCAGGTGTCTTGGTCATGTCTCAATCCTTTTACTGCTACTGTGGCAAGGGAGCGGGAAGACCCGTCCGTTTCGCGTCTGACCACAATATAGATGCCGCAGTGCAGCATTTCAAGGTTTTTTCTGCATTGCAGCATAAGCTGCTTAGCGCGCTAAGATTACGTAAGGTAATCAGTCATTTGCCTTGCGGGCCACATAGGCGCCCGGCGCGTCGCCGAGAACCTCGCGGCCATCATCGCCGGGAAAGCGCGCGGGAATCATAGCGCCTGCACGTTTGACCAGCCACTTGCCCCACCGCGGCCACCATGACCCCTCGTGATAAGTTGCGGCCTCGCGCCAGGCTGCGTAATCTTGACTAAGATCACCGTTCACATAGTGGCCGTATTTATTGCGGCTGGGCGGGTTCACGATGCCCGCGATATGGCCTGATTGCGCCATGATGAAGGTCTTGTCCTTTGAACCCATCTGCTGCACGCCACGGTAGCAGTCTTTCCACGGCGCGATATGGTCGGTCTCGCAGGCCACAGCGCAGAGCGGCACCTCGATATCGTCGAGGGTCAGCCGCTCGCCCAGCAGTTTATACCCGCCCTCGGCCAATTCATTCCGCTGGCACAGGCCGCGCAGATATTGCATCGCCATTTGCCCCGGCAGATTGGCCCCGTCCCCGTTCCAATAGAGCAGATCAAAGGCCGGTGGGGTCTCTCCCATCATATAGCTGCGCACGGCGGGGCCATAGACCAGATCGTTGGAGCGCAGAAAAGAGAATGTCCGCGCCATGACCACGGAGGGCAGGATGCCCTTGTCCGCCGTCTCGGCCTCGATCCCGTCGATGAAGTCATTGGTGAGGAAGGGCTGGAATTCGCCCTGATCCGAGAAATCGGTGAGCGCGGTGAAGAAGGTCGCGGATTTGATCGACGTGTCGCTGCGTTTTTTCAACAGCGAGAGCGTCAGCGCCAGCGTGGTGCCTGCAATACAATAGCCGACGACATTCACGCGCTTTTCATCCGTGATCGCCTTCACCTCTTCAATCGCTGCGAGGTAGCCTTCTTCGACGTAATCCTCCATGCCGATCTGGGCATAGCTGACATCGGGGTTCACCCATGAGACGACGAACAGCGTGTGCCCCTGATCGACAAGCCATTTGACAAGGCTGTTCTGCGCCTTGAGGTCGAGGATGTAGAACTTGTTGATCCATGGGGGGAAGATCAGCAACGGGGTCTTGTGCACCTCTTCGGTGCTGGGCGTGTATTGGATCAGCTCGAACATGCGGTTGCGAAACACCACCTTGCCGGGCGTGGTGGCGATGTTACGGCCCAACTCAAAGGCGCTGTCATCCGCCAGTTTGACGACCAACTCGCCGTTGTTGGCCTCCAAATCAGCGATCAGGTTTTCCAGCCCCTTCACAAGACTCTCGCCTTCTGTCTCTACCGCGCGCTCCAAAACATCGGGGTTGGTGGCAAGGAAATTGGTCGGCGACATCATCGCGATGATCTGCTGGCTGAAATAGACCAGCCGCTTCTTCTCGGCCGGGTCCATGTCTTGGGCGTCTTCGACCGCTTGGCGCAGCGCTTCGGCGTTGATCAGATACTGCTGTTTGATGAAGTTGAAATAGGGATGGGTTTGCCACAGCGGATTGGCAAAACGTTTGTCGGTGGGCGCCTCCCCCTCGACCGGGGCCAGCCCGCCCTTGGCCAGCGCCTGCTGCGCCTCGACGAAATGGGCGACCGATTTGGTCCAATAGCCCATCTGATGCTCCATCAAACGGGCCGGATTTGTCATCGCCTCGGCCCAGTAAGACTGTGCTGCTTTCGCGAAAAGTTGTTGGTTCGGCCCGTCCAACGCGGGCTGATGGCCCTCGCGCTGCGACATCACGCGGGTCAGGCGCTTACTTAATTCTTCAACCTTTTTCAGGTTTTGCGCCATTCGAGACAGGGCTTGAGGCTCAGTGATCTCGGGATTTTCGGATTCTGTTGTCATCTTAACCCTTACCTCCTATCTTTGCAGGTGCAGCATAAAGGAGCCCCCACATGCGCTATATGGCCACCTACGACATGATGGAGTCCATCCGGAATACCAATCAATGGCTCGGCGCTTCGGCGCTTGCTATGGCATCCTACCCGGCTTTTTCTCTGTTTCCAAACCCTGCGATGGAATGGTTGGCGGCATGGGGCGAAGTGACGGAGCGTAGTTTCGCCCGCATGGTCGTGAAACCCGACTGGGACATTCCCCCAGTGGTCGGCCCCACGGGCCAAGATTGTCTGGTCAGCATCGAGCCGGTGATGGAACGCCCCTTTGGCGATCTGCTGAAATTCTCGGTCCAAGGCCGCAAAGAGACGGGCCGCAAGGTTCTGCTGGTTGCGCCAATGTCCGGTCATTATGCCACGCTCCTTCGGTCCACCGTGATCTCCCTGCTGCCTGATTGCGACGTCTATGTGACAGACTGGCACAATGCGCGTGATATTCCAGTTAGCGCAGGCAAATTCGACATCGAGGATTATACGCTCTACCTCGTTGATTTCATGCACCACCTTGGCCCCGACACCCATGTGATCGCGGTCTGTCAGCCCGCCCCGCTGACCTTGGCGGCCACCGCCTATCTGGCCGAAGAAGCGCCCGAAGCGCAGCCGCGCACACTGACGCTGATCGGCGGGCCGATCGATCCTGATGCCACGCCGACGGATGTGACTGACTTTGGCCATAGCGTGACCATGGGCCAGCTTGAGCAGATGATGATCCAGCGGGTCGGCTTTAAATACGCGGGCGTGGGCCGCAAGGTCTATCCCGGTCTGTTGCAACTGGCGTCGTTCATTTCGATGAACAACGACACCCACCGCGATGCCTTTACCAATCAGATCACCCGCGTAGCGCAAAAAGCGGCGCATGAGCACGACAAGCACAACAAGTTCTACGACGAATACCTCGCCGTGATGGACATGCCGGCAGAGTTCTATCTCTCGACCGTGCAGCGCGTGTTTAAGGAACGTGAGATCGCGCGGAACGTCTTTACCGTGGCGGGCCGTCAGGTCGATATCGGCAAGATTACCACGGTGGCGGTTAAAACGGTTGAGGGCAGCAAGGATGACATCTCTGCTCCCGGCCAATGCATCGCGGCGCTTGATCTGCTGACCGGTCTGCCTGATTCCAAAAAGGCCAGCCATCTTGAAGATGGGGCGGGCCACTACGGGATTTTTGCAGGCAAAAGCTGGCGCAACAATATTCGGCCCTTGGTGCTGGACTTTATCGATGCCAACAATGGCCAGCCCGAGCCGAAAACGCCCGAGCCTCAGAAATCCGAGTCTCAGAAACCCGTGTCTCAGAAATCTGCGCCCAAGAAGACCGACAAACCGGCAGCGGCCTGAGCCGCCGCCCTATTGCAGCACCAGAGGTTGATGCAGCCAGTCGCGCAGCGCGGCGGTTGTGGCCTCTGGTGCCTCTAGGCTGGGCCAATGGCCTGCATCCTCCAGCACCGTCAGCTTGGCGTAGGGGATCATCTCGGCCATGAAGGCGTGGCGTTTGACGGGGCAGAGCATGTCATGCTCCCCACAAAGCACCAGTGCCGGCACCTTGCATTTGCGCAGCACCGCTTGCTGGTCCCGCCGCCGTTGCAGGGCACGGGACTGGCGCACAAAGGTATCGCCGCCCAGTGTCTCGGCCATTTCCATCGCGCGGGTCAGCACCTCGCCCCGTCCCTTGCCGGGGGCGAGAAAGCCCGAGGCCATCCGCGCCTGCATCGCCTCCCCCAGCTTGCCGGATTGCGCCATGATGATCTGCGGCTCCCGGTCCGCGGCGATGGCGGGCAGTTCGGCCAGCACCTGCGTCGCCAGCAAGGCAATGCGGCTGATCCGGTCGGGGGCGCGACGCAAAAGCTCCAGCGCCACCACACCGCCCATGCCCTGCCCCACCAACGCGAAACGCGGTGGCAGTTGATCCAAAAGGCCCGAGGCGATCTCTTCGATCCGTTCCCCTTGGGTGATCGGAGCCAGCACCACCGTGCTGCGCGGGGAAAGTGCTCGGACCTGTGGCGTAAAGACACGGGCATCGCACATCATGCCGGGCAGCAGAACAAGCGGCTCAGCCATTGCGCAGGATCCGCTGCGGTATGCGGTTGAAATGACGTGGTTTCATGCCGTCCCCCTTGGGTTTGGCGGTCTCTTAGCATGGGTGGTTTGGGGTGGCATCGGGGGCGCGACCTTATCGGCGGTTCCATGCCCGCGCCTTGGGTCAGCCCTCTTTGCCGGAAACCTCGTTGATCGCCGCGACGATCATCGCCAGACAGCGCGCATCTGAGAAGCGGTGATCGGCGTCTTTGACCAGCGTCAGTTGCATATCAGGGCTCTGCGCGTGCTCCAGTAGCCGCTCCGCCGTGGCCGTGCTGACGGCCGTATCGGCTGTGCCCTGCAGCAAGCGCACGGAGAACGGCAAGTCGAGCGCCTCCCGCAGCACCAGCCGCTTGCGCCCATCCTCGATCATGCGGCGGGTGATGACATAGGGCTCCATATAGTCCGACGGCAGTTCGACCTGCCCGACCTCTGCCAGCGTCTGTTTCTGCGCCTCGGTGAAATTCGCCCAATAACCGTCTTCGGTAAAATCAGGTGCGGCGGCGATGCCGACCAGCCCGGCAATGCGCTCTGGCAGGTGCCGGGCCAAAAGCAGCGCCTGCCAGCCGCCCATAGACGACCCTACGACGATCAGCGGTCCCTCGGTCAGTGCTGCGACTGCGGCCAGCGTATCTTCGTGCCAATCGCCGATGCAGCCTTCGGTGAAGCTGCCCGAGGATTCCCCGTGACCGGAGTAGTCGAACCGCAGAAACGCCCGCCCCTCGGCCCGCGCCCAGTCTTCGAGATAGACCGCCTTGGTCCCCATCATGTCGGACTTCAGCCCGCCGAGGAAAACCACGCAGGGCCCCGCCCCTTCGGTCTTGTGATAGGCGATGCGCCGCCCCTCTGGGGAGTCGATGAATTTGCTGTCTGACATGCTGCCTCCGTCTTTGGCCCAATCATGGGCATCGCCGCGGATGAGGGCAAGTCAGTCCTCGGAAAGATGCTCAACCTCGGGCAACCAATGGGCCAGAACCGCGGCGGCGACCGCCATCACGGCAAAGAGCATCAGCGTCGCCTGCGCCCCGATCAGCGCAGCACTACCGCCCAGCACCCCGGCCAGCAGCAAAAGCAACCCGATCACCGTATTGCTCACGGCGGCATAGGCGGCGCGGTGGTCTTTCGGGGCCATGTCGACCAGATAGGTCGAGCGCCCCTGCCGTACGCCGTGATAGGCGATCATCAGGATAAACAGCACGCCGGGCATCGCCCAGACCGCCTGCGCCATGCCAAGGAACCACAGCCCCACCGCCAACGCCATCGCCAGTGCGCCGACGATGCCTGTCAGCATCAGCACCCGGCGGCTCGACATATCTGACAGCCGCCCCCAGACATAGGAACTGACCAAGGACGCCAATGCCGAGGCCAGCACCAAGGCGCCCAACTGCCCCAACTGCCCGCCCTCCGACGATCCGGCCAGCACCACCAGATAGGGCGGCGCAAGGGCGGTCGATACCAACAGGCCGCGCACCAGAATGAACAGCCACAGGTCGCGATTGCCGCGCAGCAGTTTGAAATCCACGCCATCGGCCTTTTCGGTCTCGCTCGGCGTTTCTTTGATCGTTGAGAAGAGCAGCGCCGCCGCGACCCAAAGCCCCGCCGCCAGCGCAATCGCCACCACGACGACACCGCGGCTTTGAAACAGGCCCGACATCAAGAGCCCGGCAAAGATCACCACCCCGACCGAGGACACGGACCCCGCCAAACCGGTCACCGATCCACGCCGGGTTTTGCCCACGGTCTTGCCCAGAATTTCCTTGAACGACACCGAACAGGCGGCGCGGCAAACGGCCAACAGCGCGAGGGCCGCGCAGATGGCATAGCCCGCCGTGGCCCCCTCAAGGCTCAGCGCGGCGAGGGCGATCAGCGCCGCCGCCATGCCCTGCCCGACCGAGCCCCACACCCAAGCCCATTTGCGCCGCGCCATGCGCTGCACCACGCCCGCCAGCGCGATCTGCGGCAAAAGCGATCCGGCCTCGCGGATCGGCACTAAGGCCCCCGCAAAGACCGCAGGCGCGCCGAGGGCACTCAGCAGCCACGCCAACACCAGCTTGGGATCAATCAGCCCATCGGCCACTTTGGTCATCGACAACGACAGGATATGGCGCAGCCCATTGCGTGCCTCGGCCCGCTGCGCCTTGTCGTCCAACCCCGGTGCCGGGTCATCCGCCCCCGAAATCGTCTCGAAAGCGCGCTGCGCCGTGTCGTCTTGCATGTGACCCATCCTCGTTGTTGCCCGCCTGACATAGCGCGCCGCCGCAGGGCCGCAACTTGCCTGCCCAAGGTCCCGCTCGCATTGACAAAACGCCCCCGTCCCGCCACATAGGCGCAACACATAACCCGCAACCGGGCGTCTCGTAGGCGCCAAACCGACGAGGAGCGCCCAAGATGGCCCAAATCTCCCTCACCCTTCCCGATGGCAATAGCCGCCAATATGACGCCGGTATCACCGCTGGCGAAGTGGCTGCCGACATCTCAAAATCCTTGGGCAAAAAGGCCATCAGCGCCACCGTCAATGGCGCGCATTTCGATCTGGCTTGGCCGATTGAAGCAGATGCCGACATCGCGATCCACACCATGGCCGACGAAGCGCAGGCAAATGAACTGGTCCGCCACGACCTCGCGCACATCATGGCCCGCGCCGTGCAGGAAATCTGGCCCGACACCAAGGTCACCATCGGCCCGGTGATCAAAGACGGCTGGTACTACGACTTTGACCGCAAAGAGCCCTTCACTCCAGAAGACCTCGGCGCAATCGAAAAGAAGATGAAAGAGATCATTAACAAACGCGATCCCGTCCGGACCGAGGTTTGGGACCGCGCCCGCGCGATCAAACATTACGAGGACTTGAACGAGCCCTATAAAGTCGAGCTGATCAACGCGATCCCCGGCGATGAGCCTTTGCGGATGTATTGGCACGGCGATTGGCAAGACCTCTGCCGTGGCCCGCACCTGCAACACACCGGCCAAGTGCCGGGCGATGCCTTCAAGCTGATGTCCATCGCCGGTGCCTATTGGCGCGGCGACAGTGACCGCGCGATGCTGCAACGCATCTACGGCGTGGCCTTCACCGGCAAGGAAAAGCTGCGCGCGCATCTCAACATGCTCGAAGAAGCCGCCAAGCGCGACCACCGCAAGCTTGGCAAAGAGATGGGCCTGTTCCACATGCAGGAAGAGGCACCGGGCCAAGTCTTCTGGCACCCCAACGGCTGGCGCATCTACACCACCTTGCAGGACTACATGCGCCGCATGCAGGACCGCGACGGCTATGTTGAGGTGAACACCCCGCAGGTCGTCGACCGCAAACTGTGGGAGAAATCCGGCCACTGGGACAAATACCAAGAGAACATGTTCATCGTTGAGGTCGACGAGGAACATGCCCGCGAAAAGGCGGTGAACGCGCTCAAGCCGATGAACTGCCCCTGCCACGTGCAGGTCTTCAACCAAGGCTTGAAATCCTATCGCGACCTGCCGCTCAGGATGGCCGAGTTCGGATCTTGCGCGCGCTATGAGCCTTCGGGGGCGCTGCATGGCATCATGCGGGTGCGCGGCTTTACCCAAGACGATGGGCATATCTTCTGCGCCGAGGATCAGATCACCTCGGAAACCGCCAAGTTCATCGCCTTTCTGTCGAAGGTCTATGCCGACCTCGGGTTTGAGAACTGGACCATCAAGCTCTCCACCCGCCCCGAAAAGCGGATTGGTTCCGATGAGACATGGGACAACATGGAGCAGGCGCTTGGCGATGCCTGCAAGGCTGCCGGCTATGACTTTGAGGTGCTGGAGGGCGAAGGCGCATTCTACGGGCCGAAGCTGGAGTTCACTCTGACCGACGCCATCGGGCGCAACTGGCAATGCGGCACCCTACAGGTCGATGCCAACCTGCCCGAGCGGCTGGAGGCCAGCTACATCGGGCAGGACGGCAACAAGCACCGCCCTGTGATGCTGCACCGCGCCACCTTGGGCAGCTTCGAGCGTTTCATCGGCATTCTGATCGAAGAGCACGCTGGCAAGCTGCCCTTCTGGCTGGCCCCGCGTCAGGTGGTCGTGGCCTCCATCACATCTGAAGCGGATGACTATGTGGCCGAGGTCGTCGAGACCCTGAAAGCCGCTGGTGTGCGTGCGGAAGCCGACATGCGTAATGAGAAGATCAACTACAAAGTCCGTGAGCATTCGGTCGGCAAAGTGCCGGTGATCCTCGCCGTCGGGGCGCGTGAGGTTGAAGAGCGTACCGTTTCCGTGCGCCGTCTGGGGCAAAAGCAGACTTCGGTGCAGCCGCTGGATGCACTCACCGCCGAACTGGCGCAGGACGCGACCCCGCCTGACCTGCGCTAACGGCTTGTAACAAATCTGCGCTCCGGCGGTCTTGCGGGCAGCTTGCCCCCTGCCCGCCGGAGCGTTTTTGTAACAATCATTCCCTTCCTGCGCGGGAAGGTTACAATTTTCGCTAGTTTTCCGCGTGATTTCTGACGGGACCGTGACGCACTCCCTCGTGACTGGCTTGTGAGGAAGCAGGCTGCTCTAGTAAACCTGTTCAAACCATCAGGAAGGAAACGACAATGTCCACCACACTCAAAACCGCCGCCATCGCAGGGGCCGTCGCCGCCGCGCTGAGCAGCCACGCCACCACCGCTACCGCCGCTTCGCAAGAGAAATGCTTTGGCGTTTCGCTGGCCGGTGAGAACGACTGCGCAGCGGGCCCCGGCACCACCTGCGCGGGCACCTCTGTGACCGATTACCAAGGCAACGCATGGACCCTCGTTGACGAAGGCACCTGCGCCGAGATCGACCTGCCCGAGATGGCAGACGGGACCGAGCGGACCGGCTCTTTGGAAGCGCTCGACCGCGACCTGCCCGCTTAATCTATAGCGTTCCGGGCGGCATCCCCGCCCGGAACCCCGCCCCGCAACATGCCGGAGGCCGTTATGCGCGACGATACCCCCCCTGTCACAACACTGCCCAATGCCCCCGGCGTCGGATTTAAATCTCGACATTTCGATGGCTTGATGGCCGATCCTGGCCCGGTCCGCTGGATCGAGGTGCATGCCGAAAACTACATGGGCGACGGTGGCCGCCCCCATGCGCAACTACGCGCCTTGCAAGACCGTTTCGCCCTGTCGGTCCATGGTGTCGGCCTGTCGATCGGTGGCGAAGGGCCGCTGGACGCGGCCCATCTGGCACGGCTCAAAACCCTCTGTGACCGAACGCAGCCCGCGTCCTTCTCCGAACATTTGGCGTGGTCGACCCATGGGATGGAGTATCTCAACGATCTCCTTCCGCTGCCCTACACCGAGGAAACGCTGACCCGTGTGGCGTCACATATCAACCAAGTCCAAGATGTCTTGGGTCGGCAAATGCTGCTGGAAAACCCCTCCAGCTACCTTGCATTCGCGGAATCCGACTTGTCTGAAACGGACTTTTTGGCAGAGATTATAGCGCGCACCTCTTGCGGTCTCTTGCTGGATGTCAACAATGTCTTCATTTCGGCCACCAATCTCGGGCTGTCGCCACAGGGTTACATCGACGCCTTCCCGACAGACCATGTGGGCGAGGTTCATGTGGGCGGCCATGATGACGACACCGACGATCACGGCGCGCCGCTTTTGATCGACAGCCATGGCAAACCGGTCGTCGATCCTGTTTGGGACCTGTTAAGCTACACGCTGGCCCAAACCGGGCCAAAGCCGGTGCTGGTCGAGTGGGACAATGACGTGCCCGACTGGTCCGTCCTACGGGCCGAAGCCACCCGCGCCGCTGAGGTGCTGGTGTGACCGACCAACACAGCTTTCGCGCGGCCCTGCTTGATCCGTCACGGTCTGCACCCGATGGGCTGCGCGATGGCCGGGGGCAACCGGCGGGCGCGCGCTATGGCGTCTATCGCAACAACGTCACGCATTCCCTGATCGCCGCGCTCGAAGTGGCCTTTCCCCTTGTGCGCAAGCTGATCGGCGCCCGCAACTTTGCCGAACTGGCCCCCCTCTACGTCCGGGCGCATCCGCCGACATCTCCGATGATGATGCATTACGGCACGGATTTCCCCGCCTTTATCGCGGCTTTCGCCCCTTTGGCCAAGATTGGCTACCTCGCCGATGCGGCACGGCTCGACATCGCGCTGCGTGCCTCTTACCACGCAGCTGACGCGGCTCCGCTTGATCCGAAGGTCTTCGAAACGCTTGGCCCCGATGCATTGATGGGGGCAAGGTTCACCATCGCGCCCGCAACCCGCCTCTTGCGGTCAGACTGGCCGCTTTTCGACATCTGGCGCTATAGTTTCACCGAGGATGCGCCCAAGCCCCGCAGCGCAGCGCAGGATGTGATAGTCACCCGCCCCGCCTTTGATCCCGCGCCGGATCTGCTGCCGCCCGGTGCGGCGCTATGGCTATCCCACCTTGCCGACGGCTTGCCCTTCGGGGCGGCCCATGACGCCACGGCGGGCGCCCAGCCCGCGTTTGACCTCGCCGCCGCCTTGACCCTCGCCCTGAGCCACGGTGTCTTCAGCGCAATTTCCTTGGAGGGCAGTAAATGACCCAGCTTCTCACCCTATACCGCAACGCCGCCGACCGTCTGGAGCGGGCCGACTGGCTGCTTCCGACCCTCGCCCGGTTCCTCTTTGCCGCAGTGTTGCTGGTCTATTTCCTGAATGCCGGGCTGACCAAACTCGGGCCCGGCCCCTTGGGCATCTTTACCCCATCCACCGGAGCCTATGCGCAAATCTTCCCCCGCGTGTTTGAGGCCGTGGGCTATGACAGTGACGCGCTTGGGGTGTTCCATTGGCTCGTCGTCGTCGCCGGAACGGTGGCGGAATTTATCTTGCCGCTGCTCATCGTTATTGGCCTGCTGACCCGACTGGCGGCACTGGCGATGGTGGGCTTTGTCGTGGTGCAATCCCTCACCGATCTTTACGGCCATGGCAGCGCGCTTGGCGCGTGGTTCGACCGCTTTCCCGATGCCCATATCCTTGACCAGCGGGCGCTCTGGGTGTTCTTGCTTTTGGTACTCGTCATCAAAGGTGCCGGCCCATTGTCACTGGACCGGCTAATTGCAGGCCGAAGTTAAAGCATCGCATGAACGTCGGCTTCTATCTCTTTGTTCCAGCCGAGAAATAGCTTGTCACCCACCGCGATCAGAGGGCGTTTCATTAGCGCTGGATGAGCTTCTATCAGGGCGAGCGGGGCCTGCTTGCGCGTCTCTTCATCCAGCCCCCGCCAGGTGGTGGAGCGGGTGTTGAGCAAGGCCGCACCAAATTGCTCATGGGCCTGCGTCAAAACCGCCCTTGGCACGCCCGCCTCCCGAACATCGACCAACTGCGCCTCTGGCAGCGCCTTTTTCGCCTTGCGACAGCTGTCACAGTTTTTCAGCCCATAAATTAGCACATCCGTCTCCCTCAGCCACGCGATCGCGCCCCCAATTGCAGGTTTCGCACCTGATCGCTTGATTTTTTCCAAGTCCGCGCGATCTTTCTATTATGGCGGGTCGCAATTCAATCGCTTTCGCCATTCTGCTCGACGCAGAGACGCAAAGACAAAGGAGGCGCGGAGATTATGCCAACTGGCACCGTGAAATGGTTTAACACCACCAAAGGCTACGGGTTCATCGCCCCCGAGAGCGGCGGTAACGATGTATTTGTTCATATTTCAGCGGTCGAACGCTCTGGCCTGACCGGCTTGGCGGATGATCAAAAGGTCAGCTACGAGCTGACCGAAGGCCGCGACGGTCGGCAGATGGCCACCGATCTCGCCCTGCTCTAGCCACGACATCGCAAAAGAACACCCGGCGTCCCGCGCCGGGCGTTGCTTGAGAGCTCACTGATACGAACAGCCCTTTGCCCCGGCGGGGCAAGGCACGCGGGCTGAACGGCGCAGTGTCACTGCGCGGTGCGGGTGGCGATGGCGGTGGACAACCGGATGCGCTTTGACCTCTGCATAGGTCATGGGCTGGTTCGGTGTCCCGCAGCCAATCGCGCCGCCAAGCGTCACCGGCTGCAATCCAGCCGGGCAATAATTCGCGCTGCTAGGATAGGCATAGAGCTTTGGCTCGGCCGAGACCTGACCGGCCAAGCCCGCAGAAAGCAGCCCTATCGCCGCTGCAATAGCTGTCGTTAGACGCATGATAATCCTCGCAATTATATACAATATGAACGAAGATTGCCGGGGCGCTTTCATCAAGTCCAGTCTTTTATGGCAGTGCGCCTTTAACTCAACCGCGCCGGAAGCGTCGCATAGCCGTGAAAACGGATGCGCCCGCCGCCCTGACGCGCCGCGCTGATTTCATAGTCCGGGTAACGGTTCAGAAAGCGTTGGAGGGCGATTTTCCCCTCCATCCGTGCCAAGGTCAGCCCTACGCAGACATGCGGACCGCCGGCAAAGGCCAGATGCCGATTGGGTTTGCGCCCGATATCGAATTTCGTCGGATCCTCAAAGACTTCCGGGTCGCGGTTGGCCGCTCCGATGCAAAGATGCAGGTTGGTCCCTGCGGCAATCTCCACCCCGCCGATCGTGACGGGGGCCGTGGTCTCGCGGTTGCCGAACTGGTTGGGCGAGCGGAAGCGCAGCACCTCTTCGATACAGGGGCCGATCAACGCGGGTTCCGCCAGCAATCGCGCCTTTTGATCCGGGTGGTCATGGAGCAGCGCGAGGGCACTGCCGATCAGGTTGGTGGTCGTCTCATGGCCAGCGTTGAGAATAAAAATGCAGTTTTGAATCAACTCGATCTCGGTCAACTGGCCGCCGTCATCTCCGGCAATGAGCCGCGTCAGCACGTCGGTTTCAGGATCCCCCGGATCAGCCCGGCGCCGGGCGATGAGGTCTTGCAGATAGGCTTTGAACGCGCGCACCGCAGTATGGCCCGCCTCCAACTCCGCTTCGCTCAAGGTAGGCTCCAGCGCGCCGAGAATTGCCAGCGACCAGTCCCGAAGGGGGCCGCGTTCTTCCATCGGCACGTCCAGCAGGTTGCCGATGATCTGCACCGGAATGCAACTGGCATAGTCCTCAATCAGGTCCGGCGTGGGGCCCAGCCCTTCCAGCAGACGGTCAACCGTGTCGATCAGCCCCGGCTCCATCCGTGCCAGCGCCTTGGGCGTCAGGGCCGATGTCATGATCCGCCGCACGCGGGTGTGCAACGGTGGGTCATTGAACACGAGGCTTGTGGTGTGATGCTCAAACAGAGGGCTGCCAGGGCCGAATTTCGGCGCGAAGGCCAGCTTTTTGTCCGAGATATAAAGCGTGGTGTCGCGGTAAATCGCGTTCAGGTCCGCGTGGCGGCAGATCAGCACAGAGCCATCGGGCTGGCGCAGCACCGGGGTCTCGCGCAGCAGGCGGTCGTAATGGGGGAATGGGTTTTCGACAAACCCCTCAGGCGGTGCGGACAGATCAAACATAGGCCGCAGTGATGCGCGGCGCGCGGCCTATGTCAATGGCTGTCAGCGGCGGCGCAGCCATTCACGTGCGATGGCGCGGGGGCCCGTCGCGCGCAGGCAAAGATTGCCAAGCTCAATCCATTCTTCGGGGTCAAACTCGGGGAAAAATGCGTCTGCCGCGTCGATTTCCACGTCGACTTCGGTCACCAAGAGCCGATCCGCCAAGGGCAAAAGCGCGCGGTAGATGCCTTCGCCACCGATGCCGTAGACCCGGCGATACCCCTCAGCCGCGCAATGGCCCAAGGCCGTCTGCGGGTCGCGCGCCGCATGGACGCCCTCAATATCAGTACTGGAGACCACGCAATTCAGACGGTTCTTCAAAGGCTTGAACGGCAGGCTTTCCCATGTGCGGCGCCCCATGATGATGGCACCGCCGGTGGTTTCGCGCCGAAAGAATTTCAGGTCTTCGGGCAGCGACCAAGGGATATCCCCGTCTTTGCCAATGGCACCATTGCGGGCGCGGGCGACGATCAGGCTCAGCATCAGACGGCCACCGGCGCTTTGATAGCTGGGTCGGGGTCATAGCCTTCGAAGGTGAAATCCTCATAGCGGAAATCAAAGATCGAGCTCACCTCGCGGTTGATCCGCAGCTTTGGCAGCGGCTTGGGGGTGCGCGCAAGTTGGGTCTGCACCTGTTCCAGATGGTTGGAATAGATATGCGCGTCGCCCATCGAATGCACGAAATCGCCCGGTGCGTAGCCAGTGACATGGGCCAACATTTCCAGCAGCAGCGCGTAGGAGGCGATGTTGAACGGCACGCCAAGGAACATATCCGCCGAGCGCTGATAAAGCTGCAAATGCAGCTTGCCGCCCGCGATGCGTACCTGCCATAGCGTATGGCAGGGCGGCAGCGCCATCTGATCTACCTCGCCGGGGTTCCACGCCGAAACGATCAGCCGGCGGCTGTCGGGGGTCTTGCGGATCGCCTCGACCAGCTTGGCGATTTGATCGACTTGACCGGCCTGATGCAGCACCGTCCCATCGGGCTGCGGCATCGGCTCACCCACCATCGGAAAACGCCGCCATTGATGGCCATAAACCGGGCCGAGGTCACCGTTCTCATCGGCCCATTCGTCCCAGATGCGGACGCCATTTTCCTTGAGGTAGCCGATGTTCGTGTCGCCCGAGAGGAACCACAAAAGCTCATGCAGGATGGATTTCAGATGCAGCTTCTTCGTCGTCACCAGCGGGAAGCCATCGGCCATCCGGTAGCGCTGTTGCATCCCGAAATGAGAGATCGTCCCCGTTCCCGTGCGGTCGGTCGAGGTCACCCCCTGCTCCAGCACTTCGCGCAGCGCATCATGGTACTGTTTCACGCAGCCCCCTCCCGTTATCCGTGGCATTTGTCTTTGCATACCCTTCCGCGCCGCGCGCCTCAAGGCGGGCTTTGCGGGGGCAATCGCCTGACAATGCCGTTGCCGCCTTTGACACCGGTGGTTTCGCGCCTAAACTCTCTATCAAAGCGCGGCGGGCATATTTTGCCGCTTCCCGTTTTGTGACGACTTTTGACGACGAATTTTCGGCCCGAACAGGGTGTTTCATCCCTCCCCAAGCGGCCCAACTGAAGGAAAACCGATGCCCATCAAATACTTGCATACAATGGTGCGCGTGAAGGATCTGGACGCCTCTATCGCATTTTACAAACTTCTGGGCCTTGTGGAACGGCGCCGGATCGACAACGATGGGGGCCGGTTCACGCTGGTTTTCCTCTGCCCGCCGGGCATGGACGATGGCCATGCGGATGTGGAGCTGACCTATAACTGGGACGGCGATGACGCGCTGCCCAGTGACAGCCGCCATTTTGGTCACCTCGCCTATACGGTCGAGAATATCTATGAGACCTGCCAGCACCTGCAAGACAACGGCGTGACCATCAACCGCCCGCCGCGGGACGGGCGGATGGCCTTTGTCCGCTCGCCGGACAATATCTCGGTCGAATTGCTACAAGAGGGTGACGCCCTGCCCGCGCAGGAACCTTGGGCCAGCATGGAAAACACCGGTCATTGGTAAGGCTCTGCATCAATGTCCTGCTGGCGCTGATGCTCGCGCCCATAGGCGCAGCGCGGGCGGCCCTTTGTCGTCTCGCGCGGCGTCCGGTGCGTGATGTGCCCTCTTCGGTCGCCCCCAAGGAGGGGCCGCCGCGGCTGAGCGGATCGCTGGGATGATCCGCGCGGCCCTCGCCCTTTTTCTCACGATCAATGCCATCCAATCGGCCGAGGCCGCTTGTCGGCAGGCGCTTGCCTTGGGGCTGGATGTCTCTGGCTCGGTCGATGCGCGAGAGTTTCGGTTACAGATCGGTGGTTTGGCCGACGCGCTGAACGATCCGCGTGTGCGGGACGCCCTGCTGGCGCTGCCGGAGCATGGCGTCGACCTGATGATCTATGAATGGAGCGGATCCAGTGATCAGACGGTGATCTTGCCTTGGACCCCGTTGAGCGACGCGGCGGCGCTTGATGGGGCCATCGCACTTTTGCGCAGCACCGAGCGGCGTGAGGCTTCTCCCGGCACGGCATTGGGGGATGCGATGCAGTTTGGCGCGGGCCAGTTGGCGACGCGCGCCGCCTGCCAGAAACACACGCTGGATATCTCGGGCGACGGCATCTCGAACTTCGGGCCGCGGCCCCGGGATATACGCGACAGGTTGCAAGCCCAGCCCCTCGAGCCACAGGAGCTGACCATCAACGGTTTGGTGATCGGCGCGGAAGACCCGGCGCTTGGCGACAGTCGGCAGGCCGAGATCGGCGCGCTGGCGTCATACTACCGGGCCGAAGTCATGCTCGGCCCCGGCGCATTCGTTGAGACCGCTGAGGGGTTTGAGGACTACGCCCGCGCCATGACCCAGAAGCTCTTGCGGGAAGTGGAGGGGAGGGTCTACTCCCACCTCACCCCCCCTGCCCGTGATCAGTAGATATAGCGGATCTGATCCGTCCAATACCGCTCCATCCGTTTGAGAGAGCGGGTGATATCTTCGATCCCTGCATCGCCCAGCACGCCCTTGTTTTCCATCCCATCGGCATGGCGCGAGAAAAGCTCGGCCACCACATCGCGGATATAACGCCCCTTTTCGGTCAGCCGAACGCGGACGGACCGGCGGTCAATCTCGCAGCGCTGGTGGTGCATATAGCCCATTTCGACCAGCTTCTTGAGGTTGTAGCTGACGTTGCTGCCCTGATAGTAGCCGCGGCTTTTCAGCTCGCCCGCGGTCACCTCGTTATCGCCGATATTGAACAAAAGCAGCGCCTGCACGGCGTTGATCTCTAACACGCCGACACGTTCGAATTCGTCCTTGATCACGTCCAGCAGCAAGCGGTGCAACCGCTCGACCAAGGACAGGGACTCAAGATAGCCTGCCATAAAACCCTTTATGGCCATCGGCTGCGCAGCGGGGTCTTGAATGCTCATGCGAAATCTCCGGTTCACCTTGTTCGAACCGGAAACTCGCTGAAAAATCAGAATAATTCGTTAAACCCTTTCGGGTTTTTTGAATCAGCCGCGCGCCTCGGCCAATTGCCCGCGGATATCTGTGACCAATGCCGCATATTCGGCGGGGGCGTCGGCCTGTCCGCTGACCCAAAGATAAAGGTCGTGGTCATTCTCATTGAGCATCTGGTCATAGAGCGTGAGCCCCGCGTCATCCATCTGCGGCAGCCGCGCCTCGGCATAGGCCGATAGGATCAGGTCCATCTCTTTGATGCCCCGGCGCATGGAGCGCATTTGCAGGCGTTTCAACCGGTGTTCATGGACCTCAGGCATCTGCGGGCTCCGTCATAAGGCGCCGAATGCGCTTTTCCATTTTGCCGACAGTCTCGGCCTTTTTCAGCAGGTCGGTGCGCAGGGCGCGCATGTCGGCCAACACTTCTTCCAGATCGACGCGGCGCGCGGTTTCGCCCGCTTCGGGGGCATCGACCCCCTCGCCTTCGCCATTGATCAACCACATCATCGAGACATTCAAAAGCCCCGCCAGCATCGAAAGCCGGTTGGCGCGCGGCTCAGACAGATCGTCTTCCCAGCCGCGCAGGGTGGACAGACGCACGCCCAGCCGTTTGGCCAGCATCGCCTGTGTCATGCCGGTCTGTTCGCGGGCCGCCGCGACCCGGTCGCCAAAGGTGGCGGCCTCGGGGCCGTACCAGTCAATCTCGTCGGTCATGCTTTATCTCCTGCCAGACACCCTTGCCGGGTGCGGGGCCGCCCCCTATGAACGTGGGGATATTCATAAGCAACCCGAGGCTGAAATGGAACTGCTGTCCGCGACCCTTGATCGGGTCAAACCGTCGCCCACAATCGCCGTCACCACCAAGGCGGCAGAACTCAAGGCCGCGGGGCGCGATATTATCGCACTTGGCGCGGGCGAGCCGGACTTTGACACGCCGCAGAATATCAAGGACGCCGCCGTCGCCGCGATCAACGCAGGCAAGACGAAATACACCCCCGTGGATGGCATCCCTGAGTTGAAACAGGCGATCTGCGCCAAGTTCAAGCGCGACAACGGGCTGGACTATACCCCCGCGCAGGTCAGCGTCGGGACGGGCGGCAAACAGATCCTTTATAACGCGCTGATGGCAACGATGAACCCCGGCGAAGAAGTCGTGATCCCCGCGCCCTATTGGGTCAGCTATCCCGATATGGTGCTGCTCGCAGGCGGCACCCCGGTGATCGCGCCCGCCACGCTTGAGAATAACTTCAAGCTGACGCCGGAAGCGCTGGAAGAGGCGATCACGCCCAAAACCAAATGGTTCATCTTCAACTCGCCCTCGAACCCTACCGGGGCGGGCTATAGCCGCGACGAGTTGAAGGCGCTGACCGATGTGCTGATGCGCCACCCGCATGTCTGGGTGATGACCGACGATATGTACGAGCACCTCGCCTATGACGGTTTCGCGTTCTGCACCCCGGCTGAGGTGGAACCCGCGCTTTACGACCGCACGCTGACGGTCAACGGCGTGTCCAAAGCCTATGCCATGACCGGCTGGCGCATCGGCTATGCCGCAGGCCCGGAAAAGCTGATCGGCGCAATGCGCAAAATCCAGTCCCAAAGCACGTCGAACCCCTGCTCGGTCAGCCAGTGGGCTGCGGTTGAGGCACTGAACGGCACACAGGATTACATCGCTGAGAACAACGAGATGTTCGTGCGCCGCCGCAATCTGGTGGTCGAGATGCTCTCGGCCATTGAGGGCATCACCTGCCCGACGCCCGAGGGGGCGTTCTACGTCTACCCTTCCATCGCGGGGCTGATCGGTAAGACCTCGGCGGCGGGCACCAAGATCTCGGATGATGAGACCTTTGCCACCGCGCTGCTTGAGGAAACCGGCGTGGCGGTCGTCTTTGGCGCGGCCTTCGGTCTTTCGCCGAATTTCCGCGTCAGCTACGCTACTTCTGACGAGGCGTTGAAAGAGGCATGCACCCGCATCCAAACCTTCTGTGCCGGGCTGACGTAAAGGCGAACCATGGCAGGCGATCTTCCCGACTATTACTTCAGGGTCCGCGAGAATGGCGCGGCGGTGTTTCGGCTGGATGCCGCAAACCGCCAGCGCCGGATCGAGATGGAGCAGATCGCCGTCGTCAACATCCGCAACGGTGAGGTAAAGCCCCATGGGCAGCACCATCTGACCGAAGCCGATAAGTCCGAGATCGCCCGCTGGACAAAGGCGCGCCGCGAAACCCTTGCCGCGCGGGAGATTGACGACATCCGCCGCGCGGTGGATCATCTGAACCTCACCACGCAATGGGTGCAATCGCGCGCCACGGACGCCGAGCTTGATGCGGTGACGGATGACTTGTTGTTGGCAATGCACGACCTGCGCAGCACGCTGGTGCGCAAAAAGGCGGATCGGATGGATCGGGGCTGAGGGTTACCCGACCAGTGACTTAACCGTGACGCCCCAGAACCGCGCGTTGAGCAGCAGCCCCGCGACGCCCAGCCCGGCCACCAGACCGGCCCAAATCCCCATGGCCCCAAACCCCAGCGTAAAGCCAAGGAAATAGGAGCAGGGCATGCCGACCACCCAATAGCTGATCGCGGCCATCACCATCGGGATCTTGGTATCCTGCACCCCGCGCAGCAGGCCAAGCGCCACCACCTGCGCCCCGTCGACCAGTTGAAACAGCGCGGCCATGACCAAAAGGCCGGTGCCAATGGCAAGGATTTCGACCCGCGCAGGCTCGTCCTCTTGCATGAAAACCGAGATCAACGGCTCGGGCCAGCCCACAAAACCGACCATGGTGATCAGGGCAAAGACCAGCGACAGGACCGTGACAATCACCGCGCCGCGCTTCATATGCGGCACGTCGCGGCGGCCATAGGCATTGCCCGCACGGATCGTGGCGACGTTGCTCAGCCCCAGATGCACCATGAAGGTCAGAGAGGCGAGCTGGATCGCAATCCCATGCGCCGCCAGCGGGATCGTCCCCAGCCAGCCCATCATCAACGAAGAGGCCGCAAACAGGCCAACTTCGCTCAGCGTGGTCAGGCCAATCGGTAGCCCCAACGTAAAGACCCGCACCAGCATCTGGGTATCGACCCGCCAGAGCCGCACGAACAGACTGTGTTGCGGCAGGGCGATCAGCACATAGATCACCACCCCGATAAGCGAAACGCATTGCGTCGTGACCGAGGCCACGGCAGCGCCCATCACACCAAGCTCCGGCGCGCCCCAGTTACCAAAGATCAGCGCGTAGTTCGCCATCGCATTGATCACGGCAGCCAGCAGGGTGATCCATAGCACGACCTGAGTCCGCTCCAAGGCAGCAAGGTAGGATTTCAGCACCATCACCAGCAGCGCAGGCACGATGCCCCAGCCTGCGACTTTGAGGTAATCACCCGCCGTATCGGCAAGGTTGGGCCCCTGTCCCAGCAGGTCCAGCACCGCAGGCGACCATATCATCGCGGGCAGCGCGATCATCGCAAAACCCACCGACAGCCACAGCCCCATGCGCGTGGCGCGGCGCAGGCCAATCTCGTCACCCTCGGCGTCATAGGCGGCCACCAGCGGCATCACCGCCATGGCAAAGCCCGAGCCAAAGATGAACAGCACGAAGAAATAGGTACTGCCCAGAACAACCGCCGCCAGCGCCTCGACCGAATACCAGCCCAGCATGACCGTATCGGTCACCCCGATGGCCATCTGTGCCAGATGTCCGCCGATCAGCGGCAGGCCAAGCGTCAGGATCGCCCGGACGTGATTGCGGTTGGTCATTACTTTGGTCATGGGCCAGCCTTACGCCGGGCCGCTGCAAAGGGAAAGTCCGGTTTTTGCGCTCTGTCATAGGGTTGCGGGGCTTTGTTGCCCTGATTTTGCCATGAATTCCTTGCGTCTGCGGCCCTGAGCGGCAAAGCTGATGGCAGGAGGGCTCGCGATGGAAGCAACACGGACCGAAACCCGCCGCGTGAACGGTCAGGAGATTTTCATACGCCATTGGGGCGATGAGAACCTGCCGCCGCTTCTCATGCTCCATGGCTTTCCCGAATATGGCGGCGCATGGCGCGATCTGGCCCCGCTGCTTTGCCAGCACTTCCATTGCATCGCCCCCGACCAGCGCGGCTATGGCCAAAGCAGCGCGCCCGAAGGGATCGAGCCCTACGCGATGGCGCATCTTATGGCCGATATGGCCGCGTTGATCGGGGACAGGCCGGTGACGGTTTTGGCGCATGATTGGGGCGCTTCGGTGGGATACGCATTGGCGATGTTTCGACCCGAGTTGGTGGCCCGGCTGATCATTCTCAACGGCGTGCATCCCGTGCCTTTTCAGCGTGCCATGGCCGCAGGCGGTGCGCAGTCGAGCGCCTCGCAATATATCAACGCGCTGCGCGCCGAAGGCAGCGCGGTGAGGCTAGCCAAAGATGACTTCGCCGGGCTGCTAAAGCTCTTTTCGGCGCATATGGACCTGAGTTGGCTGACGGCAGAGCGGCTTGAGGATTACCGCGCGGAATGGGGGCGTCCGGGGCGGCTGAGGGCGATGATCAACTGGTATCGCGCCTCCCCCCTGCAGGTTGCGGCGCCCGGCAAGCCCCTGCGCGACCTGCCAGAATTCCCGGTTGAACGTTTGCGCGTGAACTGCCCGCATCTGCTGATCTGGGGGGCCGAGGATACCGCCCTTTTGCCCGAAGCCACCGCGGGGCTGGAAACCTTCGCGCCAGACCTTACCCGTATTGAGATAGAAGGCGCGGACCACTGGTTGCACCACCAAAAGCCACCAGTTGTGGCAAACGCGATCCTTGATTGGTGCGGGGCGCGGCCCTTGTAAAATGCGCAACCAAATGTATATTGAGATATGCATTCAGGAGCCACGCCATGACCCGCATCCATACCAACCACATCGCCACCATGACCGAAATGCGCGAACCGCATAAGGTATTGGAACGCTCCGGTGGCAAACCCGTAGCGGTGATGAAGAACTCACGCTGTGTGGGGTATTTCGTACCGGCCGAGGCGACCCTGCAGGAGGAGCCGCGCGTGGCCACGCTGGATGAGGTGATGGAGAGCATTGCCCGCAGAAAGCACATCAACCAGCCGGTTCTGGACTATCTCAAAGATAAATGACCTATGTGCTGCTTTCACCTGACCTCGTCGTCAGGATCCACGATTCTGCGTTAAACCCCGGCGAGCTAGCCGGCATGACCTTGGACAAATCACTCGAAGGAGCGCTGGCACGGGTCGACAACCGACTGGTCTACGGCATGTTCGAAGATGTCTTTGACCTCGCTGCGGCTTATTGCGTGGCGGTTGCCACGGGGCATGTCTTCAACGACGCGAACAAGCGAACCGCGCATCTCGTTCTCGATATCTGTCTTGATCTCAATGGGGTGCAACTTGACCACGACACCATCGAGGCAGGCGACCTGATCCGCGAAGTGGCCCAAGGCCGCATCGACGAAGAGACCCTTGCTGATTGGCTGCGCGCCAAAGCCAGCTGACCGGGTTAAATCCGCCCGACAAGACAAACCCGCGATTGCCCCCGGCGCGCGGGGCTGTCAAAATGGCCCCTACCCACAAACAAAGAGCAGGCCCGCATGACCGATCTTCTTTCCGGCCAGGAACCCACCGAATACGATGCCTCCTCCATCGAAGTGCTGGAGGGGCTGGAGCCTGTCCGCAAGCGCCCCGGCATGTATATCGGCGGCACAGATGAACGCGCTCTGCACCACCTCGTGGCCGAGGTGCTCGACAACTCGATGGACGAAGCGGTGGCGGGCCATGCCAACCGGATCGAGGTGGAGCTGAACGCCGATTATTCGGTCACCATTCGCGACAACGGCCGCGGCATCCCGATCGACCCGCACCCGAAGTTTCCCGACAAATCCGCGCTTGAAGTAATCCTCTGCACGCTGCACGCGGGCGGCAAGTTCTCGGGCAAAGCCTATCAGACCTCGGGCGGTCTGCACGGGGTTGGTGCATCCGTAGTCAACGCGCTGTCGGATTCGATGGTGGTGCAGGTCGCGCGGAACCGCGAACTGTTCGAACAACGCTTCTCCCGCGGGATCCCGCAAGGCCCGGTGGAGAAGATCGGCGCGGCGCCCAACCGGCGCGGCACCACAGTGAATTTCCACGCGGATGAGCAGATTTTCGGCGCCCACCGTTTCAAACCCGCCCGCCTGCTCAAGATGGTCCGGTCCAAAGCCTATCTGTTCTCCGGCGTCGAAATCCGCTGGAAATCTGAGATTGAAGACGGCGACACGCCGATGGAGGCGACTTTTCACTTCCCCGGCGGTCTCGCTGATTACCTGCGCGAAACACTTGGCAAATCAACCACCTATGCCGAAAACCCCTTTGCCGGAACGGTCGAGTTCCAAGAACGCTTTGGCGTGCCGGGCAAGGTCGAATGGGCGATCAACTGGACGCCCGCGCGTGACGGCTTCATCCAGTCCTACTGTAACACCGTGCCCACGCCCGAGGGCGGCACTCACGAAGGCGGCTTCTGGGCTGCGATCCTCAAAGGCATCCGCGCTTATGGCGAATTGGCGAACAACCGCAAGGCCAAGGACATCACCCGCGACGACCTGATCACCGGGGGCTGCGCGCTGGTGTCTTGCTTTATCCGCGAGCCAGAATTCGTCGGCCAGACCAAGGACCGTCTGGCCACAACCGAAGCCGCGCGTCTGGTTGAGAACGCCGTGCGCGACCACTTTGATAACTGGCTGGCGGCGGACACGAAATCCGCCGGTGCCATCCTCGATTTCCTCGTCCTGCGCGCCGAGGAACGGATGCGCCGCAAGCAAGAGAAGGAAACCGCCCGTAAATCCGCCACCAAAAAGTTGCGCCTGCCCGGCAAGCTCACCGATTGCACCAGCAAGACCCGCGAAGGCACCGAGTTGTTCATCGTCGAGGGCGACTCGGCGGGTGGCTCTGGCAAGGGCGCGCGCAACCGCAATACGCAGGCGCTGCTGCCGCTCAAGGGTAAGATCCTGAACGTGCTGGGCGCGGCCTCAAGCAAGCTCACGACCAACGCCGAGATCAACGACCTTTGCGAGGCGCTTGGCGTTGGCATGGGCACGAAATTCAACCTCGACGATCTGCGCTATGACAAGATCATCATCATGACCGACGCGGACGTGGATGGCGCACATATCGCGGCGCTGCTGATGACGTTCTTCTTTACCCAGATGCGCCCGCTGATTGATTCAGGGCATTTGTACCTGGCCTGCCCGCCCCTGTTCCGTCTGACCCAAGGGGCCAAGCGTGTTTATTGTTTGGATGAAGACGAGAAAAACATGTGGCTGGAGAAGGGCTTGGGCGGCAAAGGCAAGATTGACGTCAGCCGCTTTAAGGGTCTGGGCGAGATGGACGCGAAAGACCTCAAAGAGACCACGATGGCCCCTGCAACCCGCAAGCTGATCCGCGTGACCGTGGATGAGGACGTGCCCGGTGAGACCGGGGATCTGGTGGAGCGGCTGATGGGGAAGAAGCCGGAGATGCGGTTTGCTTATATTCAGCAGAATGCGCAGTTTGTGGAGGAGTTGGATGTTTGAATGAGAAGGAATATTGAATGCGCTACGTATATTTGAGACTATTTTTAAGCAAAGTTGAGCAACCACAAATTTTGGTGCGAACTGGTGACGTTTCGTTAAGAATGGAAAGACAAGATTACCTGACCGACGTTTTTAATCGTAGCTGGACATTTGTCCACCGTGGCACTGACATGATTTATGTTCCGATCAGGCGTGATGAAGGCGACGATCAGGTCTTCACATTTGGTCGCATCGGTAAACAGGTCGTCTCACAGGAAAATTCCGGCCCTGATGAAAAGTTTGAGAAAACAGAACATGTCGGCTGGCGTGCGTCGAACCTATTGCTTAACACGTCATCTGATCCCGACGGACAGAAACTCGCAATGCAGGAGAGGGGTGACGTCGGCAAACCCCTTTCAGTGATTAACTCCCTTCTACAACACATTAACACTGCCAATCCCGATTCGGGTTGGCTCGTTACAGTCAATCCAATCGTCGAAAAACAATCCTTTTGGGAAGCTGCTGAGAAGTACAAGGGACAAATAACCCGGGCTGAGTTTACGTATGTCACCCCAAATGTACTCGGCATTCGCTCTGAACTGAACAAGCGACTAAAAGAGTACCGCGAGAAAGAAAATGCGCAACAAGTTGGTGTGACTCTTTACGAACCAAAAGGAAACCTACACTTGGATTCACAAGAAGTAGTCGATGCTGTCGAATACACTTCTGAAGGGGGGGGATCAGCAAAATTGAAAGTTGGGCGGGAAACTGTCTTCGACTCTCAAGACAATGAGAAAGCGAAAGATGTTGAGACTGATGATAGCCTCACCTTCGAAACCTCAGGCGGAAGACAGCAACTGATTCAGAAATTTTTCAAATGAAGAATGAGGGCTATATATTCGTTCTATGTTTAACGGGTGTATTGATTTTGGCTTGCGTGATGGGCCGCCCCTCTTTTCTATCTGATGACAATAAATTCTTACGAGAATTCGTGGATTCTGATCTTCTATCATTCCTTGGCGTAGTCTTGACGCTTTCTATAGGCTTACTAGCACAATTGTTCTTATCTGTAGAAAAGTTGACTGATAGGCTTGGAAGGGATGCGATTTCCTCCATTAGGTCAGAGCTTCGAAGCACCGCCCGGACACTGTTGATAATTTTCGCTATTACTATGGCGCTTGTTTTTATCAAACCAATTCTACCTCAGGTGGATGTTCATTTAGCTATTTTGAATGGCTTAGTTGTCTTCCTCGTCGTCTTCTACCTTTGTATTTTGAGTGATGTTATCTTATCGGTCTTCGATTTTGATATTTGACCGTCGGTGTGGGGAGCGACGACGTCTAGCCACAGCCGTTCCGTATCTCATGTGCCTTTGGCGCATAGCCCCCTTCCCCCCAAAAGGGGGGAGGGGCTTCCACACAAAAACAGGTCGGGACCGCACCAGCAGTTACCCGCAACATCAGCGCCCACCCCAAATCTTTCCCCTTGATCCGCCGCCCCCACCGGTCCTAACTCCCCCCATGATCCGCGCCCTCCTCCTTCTCCTCCTCCTCACCGCCTGCGGTCGTCCGCTGACGGAGAACGAACGCGCCTATCTCTCCACCATTCACGGCACATCCGTCGACTACGACCGCGTGCGTCTGCACGACGGGGCCCCGACCCGCGCCGTCACCTTCACCCGCAAGCCGCGCCCGCGCACCACCTGCCGCGAGCGCATCCTGCCGCCGCAGGAAGGTGACACCGTGACCTCCAAACCCGCCGCCGTGGCCCTGTGGAACAACCTGCTTTTCGACAAGGATTGGTACCTCGAAGACTACCTCCCCGATCACCCTGACCGCATCGGGCTGATCGCCGCGATGCTGCTCGCGCATGAGATCACCCATGTCTGGCAATGGCAGAACCGTAAGCTCACCGGTTACTCACCACTGCGCGCGGCCTCAGAGCAGTTCACCAGCCCCGATCCCTATCTTTTCGAGGTCGACACGCAGCCGCGCTTCCTTGATTTCGGCTATGAGCAGCAGGGATCAATCGTTGAGGAATTCGTCTGCTGTCGCGCGCTCGACCCGCAGGCGCCGCGCACCAAGCGGTTGCACGACATGCTGTCCGAGGTCATGCCCGTCGCCCCCCTGCCCCAAAGCCGCGCCTATGATGTGCGCCTGCCGTGGGACGGGGTCGAGCTGGACAATATCTGCGGCTAGTTCAGGTCCGGCTCAGACCGGCACCAATTGCCCAGCCTCAAGGCGGATCTGTCGGTCCATCCGCGCGGCCAGTTCGAGGTTATGCGTAGCAATCACCGCCGAAAGCCCGGTGCCGCGCACCAGCGCCATCAGCGCCGCAAACACCTGATCCGAGGTCGACGGGTCGAGGTTGCCCGTGGGCTCGTCCGCCAGCAGCAGACGCGGCGCATTGGCCAGCGCCCGGCAAAAGGCCACCCGCTGCTGCTCACCGCCCGACATGGCAGCAGGGCGGTGGTCGGCCCGCTCGGCGATGCCGACCTGCGCCAAAAGATCACGCGCCCGCGCCTCGGCCACCTTGCGGGCCACGCCATTGGCAAGCTGCGGCAGCACGATGTTTTCCAGCGCGGTGAATTCGGGCAGTAGGTGGTGGAATTGATAGATAAATCCCACATCCGCCCGGCGCACCCCGGTGCGCTTGCGGTCGCTCTGCCCCGTGAGGTCATCGCCCGCGATCTCAACCGTGCCGCTGTCAGCCGCGTCCAGCAGCCCCGCGATGTGCAGCAGCGTCGACTTGCCCGCACCCGAAGGGGCGACCAGTGCCACGACTTCACCGGGGGCGACCGTCAGGTCTATGCCGCGTAGCACCTGCACCTCGTTGGGCTTGCCGGGGTTGTAGGCCTTTGAAATGCCGCTCAGGCGCAGGACGGGATCATTCATAGCGCAGGGCCTCCACAGGGTTCATCCGCGCCGCACGGCGGGCGGGGAAAATCGTCACGACAAAGCTAAGGCCAAGCGACAGCCCCACGGCGGAGAGCACATCGCCCAGTTGCAGTTTCGCGGGCAGGAAATAGATGCCGCGGATCGACGCATCCCAAGCATTGCCGCCGCTGAGGTAGTTCACGAAGGCGAAAATCTGGTCGACGTAGATCGCAAAGAGCACGCCCAGCACCACGCCCGCGGCGGTGCCGATGATCCCCGTGAACGCGCCGCAGATAAAGAACACCCGCAGCACCGACCCCTCAGACAGCCCCATGGTGCGCAGAATGCCAATGTCGCGGCCCTTATTCTTGACCAGCATGATCAGCCCCGAGACGATGTTCATCGCGGCGATCAACACCAGCACCGAGAGGATTACGAACATCACCCGGTCCTCGATATCCAGCGCCGAAAGGAACGAGCCGGACGCATCGCGCCATGTCCAGACCTGCGCCCGGTCGCCCGCCGCCTGCATCAGCGCCGGCGCCATGGCGTCAACGCTCTCGGGGTCTTCAACCATAACCTCCAACTCATCCGCGACGCCCTCGCGGTTGAAAAAGCTCTGCGCCTCGGCGATCGGCAGATAGACACGTGTCTTATCAATATCATAGCGCCCGGCAGAGAAGATATAGACGACTTCATAGCCGTTCACCCGCGGGCTGGTGCCAAAGGCGGTTTTCACCCCATTGGGCGAGATTAGCTTGATCGTATCGCCCACCTGCACGCCCAAAGACTGCGCCACGCCGCTGCCGATGGCGATGCCCTCTTCAAACCGGCCGATGTCACCGAAAGAGCGCTCGGAAGGCTGGATGCCGGGGATGGTCATCAGATCATCAGACGCGATGCCAAAGACCTCAACGCCTGCGTTGGATTGCCGCCGGTTCGCCATGACCTGCTGGCGCACCAAGGGGGCCACGCGGGTCACGCCGGGCACTTTTGCGACCTCGGCAGCCATCTCGGTGTAGTTGGCGATGGTGCGGTCGATCTGGCCGGTCTCTTGCACCTCGCCCATCGTGTAGACCGTGACATGCGCGTTGGCGCCAAGGATCGTGTCGACGAATTCTGCCCGAAAACCCGAGCGGACCGACAGCGTGGCAATCAGCGCGAAGACCGCGAGCGTGATGCCGATCAGGCTGATCCACGTCATCACGCTCACCCCGCCCTCGGCGCGGCGGGCGCGGAGGTAGCGCCAAGCGATCATCCATTCAAAGGCCGCGAATGGGGCGGTTCGGGTGGGCTTACTGGCCATCGGGGAGGGCTCCGGTCTGAGGTGCGCGCAACGTGAGCCTTTGCCTCAGAAGGGTCAAGAACGCAATGCCCGGCGGCGGCGGAAGCGCGCGGGCCATGTGGGCAGCCACAAAAGGAACCGGCTAAAAACGGCCCCTCCGATGAACCCCAAAACGGCAAAGATAAATTCCGCACGGCTGCGCGGGGCGGAGGGCGAAAAGGCACGCACGGTTTCGCGCAGGGCGTCAGCATCCGGCGCATGCAGCAGATAATAGCTGCGCAAGAACGGGCCTGCTGCGCTAAGGGGCGGCAATTCCGCCTCCAGTGTCGCGTGACGCTCAATATTGCGGATCAGGTCAATGCGGCGACGCTCCAAAAGGGCCGAGCCACGCAGCCGCGCCAGAGCGGCCTTTCTGTCTAGCCCGACAATTTCGGCCGCACGGTCGAAATCCGCCACCACTTGCGAAAGCCTGCGTTCTGCGGCTTCTAGCTCAAACACATAGGCCCGGGAAAACCCCGGGCCTTGCGCCGCAATTCCTGCCCCTATGATCCCACCGGCCAATGTCAGCGCCCGCAGGATCATCGGCGACCTCAGGCAATACCGGCGTAGATTTTCGCCAGCTTTTCGACCGCCTGCTCTGGCGGCAGCTCTTCGCTTTCACCCGTACGGCGGCTGGTCAACTCAACCACACCATTCTTCAGCCCGCGTGGCCCAACGGTGATGCGCCACGGCAGACCGATCAGATCCATCGTCGCAAATTTCATACCCGCCCCGCCCTTGCGGTCGTCGTAAAGCGGATCGAGACCCAGCGCTTTGAGGCTCTTATAAAGCGCGTCGCAGGCTGCATCGGCCTCATCATCGCCTTGCTTGAGGTTCACGATCCCGGCGTGGAAGGGCGTCACGCCCTCAGGCCAGATGATGCCCTTGTCGTCGTGGCTGGCCTCAATGATCGCGCCCAGCAGGCGGCTGACGCCGATGCCGTGGCTGCCCATATGCACCGGCACTTGCTTGCCGTCCGGGCCTTGGACCTTGGCGTTCATCGCGTCGGAATATTTGGTGCCGAAGTAGAAGATTTGCCCCACTTCAATGCCGCGCGCCGTGCGCTGGCGCTCTTCTGGCACTTTGGCAAAAAGTTCGGGGTCGTGGGTTTCGTCCGTGCGGGCGTAGCGCGAGGTGAACTCGTCCAGCACAGCGCGGCATGCGTCATGATCGCTGGGATCAATCTCGCGGTTGCCGAATGTCAGATCGGTGATTTCGCTGTCATAGAAGACCTCGGATTCACCCGTTTCGGCCAGCACAAGGAATTCATGGGTGTCATCGCCGCCAATCGGGCCGGAATCCGCCCGCATCGGGATCGCCTGAAGGCCCATCCGCTCATAAGTGCGCAGGTAGCTGACCAGATGGCGGTTGTAAGCGTGCAGCGCGTCCTCTTTCGTGAGGTCGAAGTTGTAGCCATCCTTCATCAGGAATTCACGGCCCCGCATCACGCCGAAACGCGGACGGATCTCGTCGCGGAATTTCCACTGGATGTGGTAAAGGGTCAGCGGCAGGTCTTTGTACGACCCAACATGACTGCGGAAGATGTCGGTGATCATCTCCTCATTGGTGGGACCATAGAGCATGTCGCGGTCTTGGCGGTCGCGGATGCGCAGCATCTCGGGGCCGTAGGCGTCATAGCGGCCCGATTCCTTCCACAGATCCGCCGATTGCAGCGTCGGCATCAGCATCGGGATATGGCCCACGCGCTGCTGCTCTTGGTGCACGATCTCTTCGACCTTGCGCAGCACCTTGTAGCCCAACGGCAGCCAAGAATAGATCCCCGCGCTGGATTGCTTGATCATCCCCGCCCGCAGCATCAACCGGTGGCTGACGATCTGCGCCTCGGCAGGGTTTTCCTTCAGCACGGGCAGAAAATATTGGGACAGACGCATGGTGTTTCCTCATTGAGCGAATTGCCCCCTGACTAGTGCATGTCAGGAGGCGAGACAATCACATCGCACGGCAGCGCGAGAGCTTGGCCGCCCGCGGCGCACCGCGCCCATCTCTCAAGCGGCCTGTGCACAACGGACAGCGTGCTGCTGCGATGGTCGCCCGATCTCCCCCAAGTTAAGCAGCCAAGACTTGAAACGAAACGCCACATGGGCGATGTGAGAACATTCCCTGCCGGAGAGCATCATGGCCCTGCCAATCCGAGACCAATTGAAATACTGGGGCATCGCTGCGGCGGTGTTCATGGTGGCATTGTGGTTCATGGGCGACGTGCTGCTGCCCTTCCTGCTCGGCGGGGCGATTGCCTATTTCCTTGATCCGGTGGCCGACCGGCTGGAGCGTCTGGGGCTGAGCCGTGTAATGGCCACCGCGCTGATCACCGTGGCGGCTCTTTTGATCTTCGTGCTGATGGCGCTTTTGGTCATCCCGACGCTAGTGAACCAAACCGTCAACTTGATCGAGACCGCGCCCAAGGTCACTCGCAATTTCACCGATTTCATCACCGACCGTTTCCCCTCGCTGTTGGACGACGATTCGACGCTGCGCACCTCGCTGACCACCTTGGGCACGACGATTCAAGAACGCGGTGGTGAGCTGTTTCAAACCGCACTGGCCTCCTTTGCCTCGCTGATCAACATCCTGCTCTTGTTCGTCATCGTCCCCGTGGTCGCCGTCTACCTGCTGCTCGATTGGGACCGCATGGTTGCCGCCATTGACCGGCTGCTGCCGCGCGACCATGCGCCGACGATCCGGCAATTGGCGCGGGAGATCGACGCGACGCTCGCCTCTTTCGTGCGTGGCATGGGCACGGTCTGCCTGATCCTTGGCACCTATTACGCCGTGGCGCTGATGCTGGTGGGGCTACAGTTCGGCCTCGTCGTCGGTTTCGTGGCCGGTTTGGTCACTTTCATCCCTTACCTTGGCGCATTGATCGGTGGGGCGCTGGCGATCGGGCTGGCGCTGTTCCAATTCTGGGGCGATTGGGTGTCGATCGGGCTGGTGGCGGGCATCTTTGTGCTGGGCCAGATCGTCGAGGGCAATCTGCTGACACCAAAACTCGTCGGCAACTCAGTCGGGCTGCACCCTGTCTGGCTGCTGCTGGCGCTGTCGGTCTTCGGCACGCTTTTCGGCTTCGTCGGCCTGCTGGTCGCGGTGCCCGTGGCCGCCGCCATCGGGGTGATCGCGCGTTTCGCCACGGCGCGCTACCGTGAAAGCGTGCTCTACAAAGGCCGCGAGCCTGAAACGACCGTCGACGAGGGCATTCGCTGACATGGCCCACCAACTCGGGTTGAACCTGCCCAGCCGGACGGCTCTGGGCCGCGACGCATTCTTTGTCGCCCCCTCCAACGCCATGGCGATGGCGATGATCGACGGCTGGCGCGGTTGGGCGGGCGGCAAGCTGGCGCTGACCGGGCCACAAGGCTCGGGCAAGACGCATCTGACGCATGTTTGGGCGGACCTGTCGGGCGCGCGGATCATCAGTGCCGCCGACCTGCTGGAGGCCGACATTCCCGCCCTCGCCCGCGGCCCCCTCGCCGTCGAAGATGTCCATCTGATCGCCGGGAACGCAGAAGCGCAAACGGCCCTGTTTCACCTGCACAACCTCGTACTGGCCGAGGGTCAGGCGCTCTTGCTCACCGGCACGGGGCCGGTGGCCCATTGGGGGCTGACGCTGCCCGATCTGGTCAGCCGGATGCGCGGCGCCACGATGGTCGAAATGGAAGCACCCGATGACGCGCTGCTCTCGGCCCTGCTGGTCAAGCTGCTGGCCGACCGGCAGTTGACGCCGAAACCGGAACTGATCAACTACCTGATGACCCGGATGGATCGTTCCTTTGCCGCTGCCATCGCGCTGGTCGACCGGCTGGATGCCGCCAGCCTTGCGCAGAAGCGCCCGTTGACCCGCGCACTGGCCGCGCAGGTGCTGGACATCGCCCCGCCCCGCGCGTGATACTGGAATAATTAACGCAAGCCTTCGCAAACCCGTTACATTCCAATGTCATGAGGTCCGCATGACCCAAGCTGATTTCCTGCAAGCGCCCTTTCCGCCCGCCACCGATCTGCCCGAGCTTGATACCGCCGGGCCGGGCCGTTTCTTTAACCGTGAGCTAAGCTGGCTCGACTTCAACTGGCGGGTGCTGGAAGAGGCCGAGAACCCGCGCGTGCCGCTGCTGGAACGGCTGCGTTTTCTGTCGATTTCAGCCACCAATCTGGATGAGTTCTATACCGTGCGGGTCGCGGGGCTGCGCGAACTGGCCCAAGCGGGCAATACCACCGCCGCCGCCGATGGGCTGAGCCCCGGTGAGCAACTGGTGCTGATCAACGAAGACGCCCGCAACCTGATGATGTCCCAACAGCGTGTGCTGGTTGACCTCATGACCGAGATGGACGCGCAGAACATCATGCTGGAACGTGCCGCCGACCTGACCGAGGCGGACCACAAACATCTCGAAGGGGTCTTTCTTAACCAAGTCTTCGCCGTGCTGTCGCCGCTGGCGATTGATCCGGCACATCCCTTCCCCTTCATCCCCAACACCGGCTATGCGCTGGCGCTGCAACTGGAACGCAGCCGCGACAAACGCCCCCTGCAAGCACTGCTGCCGATCCCCGGCCAGATCGACCGCTTCGTACCCCTGCCCGCGCCCGACGGCTGCCTGCGCTACCTGCCGCTCGAAGACCTGCTGATCATCAACATCCCCAACCTCTTTCCGGGCTACAAACTCAAGGCGCATTTCGAATTCCGCGTGCTGCGCGATAGCGATCTTGAGGTCGAAGACGAGGCCGAAGACCTCGTGCGCGAGTTCGAAGTCGCCCTGAAACGCCGCCGCCGCGGTGAAGTCGTGCGGCTGACCCATTCCGCGGGCGCCCCGGAAAAGCTGAAATCCGTCGTCATGCGCGAACTTTGCGTGCGGCCCCAAGACGTGATCGAAATCGAAGGCATGCTCGGCATCGCCGATCTGTCGAAACTGGTGACCGACGCCCGGCCCGACCTTCTGTGGCCGCAGTTCACCCCGCGCGTGCCCGAGCGCGTCAGCGACCACGATGGCGATATGTTCGCCGCGATCCGGCAAAAGGACATGCTGCTGCACCACCCCTATGAGACCTTTGATATGGTGGTGCGCTTCCTTGCCCAAGCGGCGCGGGATCCCGACGTGGTGGCGATCAAACAGACGCTCTACCGCACCTCGCGCGACAGCCCGATTGTCAGCGCGCTCTGCGAGGCTGCCGAGGATGGTAAATCCGTCACCGCCTTGGTTGAACTGAAAGCCCGCTTTGATGAGGCCGCCAATATCCGCCAGTCACGCCGCTTGGAACGCGCGGGCGCGCATGTGGTCTATGGCTTTCTCGACCTCAAGACCCACGCCAAGATCTCGACCGTGGTACGCCGCGAAGGCGATCAACTGGTGACCTATACCCACTACGGCACCGGCAACTACCACCCGATCACCGCGCGGATCTATACGGATCTGTCGCTTTTCACCTGCGACTCGAGCCTTGGGCGCGATGCCACGAAAGTCTTCAACTTCCTGTCGGGCTATGCCCCGCCTGAGCAGTTGGAAAACCTCGCCATTTCCCCCACCACGCTCAAGCCTCGCTTGCTTGAGATGATCGCCACCGAGGCTGACCATGCCCGCGCCGGGCGGCCTGCCGTGATCTGGGCCAAGATGAACGCCCTGATCGACGCCGAGGTGATCGACGCGCTTTATGATGCCAGCCAAGCGGGGGTGGAGATCAGCCTTGTCATTCGCGGCATCTGCGGGCTGCGCCCCGGCGTTAAGGGGCTGTCGGACAACATTCGCGTCAAATCCATCATTGGCCGTTTTCTGGAACACAGCCGCATTGTCTGTGTCGGCAACGGCCACGGGCTGCCGCATAAAAAAGCGCGGGTTTTCATGTCTTCCGCTGACTGGATGGGCCGCAACCTCAACCGCCGGGTCGAGACTTTGGTTGAGATCGAGAACCCGACCGTCAAGGCACAGATCACCAGCCAGATCATGGCGGCCAATCTGGCTGACGTGGCGCAAAGCTGGGTCATGGGGCCGGATGGCAAATTCACCCGGCCCGCCGTGCCGGAGGGGACGTTCGCGTTTAACTGCCACCGCTTCTTTATGGAAAACCCCTCGCTCTCGGGGCGCGGCAGCGCGGGGGCGTCGGATGTGCCCAAGCTGACCCATACCGAGGATTGACCTATGGAGAGGTCCGTTAGCAATTGACCTCACCGCGCCCCTGCGCCAATTATCCCTTCAAACGGATGGCCCGCAGGAGCATTGATGGCAGACCAGACCGACCCTTCCCGAGCCGCCCCCGTCCCTGAGACCGGCGTGGCGGAACTGGGCCTTTTCGCGAAACCGTTGTTTCAGGATCCGGGTGCGCGCGCGCTGGCGCGGGTGGGCGTGGTGGATGTGGGCTCGAACTCTGTCCGCCTTGTGGTGTTCGACGGCGCGGCGCGCTCTCCGGCCTATTTCTATAACGAAAAGATCATGTGCGCCTTGGGTGCTGGCATGTCTGAGACGGGCCACTTGTCGCCCGAAGGCCGCGCCCGTGCCCTCTCGGCGCTGCGCCGGTTCAGCAAGCTGGCCGATGGCATGGGCCTGTCGGAACTCACGGTCGTTGCCACCGCAGCGGTGCGCGATGCCAGCGATGGGCGCGAGTTCTGCGCCGATGTGCTGCGCGAAACCGGCCTGCGCATCTGGGTGATCGACGGCGAGGAAGAGGCCCGGCTTTCGGCCCAAGGGGTGCTGCTGGGCTGGCCTGGCGCATACGGCCTTGTCTGCGACATCGGCGGCTCGTCGATGGAACTGGCAGAAATCTCTGGTGGGCGTGTCGGGCGGCGGGTGACCTCGCAACTCGGGCCGCTGAAATTGCGCGATCTCAAGGGCGGTGCCAAGGGGCGGCACGCCCATATCAAAGAGGTCATCACCGGCCTTCAGGAAAAGATGGGCAACCAGCGCGACCGGCTGTTCCTTGTGGGCGGCTCGTGGCGCGCCATCGCGCGGATCGACATGTACCGCCGCGGCTATCCGCTGCATGTTCTGCATGAATACCGCATGACCGTGACCTCGGTCCGGGAGACAGTGAAGTTCATCCAAGCCTCTGATTTGGAAGAGTTGCGCAGCGCCTGCGGCGTGTCGTCGAGCCGGATGTCATTGGTGCCCTACGCCGCTGAGGTGCTGAGCCGTCTGGTCAAAACCTTCCGCCCCAAAGACATCGCCATTTCCAGCTACGGCATCCGCGAAGGCATGCTCTATGAGCAAATGCCGCAACGCCTGCGCGACCGTGATCCGCTGATCGAGGCCTGCTATTTCGCCGAAGCCAAAGACGCGCGGATGCCCGGCTTTGGTAAGGTGCTCTATAACTTCATCCTGCCGCTCTACCGCTCTGCCCCGCATGCGCGCAGGCGGTTGGTCAAAGCGGCCTGCCTCCTGCATGACGTCAGCTGGCGCGCGCATCCCGACTACCGGGCCGAGACCTGTTTTGACAACGCCACCCGCGCCAACCTTGGCGGGCTCAAACACGCGGAGCGGATTTATCTGGGGCTGGCGCTGCTGCACCGTTATTCCAACAAACGCGAAAATACCCGGTTCGAAGACCTTTATGAGATGGTCGACGAAAAGACCCGTCTGGAGGCCGAGATCCTTGGCAAGGCCATGCGCTTTGGTGCGATGCTCTGGATGGACAAGGGCGAACAGCGCGGCGAATTGCGCTGGTTCCCCAAGAAAAAGCAGTTGGAACTGTGGCTCACCCCCGACATGGTGCCGCTCTTCGGTGAGGTCGCAGAGGCCCGACTGAACTCGCTCGCCAAATCGCTTGACGCCGAAGTCCATGTGCGCACCGGCAAACGCCCTCCGAAATAGCCCGGGTTACAGGTCGATCTGGGGGGCAGGCTCTGTCGGCGTGTCTGGTGGCACCATCGGATGATCCGGCTTGCGGCGAATGATGATATCGCCGTTGGGCTGCATCTCGGGCGCTTGGTATGCGCTCCAGTCCTCGACCTCATCCAGCAGTTCCGTCAGCTTCGGCCCCATCTCGCGCGCAAAATCGCGCAGGGCGGGGCGCATGGCTTCGCTAAAGCCTTCGAAACCCTCCATGACCGGGCCCATTTCATCCATGATCCCGTCCATGAACATCTGCGCGCCGCGCTCCATCAAGCCGAGGCCGCGTTCTTCGGTGTCCTCTTGTGCGTGGGCCGCAAGCGGTAGCATCGTGCAAAGGGCGATAAGGGGCATGAAACGTGTCATGCAATTGATGTAGGCGGCGCGTTCGGGATTTCTAGTCTTCTGCCGATGCACGGGCACAAGCCCGCCTAAAGGTCGACATCCAGCGTGACCGGAAAGTGATCCGACGCCGCAAGAAGCGCATCGCGCAGGGCCACATTTTGCCAGCAAGCGGGGTCATCCATCGGGTGCCAAATCCGCCAGCGGGCATCGCGAGCACAGAGTTGCGGGCTGACCATGATGTAATCCAACAGCGCCTGAAGGTAACGTTCCTCTGGTGCGATCCAAAACCGCGCGCTGGTAGGCGCGGCCCCCAACCGTCGGCTAAGCGCCTGTTTGGCATGCGGGTCAAAGAGCGCTGCCGCCCCCTCCCCCAGCACAATCTCGACCGAAGACCGCCCAAACAGGCTCTCGAACTCATCCAGCCCCGGCCCGTCGTTCAAATCACCCATCACCATCACGGGCCGATCTGCCGCCAGATGCGCATCGATCCGCCGCCTGAGCCAGATCGCCTGAGCCAATTGCTTGCGCCTATTGGCGATGGCGATGCGCAGCACATCGGCCTCCGACTTGGCCCCATGGGGCGCTTTGGATTTGAGATGCGCGCCGATCACCTGAAAGGCAAAGCCGGTCTTCGTGGTCACCTCCAACTCAAGCGGCGGTTTGGAGAAGACCACGGCATCCTCAGTCGCGTCTACGTCAAGATCAATCCGCAACGTCTGGTCAAAGCGCGGAGCACCTGCTGCCGACTGCGGCGTGTGGCGGGCGGTGAGCTTATCGGGGTCATAAAGCAGTGCAATCTCTTGCTCTGTATCGTTGGAAAACCCCATGACGGCCTCCCGCGCGCGGAGGGAAAACTGCGCGGCGAAATGCTTTAACGCTGCCACGGTGGACTGCCGCCGCCCGTGGTTCGGCGCCTCAATCACCATCACCGCATCGGCATCCAGCGCGCCGAAAACCAGCCCCAAAGCAGCCGTCTGCTGCGCACGGGTCACCTGATAGCGCGAAGACCATTCACCGTCGTCGTAGAGCTGATTGTCATCGTCAAAAAGGCTCGCGAACCACTCAACATTGTAGGTCGCGATGCGCATCAAGCGTGTTTGCCCGAGATCGTTTCCCACGCGCGGTTGATGTCGATCATGCGTTTCTCGGCCATCTTGATGGCCTCCTGTGGCAAGCCGCGCGCCACCAAGGCATCAGGATGGTTTTCGCGTACCAGCCGCCGCCACGCCTTGCGGGCTTCTTCGAGCGTGGCATGGGGGCCGATGCCCAGAACCGTGCGCGGCAGGGGCGAGCTGTCGGGCACGAACCGCGCTTTGAGCGAGGCAAAAGCCTCCTCTCCCATGCCAAAGATCGCAGCCACATCTTCGAGAAAGGCGTTTTCATTCGGGTGATAGACGCCATCGGCCATGGCTATGTGAAACAACCCCTCCATCAGATCATGCAGCATCTCGGGCTGGTCGTTGAACATGCTGGCGATGCGTTTGGCGTATTCCTCAAACCCGGTGACATCCTGCCGCGCAAGGTTAAAGACCCGCGCCGCTCCGTCCTGATCCCCTTCGGCAATTTGGAAGACCTCGCGAAAGGCCGTCACCTCGTCGCGGGTCACCAGCCCATCGGCCTTGGCCATCTTCGCGCCCAAGGCGATGACTGCGATGGTAAAGGCGACCGAGCGTTCAGGCGGGCTGCGCAGACGGTCAAAGACAGCCGACAGCCCCTCGCCCGCGGTGAGGGCTGACAAAGCTTCGGAGATGCGCGTCCAGATCGACATGGGCTGACCCTTTGGTATTCGGCCCCCAGCTTAACCGCTGGCACCGGGGAAGTCAGGATGCTGACAGGGTTTTTTGCATCAAGATCAGATCAAGCCATTGCCCGTGTTTGCGCCCGACTTCGGGCATCCGGCCCACCTGCGCAAAGCCCAGTTTTTCATGGAAAGTCACAGCACCCGGATTGGCGCTGCTGATCGCGGCAACCATGACGTGATGGCCCTGCGCCGCTGCCGCCTCGACCGCCCGCGTCATCAGGCCGCGGCCCAGCCCCTGCCCCTGTGCCGCGTCCGCCAGCACGATGCTATGTTCGACCGTCGCGCCGTAGCCCGGACCGCCGCGAAAGCTGCCGTAGGTGACAAAACCCATGACTTGCCCTGAGTCTTCGGCCACCCAAAAGGCGTCGGCGCGGGTGGCGATCAGGGCGGTGATATCCTCTGGCATCTTTTCGTCGGTGGTAAAGGTCGAGAGGCTGTCGCGGATCATGCCGTTCCATAGGCCCGCCACGGCAGCGGCATCGCGCCGCTCTGCGAGGCGGATCGCGCGGCCCGTTTGGACCGCGCCCGTTTCAGCCTGCATCACTTCCGGGTCTCGCGGATCAGCTTGAGGATATCCTGCGCAGCCGTCGGGATATTCGTCCCCGGGCCAAAGATCGCCTTGACGCCCGCGTCCTCCAAAAACTTGTAATCCTGCTGCGGAATGACCCCGCCACAGATCACCAGAATATCCTCGGCCCCCGCATCTTTAAGCGCCTGAATAAGCTGCGGTGCCAATGTCTTGTGCCCCGCCGCTTGGCTAGAGATGCCGACAACATGAACGTCGTTGTCCACCGCATCCTGCGCCGCTTCGGCTGGGGTCTGGAAAAGCGGGCCGACATCCACGTCAAAGCCGATATCGGCGAAGGCGGTGGCGATCACCTTGGCCCCGCGATCGTGCCCGTCTTGGCCCATTTTGACCACCAGCATGCGCGGGCGGCGGCCCTCGGCCTCGGCGAACTCATCGACCGATTTCTGGATATCGGCAAAGCCCGCGTCGCCCTCATAGGCCGCGCCATAGACGCCTGAGAGGGTTTTGACCTCGGCCCGGTGCCGCCCGAATTCTTTCTCCATCGCCATGCTGATCTCTCCCACTGTGGCGCGCGCGCGGGCGGCTTCGACCGCCGCGTCGAGCAGGTTGCCGCCCTCGGCGGACCGCCGTGTCAGTTCTGCCAATGCGGCGGTGCAGGCGTCCTCGTCCCGCTCGGCCCGGATACGCTCCAGCCGCGCCACCTGACCAGCGCGGACCTTGACGTTGTCGACATCCAAAATGTCGATCGGCTCTTCCTTGTCGCGGCGGTATTTGTTCACGCCGACGATCACCTCGGTGCCGCGGTCGATGCCCGCCTGACGCTGCGCCGCGGCTTCCTCGATCCTGAGCTTCGGCATGCCAGAGGCCACGGCCTTGGTCATGCCGCCCATCTCCTCGACTTCTTCGATCAGCTTCCACGCGGCCTCGGCCAGATCGGCGGTCAGTTTCTCGACGTAGTAGCTGCCTGCCAGCGGGTCGACGACATTGGTGATGCCAGTCTCTTCCTGCAAGATCAGCTGGGTGTTGCGGGCGATACGGGCGGAGTGTTCCGTGGGCAGGCCAATGGCCTCGTCCAGTGAGTTGGTGTGCAGCGACTGGGTGCCGCCCAGCACCGCCGAAAGCGCCTCGTAAGCCGTGCGCACGACGTTGTTGTAGGGGTCCTGCTCGGCAAGGCTCACGCCGGAGGTTTGGCAATGAGTTCGCAACATCGACGACTTGGGGTTTTTCGGCTCGAATTCCTCCATCACCCGCGACCAAAGTAGACGCGCGGCGCGCAGTTTGGCGGCCTCCATGAAGAAGTTCATGCCGATGGCGAAGAAGAAGCTCAGGCGCGGTGCAAAACGGTCCACATCCATGCCCGCCGCAATCGCCGTGCGCACATATTCGCGCCCGTCCGCGATGGTGAAGGCCAGTTCCTGCACGAGGTTCGCGCCCGCCTCTTGCATGTGGTAGCCCGAGATCGAGATCGAGTTGAACTTCGGCATATGATCCGAGGTATATTCGATGATGTCCCCGATGATCCGCATCGACGGTTCCGGCGGATAGACATAGGTGTTGCGCACCATGAATTCCTTGAGGATGTCATTCTGGATCGTCCCCGAGAGCTTGGCACGGTCATGGCCCTGCTCTTCGCCCGCGACGATGAAATTGGCGAGGATCGGGATCACTGCGCCGTTCATCGTCATGGAGACCGAGACCTGATCCAGCGGAATGCCGTCGAAGAGGATTTTCATATCCTCAACCGAATCGATGGCCACACCGGCCTTGCCGACATCGCCCTCAACGCGCGGGTGATCGCTGTCATAGCCCCGGTGCGTTGCCAGATCAAAGGCCACCGAAACACCCTGCTGCCCGGCGGCCAGCGCGCGGCGGTAAAAGGCGTTGGATTCCTCAGCCGTCGAAAAACCCGCATATTGCCGGATCGTCCAAGGACGGCCCGCATACATCGTTGCCTTTACGCCGCGCGTAAATGGCGCTTCGCCGGGAATGCTGCCGAGATGCTCCAGCCCGTTCACGTCGTCGGCGGTATAGAGCGGTTGTACGTCGATCCCCTCCAACGTCTTCCATGTCAGATCATCAAGGCTGCGTCCGCGCAATTCGCCCGTGGCCAGTTCCTGCCAGCGTGTCTTGGCGTCCTTTTGGTCGGATGTCATATGCTTGTCCTTCTCCCTTAACGCCGGGCGGCAGGCATGGGCCTGCGCATCACCGGCGGCTGAATTGTCACGGGGCGCGCCCTCACGGGGATAAATGCCCCCTGCGGCGCTTTGCCCTTCGCAAAATGGTACAGGCCCCCTATATCTGAAGGGACAGGAGCCTTGATGAAACGTTTGATCTCACTAGTTTTTGCAGGATTGATCGCCAGCACAGCGATTGCCCAAGGGGCCGATACCCCGATGGAGGATCCGCTGTTCCTGCCCGCCGATATGGCCGATCTCAGCGCCTTCCAATGGAAAAAGCGGCCCGTTCTGGTCTTTGCCAATTCCGAGAACGATCCGGCATATGTCGCGCAGATGGAATACCTCCGCGACCGCGAGGAAGAGTTGCGGTTGCGTGATGTCATCGTGCTGACCGATACCGACCCTGCCGCGCGCAGTGCTCTGAGGCTGCGGATGCGCCCGCGGGGCTTCATGCTGGTGCTGGTCGACAAGGAAGGCCAAATCGAGCTGCGCAAACCCTTTCCATGGGACGTGCGCGAGATCACCCGCAGCATCGACAAGATGCCGCTGCGCCAGCGTGAAATCAGAGAGGCAAAGGAGCGCGACGTCATCCGTTGATGCCCCGCGCCCTGCCCGCCCTGATCGCCAGCGCATCGCACCCTATTCGAACTCCATGATGACATCGTCCACCGCAAGGCTGTCGCCCGCGCCAGCGTTGACCTTGCTCACCACGCCCTTCTTCTCGGCGCGCAGGATGTTCTCCATTTTCATCGCCTCGATGGTGCAGAGCGCTTGGCCCTCTTGGACCTCATCGCCCACTTCCACGTCGAGTTTCACCACCAGACCCGGCATCGGGCAGAGCAGCATCTTGGAGGTGTCGGGCGGCAGTTTCTCGGGCATGAGGGCCGCCAGTTCCGCCTGACGCGGGGTGCGGACATGGACTTTCAGATCCGCTCCGCGGGTGCGGATACGGAAGCCGCCAGAGATTTTGCCAACCTTCAGCACCAGAGGCGCGCCATCGACGGTCATTTCGGCCAGTTGGTCACCCGGTGTCCAATCGCCGCTGACGCGCATTTCGCTGCCATCGCCAAAGGCCACCGTCGCCCCTTCGGGATCGGCCTTGGTGACCACGTCGAAACTCTCGCCCTGCAGCTTTACGTTCCAATCGCTGCCGACCTTGCGCTCGTGGTTGTCCATCCGGCCCGAGACACGCGCGCGGCGAATTTCGCCTACGCGGTGCATCGCAGCGCAGGCCGCAGCGATGCGGCGCAGCTCGCCCTCAGGCAGGGTCACACCCTCGAAACCTTCGGGATATTCCTCGGCGATGAAGGCGGTGGTCATCTCGCCCGAGACGAATTTCGGGTGATCCATCACGGCAGAGAGAAACGGCAGGTTATGCCCGATGCCCTCAACCTCGAAACTGTCGAGCGCCACGCGCATCTTCTCAATCGCCTCTTCGCGGGTCGGGGCCCATGTGCAAAGCTTGGCGATCATCGGGTCGTAATACATCGAGATTTCGCCGCCCTCAAAGACGCCGGTATCGTTGCGTACGGCCATCTCGCCGCTGGGTGCATCGCCCTGCCATGTGCCTTGCTCCAGCAGCGGCCCTGCGGCTACTTCCTGCGGCGGGCGGTAGCGGGTCAGACGGCCAATGGACGGCAGGAAACCACGGTAAGGGTCTTCGGCGTAGAGCCGGTTTTCGATGGCCCAACCGGTCAGGGTCACGTCATCTTGGGTGATCGACAGTTTCTCGCCATTGGCGACGCGGATCATCTGCTCGACCAGATCAACACCGGTGATCAGTTCGGTGACCGGGTGCTCCACCTGAAGGCGGGTGTTCATCTCAAGGAAGTAGAAATTCTTGTCGCCATCGACGATGAATTCCACCGTGCCCGCGCTGGTGTAGCCCACGGCCTGCGCCAGTGCGACGGCCTGCTCGCCCATGGCTTTGCGGGTCTCTTCATCAAGGAAGGGGCTCGGTGCCTCTTCGACGACCTTTTGGTTGCGGCGCTGGATCGAACACTCCCGCTCGCCCAGATAGATACCATTGCCATGCGCGTCGCAGAGCACCTGAATTTCAATGTGGCGGGGCTGGGTGACGAATTTCTCGATGAAAATCCGATCATCCCCAAAGGAGTTTGCCGCTTCGTTCTTGGACGATTGGAAACCTTCGCGGGCCTCTTCATCATTCCAAGCGATCCGCATGCCCTTGCCGCCGCCGCCAGCCGAGGCTTTGAGCATCACCGGGTAGCCGATCTCGTTCGAAATTTTCACGGCCTCGTCGGCGTCTTCGATCAGACCCATATAGCCCGGCACGGTCGAGACACCCGCCTCCTGAGCAATCTTTTTGGAGGTGATCTTATCGCCCATCTTTTCAATGGCGCCAACGGGCGGGCCGACGAAAGCCACGCCAACAGCGTCAAGCGCCTCGGCAAACTTGCTGTTTTCGCTGAGAAAACCATAGCCCGGATGGACCGCCTGCGCGCCGGATTGTTTCACGGCCTCCATCACCTTGTCGATGACGATATAGGACTGGTTCGCGGGGGGCGGGCCGATGTGAATGGCCTCATCCGCCATTTCCACATGCAGCGCCTGCGCATCCGCATCGGAATAGATCGCCACGGTGGTCAGACCCATCTTCTTAGCGGTCTTGATCACGCGGCAGGCGATTTCGCCCCGGTTGGCAATGAGGATCTTGTCAAACATCAGCAGTTCCTTTGACGGTAACAGGCCACGCAAAATGCCGCGTCAGCCATAGCTGCGCGGGTGCCTGTAGAGATAAAGATGGAGGGGGAAACCGCCCTGCCCGCGCCGATGGCAGGCAGAGCGGTTAATGGGGCGAGATCAGTTACATTTGCCGGGGTTAAGCTGGCAATAACCGACGTTGGCTGCGGCGCCGATGGCTGCGCCCTGCGCCAGCGACCCACCTGTGACGGCTGCCGCACCTGCGCCCACGGCTGCGCCGCCCAAACCCTGTTCGCCGATGGTGTTGCCACATGCGGCAAGACCGGCTGTCGCGCCAAGCGCGAGAATGATGTTACGAATTGACATGTGCCTGTTCCTTCACTGCTATCTACTGTCCGACCAACGCCCTGCCGTTTGACAAGTTCCCGGTCAATTTTCCGGCCCGTTGCCCTGTGGCGCGAAAACCACCCCGCCGAAAAGTCGGGCAGCGCGGCGCGGTTGCGCAGCGGCTGCCCGTTAGGGGAAGGGGTATGGTCTTCATGTCCGACGGCACGAAGAGCAAAAGACGCGCCGCCAGCCACGCAAAACCTGCCCCAAGCCTGCGCCAGCGCCAAGCACGCCCTTTGAGGCGGCCGGACTTCGGCAAGGCTGTGCTGATCTGCGTAGAGGCGGGGCGACATCATGCCGATCAACCCTCGAAAGCTTCGGGGAAGGCGGCACGGGCTGCGGCCACGTCGAGCACGAGCAAAGCTTCGTAATCGGCGGGATCAAAGGGATCGGTAGCCGGCAGCACCTCGCGGCCAAAGAGCCACGACAGACGGCCCGCATCCAGATTGCCACGCTCGAAAGGATGCTCGCCAAAGGCTTCCCACAGGGCTTTGACAAAGGCGGCATCGGCGCGGCGGTCAGGCGCGCGGCGGTCAGGGCGACGCTCACGCCGGGTGATGGGCGTGACCCCCTTGGGGTTCGGACGGCGAATTGTGAATTGGAAATCGGTGCCGGGCAGTCGCCCGGGGAACCCGCGGTGTTTTAGCATATAGGCGGGCATCAGACACCCCTCCCGGTTGCAGGGGTGGCTGGGATCAGGGCAGGCGCAAACGCCTGCCCTGCAACGGCATTATTTGTACTTGCCGGTGTAGACGGGCTCGACCGAGATGGGCTCGGGCTCAACCACGACGAACTCTTCTTCTTGCTGTGCGCAGGCCGAAACAGCTGCGACGAAACCGATAGCTGCCAGCAACTTGATGCTCTTGGACATGTATATCTCCTATTAATGTTAAATGAACCTGACGCGACAACATGCCGGCCAAGCCCGGGTTCTGAGGTAAGGGATACGTGGGTATTCCTTGACCGCATCATATGCGATTCACATAGCAATGGATATGGTTGCAAGCGCAATCGGTCGCGTTGTGACTCCAAAGCATCATTCCAATTGGAGGATCGGCGGATTCTTGCAAGATCTTGCCTGCGCATCACAAACCCTCCCAGATGCAAGCGTCATCTTGGGCACGGAAAGCTTCGAAATATTGGGTCGCTTCGGGGTCGGCCGCGCCGAATTCCACCGGGCGGTCAGCAAGGGAGACGACGATCACCTGCCCCGCAAGCGCATGTTCGGTCATGTAAGGGAGGGCGACCACCGCGCAGAGATGCTCCATGTCTGGAGCGGCGAGGTCATAGGCGATGGCCTCCGGCCCTTTGGCGATCTGCGGCGCAATGAACCGAAAGCGAAGCCAAGTCTCACCGCCCAATTCCTCGACAAGAACCTCTTGCAAGTCAATAACTTGCCCCGAGGGAACGTCAATCGCCCGTGCCGGAGACGCGAGCCCCCCCGCCAGCAAAGCTGGCAGGCAAGCTCGGCGCAGCAGAGCGCCTAGTGATTGCGCAAAGCGTCGATCAGCGCGTCCTTGTCCATATCCGAACGCCCCTCGATCCCGAGTTCCTGCGCCCGGTCGTAGAGGTCGTCCTTGGTCCAATCCTCGTAGGGCGGCTGTTTGCCCCCCTTCTTGCCGGGATGCTGGCTGTCGTTGGCCTGCGCATTGGCGATGCGGGCGGCTTTCTCCTTGCTCGCCCCATCCTCGCGCAGGGACTTGTAGGTCTCTTCGTCCTTGATTGATGAATTCGGCATGATCCGGCCCTCCTTTGCAAGGAAAACCACCCAGCCCGCCGAGGGTTCCGCGCGCGGCCTCGGTGGGATCGGTATTTAAGAAAGGATGAAGCTGCATGATGGTGCTCAGAGCGGGATGTTGTCGTGTTTCTTCCACGGGGTCTGCACTTTTTTGTTGCGCAATGACGCGAAGGCGCGGGCGACCCGTTTGCGGGTGCTGCGGGGCTGGATCACCTCGTCGATGAAACCGCGTTCGGCGGCGACGAAGGGGTTGGCGAAACGGTCTTCGTAATCCTTCGTGTGTTTGGCGATCTTTTCGGGATCCTTCAGATCCTTGCGGTGGATGATCTCTGTAGCGCCTTTGGCCCCCATTACGGCGACTTCGGCGGTGGGCCATGCGTAGTTGAAATCCGAACGCAGGTGTTTGGAAGCCATCACGTCATAGGCGCCGCCATAGGCTTTGCGCGTGATGACGGTGACCATCGGCACGGTCGCCTCGCCATAGGCGAAGAGCAGTTTCGCGCCGTGTTTGATGACGCCGCCGAATTCCTGACCGGTGCCGGGCAGGAAGCCGGGCACGTCCACGAGGGTCAGAATCGGGATTTCGAAAGCATCGCAGAACCGCACGAAACGGGCCGCTTTGCGCGAGCTATCAATGTCGAGGCAGCCCGCCAGCACCATCGGCTGGTTGGCGACCACGCCGACGGTACGGCCTTCGAGACGGATGAAACCGGTGATGATGTTCTTGGCGAATTCCTCTTGGATTTCGTAAAAGTCGCCCTCATCCGCCAGTTTGAGGATCAGTTCCTTCATGTCATAGGGGGTGTTGGCATTCGACGGCACCAGCGTGTCGAGCGAGGGTTCGATCCGGTTGGGATCGTCGAAGAAGGGGCGGACCGGGGGTTTCTCGCGGTTGTTGGCGGGCAGCAGATCGACGAGGCGGCGTACTTCGGCCAGCGCCTCTACGTCATTTTCGAACGCCGCATCGGCGACAGAGGATTTGCGCGTGTGGGTCGAGGCGCCGCCCAATTCCTCGGCGGTGACGACTTCGTTGGTGACGGTTTTCACCACGTCGGGGCCGGTGACGAACATGTAAGAACTGTCTTTGACCATGAAGATGAAGTCGGTCATCGCGGGCGAATAGACCGCGCCGCCCGCGCAGGGGCCCATGATGACGCTGATCTGCGGGATCACGCCGGAGGCTTCGATGTTGCGCTGGAAAACCTCGGCATAGCCCGCGAGGCTTGCCACGCCTTCTTGGATACGTGCGCCGCCGGAATCGTTAATGCCGATCACGGGCGCGCCGTTCTGCACCGCCATGTCCATGATCTTGCAGATTTTCTGAGCGTGGGTTTCCGAAAGGGAGCCGCCGAAGACGGTGAAATCCTGACTGAAGACATAGACGAGGCGGCCGTTGATCGTGCCCCAACCGGTGACCACGCCATCGCCTGCGGGCTTTTGATCCTGCATGCCAAAATCGGTGCAGCGGTGGGTGACGAACATGTCGAATTCTTCGAACGAGCCTTCGTCGAGCAGCAGATCGACACGCTCCCGTGCGGTGAGCTTGCCGCGACCGTGCTGCGCATCGATCCGCGCCTGTCCGCCGCCCAAACGCGCATCTTCGCGGCGCCGCTCCAGTTGTTCGAGAATGTCTTTCATGACGCACCCCTATTGTGATTTCGGCCAGTCTATCGGAGGAGCGCAACCGACCAAAGAGCAATTTTGCAAATTTGCAAAATCAATGCAGGCGCACCCAAGCAAAATGAAAAGTTGCAAAACAATCTAGTTAACATGGACATTTCCCATGCCCGCGACTACTTGCATTTGCATGAGCGATATCCCCAAAGTCCGGTATCTAGACCGGACGACCCCGCCCCATATTTCAACGCTGATCCTGCTGGCCGGGCTTTCGGCCATGGTGATGAACATCTTTCTGCCCAGCCTGCCGAAGATGGCAGAGCATTTTGGCACGGATTACGCGGTGATTCAGCTTTCGGTGCCGCTTTACCTGTTCTTCAGTGGCATACTGCAAATCTTCATTGGGCCGATATCCGACAACCTCGGGCGGCGGCGCGTGATGCTTTGGGGGCTGGGCATCTTTTCCCTGGCCACGGTTGGTTGCTTGCTCGCTCCGAACATCGCCGTGTTCCTCGTCTTTCGTATGGCGCAGGCCGTCATCGCCACGGGCATGGTGCTGAGCCGTGCGGTGATCCGCGACCTTTATACCCAAGACGAATCGGCCTCCATGATCGGCTATGTCACCATGGGCATGGCGCTGGTGCCGATGATCAGCCCGGCCTTGGGCGGCTTGTTGGAGCAGGGGTTTGGCTGGCAGGCCTCCTTTTGGGCGATGCTGATCCTCGGCGGGCTGGTGTTCTGGGTGGCTTGGGCGGATTTGGGCGAAACCGCCCGCGCCAGCGGCAAATCATTGAGCCAGCAATTCGGAGAATACCCCGAGCTGCTGCGCTCCCCACGCTTCTGGGGCTATGCGCTTGCGACAGGTTTCTGTTCGGGCGCTTTCTTTGCCTATCTCGGCGGTGCGCCTTTCGTCGGCACCGTGGTTTTCGGGATGGAGCCTGCGGTGCTGGGCCTTTATTTCGGCGCGCCCGCGATCGGTTATTTCATCGGCAACTTCATCACCGCGCGCACCGCGACCCGTTTCGGCGTCAATACGCTGGTGCTCTGGGGCTGCATCTCAAATGCTGTGGGCGGCACGGTGTCGCTGCTGATATTCCTTGCGGGATACGGCTCCCCGCTCAGCTTTTTCGGGCTGATGACGCTGGTGGGGCTGGGCAATGGCCTGTGCATTCCCAACGCCACGGCCGGGATGCTGTCGGTGCGCCCGCATCTGGCGGGGACGGCCTCTGGGCTTGGCGGGGCGATTATGATCGTCGGTGGCGCGGCGCTGAGCGCGCTGGCCGGGGCCCTGCTCACACCAGAGACCGGGGCCTATCCGCTATTGTGGTTGATGCTGCTGACCGCCATCGCCTCGGTCGCCTCCATCTGGGTGGTGATCCGGCGCGAGAAAGCCTTGGGGCTTTAACCTAGCAGTACCCCCGCCTCGGGCTTGCGAGCGGGGGTTTGCAAAGCTACGCTGCCGCGAAATGCAAATTTGCAAAGGTGCGCGGATGGCGATCCAGAAACTCTATGCCGGTGTAAAACTGCGAGAGACCCGCACCCGTGCGGGGCTGACGCAGAAAGACTTCGCCGCCCGGCTTGGCGTCTCCTTGCCCTATCTCAACCAAATGGAAAACAACAACCGGCCCGTCAGTACCAATGTGGTACTGGCACTGGCGTCGGAGTTCAGGCTCGACGTGACCGAGCTTTCCAGCGGAGATGGAGAGCGATTGGTGAGCGATCTGCGCGAGGCGCTGGCCGATCCGATCTTCGCCGGAAAGACACCCCCGGTGGCCGATCTGCGCCTCACCGCCTCCAACGCGCCGGGTCTGGCCCATGCGTTTCTCGCCCTGCACCAAAGCTACCGGCAGGTGCATGAACGACTGGCCTCACTGGACGAAGCCTTGGGCCGCGAGGACGCTCGGGCGATGCCCTCCCCTTGGGAGGAGGTGCGGGATTTCTTTCACTATTGCGACAATTACATTGATGCCGTCGACCGCGCGGCAGAGCATTTCGCCACCCGCGCGGGCAGCGGTAACGATACGCGGGCGACCGCGGCAACCGCGCTTGAACGCGCTGGCGTGACCGTGATCTTTGAGGATGACGACCGCCTGCGCGCCTATGATCCCGCGCGCAAAACGCTGCATCTGTCGGCCCGTGCAGCCCCTGAGACGCAGACCTTTCAAATGTTGCTCCAAGTGGCGCTGACCCAGCAGGACGCGCTGCTGGAGGCAACGCTTGATCTTGCCCGGTTCCACAGCGCCGCCGCCCGGGATATCGCCAAGATCGGGTTGGCCAATTACTTTGCTGGGGCGGCGCTACTGCCTTATGGGCGATTCCTGCAAAAGGCGCAGGACTGCCGCCATGATCTGGAGGTGCTGGCTGGGCATTTCGGCGCCTCGATTGAGCAGGTGGCGCACAGGCTTTCGACGCTCCAGCGGCCCGGCGCAAAGGGGGTGCCCTTTTTCTTTGTGCGGGTCGATCAGGCGGGCACGATCACGAAGCGCCATTCTGCCACCCGGTTGCAATTCGCGCGTTTTGGCGGGGCCTGTCCGCTTTGGAATGTCCACCGCGCGTTTGAAACGCCGGGAAGGTTCTTGCGCCAATTGGCCGAAACGCCGGACGGGGTGCGCTATATCAGTCTGGCGCGGGACATCTCGAAGCCGGCGGGGCGGTTTGGCGCGCCGGTGCGGCGTTATGCGATCTCACTGGGGTGCGAGGTGCGCCATGCGGCGGCACTCGTCTATGCCGATGGGATGGATGTCACCCGCAGCGATGCCTTTGAACCGATTGGCATTTCCTGCCGCATTTGTGAGCGCCGGGATTGCCACCAGCGCTCCGTCCCGCCGCTGGAACGGCAGTTGGTCGTCGACCCGCATCTGCGCGATACCCTGCCCTACCGGGTGGAGTGATCAGCGCCGCGCCCGCCGCCAGCCAGCACCGCGGGCTTCTGCTTCGGAACAGAACCAACGCTCTCCCTTGCGGGTACTGATGCGGGTGCGGCTATAGAAATCCTGCCCCGGCATATGGTAAATCTTGGTCCCTTTGGCGCTGATATTGCCCTTGATCTGGCAGCTCCCCTCAGGCCGGGCCGGTTCTGAACTGCTGCGGCGCGTCACGCGGTAGCGGGCCGGAGAGATGGTCTTGAACCCATGAATGCCACGCCCTGCGACAAAGGCTGCCTTTTCCTCCAGATCATAGTCCATCGAATATTTGCGATAGGCAAAGGCCAGCCCCTCTTGCACAAGCGCCTGCCCTACGTCGACACCGCCGACATGGCAGCGGGCGACGATGCGATCATATCGGTCACGGTCCAGCGCTTCACAGCGCGCTTCGGCCCCTTGGTATCTGTCGCGCACCTCTCTCGTTGTCCAATCACCGCAGGCCCAAGCCTGCCCGCCATCGGTTTCGCAGGTCTGGCTTGCCTCAAGCGCGTCGATTCCGTGCAAGCGGATGCGCGTGCCGCCAAGATCGAAGGTATCCCCATCGATCACGCGCACCACACCCGACACGGTCTGCGCCCCAGCCGATACTGCTGCGAAACTCAGCGTGAGACTGAGGGCGAAAAGTGAACAAATCTTTAACATGGGGCAGGTATGACGCCCTGCCCCGCCAGCTTCAAGGGAGGAGATTAAGACAGGTTAATGATCAGCGCTGCGCAACCTGCCAATTGGGATGCAGCCAAGGTTCGTCATTCGCCCGAGGCAGTGGATCGCGGCCCAAAAGCAGGTCCGAGACCTTTTCCCCCACCATGATCGAGGGCGCGTTAAGGTTGCCATTGGTGATGCGCGGAAAGATCGAACTGTCGGCCACCCGCAGCCCTTCAACCCCAATCACCCGCGCCTGCGGGTCGACCACGGCGTTCGGATCGTCGGCCGCGCCCATGCGGCAGGTGCCACAGGGATGATAGGCGCTTTCCGCATGTTCGGCGATGAAACTGTCAAGCTCCGCATCCGATTGCAGCGCGTCGCCGGGTTGGATCTCATGTTTGACGAAAGGCTTGAAAGCCTCCTGCGCGAAAATCTCACGTGTGAGGCGGATGCAGGTGCGGAACTCCTCCCAATCGTCGGGATGCGACATGTAGTTAAAGCGGATTTTCGGTGCATCTGCCGGGTCGGCTGACCGCAGGGTGATGTCGCCCCGCGACTTAGAGCGCATTGGCCCTGTATGGGCTTGAAACCCGTGCCCCTCCGCTGCCGCCTGCCCGTCGTAACGCACGGCGATGGGCAGGAAATGGTATTGAATATCAGGGTATTCCACGCCGGGCTTCGAGCGGATGAAGGCCGCGGATTCGAACTGATTAGAGGCGCCCATACCGGTCTTGGTAAAGAGCCACTGCGCGCCGATGACAGCCTTCGACAGCAAGTTCCAATGCTTATAAAGGGTGATCGGCTGGCTGGAGGCCATCTGGATGTAGAGCTCCAAATGGTCTTGTAGGTTCTGCCCCACGCCGGGACGGTCTGCGACAACATTGATGCCGTGCTGCGCCAGATGACCCGCCGGACCGATCCCCGACAGCATCAGCAGTTTCGGCGAGTTGATCGATGACGCGGCCAGCACCACCTCGCGCTGCGCACGGATGACCTCTGTGCGGTGGCCGCGCTTGACCTCGACCCCCACGGCGCGGCCCTCTTCGATCACCACGCGCTGCGCCAGCGCGCGGATCAGCGTCACATTCCCGGTTTTCTGTGCAGGCCGCAGGTAGGCATTGGCCGCCGACCAGCGCCGCCCGTTCCAGACCGTCTGCTCCATCGGGCCAAAGCCCTCTTGCTTCTCGCCGTTGTAATCTTCGGTCATCTGATAACCGGCCTGCGAGCCCGCCTGTACGAAAGCGTCAAACAGCGGGTTCTCGCGCGGGCCGCGGCTGACGTGCAGCGGGCCGTCTGTGCCGCGCCACGCCGCATCGCCGCCATGGCCGTTTTCGTGCCAGGTCTCCATGCGTTTGTAATAGGGCAGCACGTCGGCATAGCCCCAGCCCTGCGCGCCGCTTTCTTCCCAATGGTCGAAATCCTTGGCATGGCCGCGCACATAGACCATTCCATTGATCGAGGATGACCCGCCGATCACCTTGCCGCGCGGGCAGACCAACTCGCGCCCGTTCAGATGCGGCTCGGGTTCGGATTTATAGCCCCAGTCATAGCGCGGCATGTTCATCGGATAGCTGAGTGCCGCGGGCATCTGAATAAACGGCCCCGCGTCGCTGCCGCCATGTTCAATGACGATCACCTTCCGCCCCGCCTCGGCCAGACGGTAGGCCATGGCGCAGCCCGCAGACCCCGCCCCGACGATTACAAATTCAGCTTCCATTCCACTTACCTTCCGCAAATCCGCACGGGTGCGGGGCAGCGCCCGACGGTGTCGGCTTTATGCGCTGCGGCCTAATTTTCCGTTGCTTAGAACGGCGCTTCGACATCGCCCATGCGGACGTAGACTGACTTCAACTGGCTATAATGGTTGATCGCGGCCTTAGAGTTTTCGCGGCCCACGCCGGAGTTCTTCATGCCCCCAAAGGGCGCTTCGACCGGCGCGTCATTATAGGTATTGATGTAGCAGGTCCCCGCCTCGAACCCTGCGGCCACGCGATGTGCGCGGGTCAGGTTTTGGGTAAAGACACCAGCGGCGAGGCCGAATTCCGTGGCATTGGCACGGGCCATGACCTCGGCCTCATCCTCAAAATCGAGCACGGCCATGACCGGGCCGAAAATCTCTTCGCGGGCGATGACCATGTCGTCTTTAACATCGGCAAAGACGGTCGGCTGCATGTAGAAACCGTCGCGCTCAATCCGTTTGCCGCCATAGACCAGCCGCGCGCCCTCGGCCTCACCCTTCGCCACATAGTCCAGCGCGATCTGCATCTGGCGGTCGCTTACCATGGGGCCAAAGCTGGTGTCGGGGTCCATCGGGTCACCGATCACGGCGTTTTCCAACCGCTCAGACAGCCGCGCAAGAAACGCCTCCTTGATGTCGCGGTGCACAAAGACCCGCGTGCCGTTCGAACAAATCTGGCCGGAGCTATAGAAGTTGCCCAAGATCGCGCCGCTCACGGCATTGTCGATATCGGCATCTTCAAAGACGATCATGGGGGATTTGCCGCCCAACTCCATCGTGACATGTTTGATGCCCTCGGCGGCGGCGGCATAGACCTTGCGGCCCGTTGGGACGGATCCGGTCAGCGACACCTTGTCGACGCGGCTGTCGGTGACCAGCGATTGCCCCACTTCGCCCATGCCCTGCACCACGTTGAACAGGCCCGCAGGCAGCCCGGCCTCAACGAGTATCTCAGCCACTTTCAGCGCACAGAGCGGCGTTGTCTCGGACGGTTTGAAGATCATCGCATTACCGCAGGCCAGCGCCGGCGCGGCTTTCCAGCAGGCGATCTGCGTGGGGTAGTTCCACGCGCCGATGCCCACGCACAGGCCAAGCGCCTCACGACGGGTATAGACCCAGTCTTCGCCCAGTTGGATATGCTCGCCCGTCAGGCTGCCCGCCAGCCCGCCGAAATACTCCAATGCGTCGGCCCCGCTGGTGGCATCGGCGACAGAGGTCTCCTGATAGGGTTTGCCGGTGTCATAGGTCTCCAGCACCGACAGGTCGTGGTTGCGCTCGCGGATCATGTCGGCGGCGCGGCGCAGGATGCGGCCCCGCTCGGTGCCTGTCATCGCGGCCCATGCGGCCTGCGCCTTGCGGGCCGAGGTGATGGCTTGTTCAACGATCGCAGGCGTGGCGGCATAGAGCGTGGCGATCGTCTCGCCCGTGGCGGGATAGATTACCGGGATCGGCGTGCCCTCCGTGTCTTCGACATAGGCGCCGTCGATGAAATGGCTGGCTGTGGGCTGGGGATCATAGGACATCAAAGATACTTTCTTGCCTGAGGGGCGGAGTGTTCGAGGAGGCGGAGCGCGGCAATGCCGCCCTTCTCCGCAGTGTTCAGCGGCCCGCTTTCAGCAGCAGGTCGAGGGTATAGAGCGCGCGGGTCATGGCTTCGGCAGCGCTGACATCGTCCGACAGCGCGGCGCGCAGATAGAGCCCATCAATCAGCGCCGCTAATGTGTCGGCGTCGCCTTCGGGTTGGGGGCTGATCGGGCGCAGCGCATGGGTGAGGTTCGAGCGCAGACGGCTTTGATAAGCCGTCAGCAGCCGCCGCGTTTCGGGATTGGTGCGGGCATGGGCATAAAGCGTCATCCACGCGCTGATCGTGCCAGGATGAAAGCCGGTGTCGTCGAAACTGGCGACAATGATCGCCGCCGCCCGGTCGTGGGGCGTGCGTGCCGTGGCGAGCCGTTCGCGCACCCCGGCGGCGTATTCCGACAGAATATGGCGCATCGCGGCGAGGAAGATCTGATTCTTGCCGCCGAAATAGTGATGCGCCAACGCGCTCGACATGCCTGCCCGCTTGGCGATCTGACTCACCGTCACATCCAGCGACTGAGCTTCGCCAATCTCGGCGATGGTGGCTTTGACCAGCGCAGAGCGGCGAATGGGTTCCATTCCGACTTTGGGCATTGGATTCGGGTCCTTGGGGCAGTGTTGACCGCCTCAGGATAGGGGAATCTTTATTGACTCGTCAATCAAGTACCGCCCGGCGGGGTGGTACGTCAGAATTTCGTGGCGTGGGAGGGCGGCGTGACCTGCCGTTTCAGCATTGCTTCGCGCCATGTGATAAAGGTGACCGAGCCCAAAATCACGGCTCCGCCCAGCACCACCCAGATGTCCACCGGTTCGGCAAAGACCACCACACCAAGGATCGTGGCCCAGACCAGTTGCAGGAATGTCACCGGCTGCGTCACCGTCACGGGGGCGGCGGCGAATGCCAGCGTCATGGTGAAATGCCCCGCCGTGGCGAAAAAGGCGACGCCGGCGAGGATCAGCAACTCCTGCGCGGTGGGCGTGATCCAAACGGTGAAGGCGAAGGGCGCAAGGCCGATGGTCACGAAGATCGACAGCATGGTGACGATCATCACAGGCCGCGCTTCATCCGCCAGCACCTTGGCCAAGAGGTAAGACCCCGCAAACACCACCGCCGCCAGCAGCATCGCCAGATGCCCGGTCGAAACTTCGCGGAAACCCGGTCGCAGGATGATCGCCGCGCCCGCCAGCCCCAGACAGACCGCCACGATGCGCCGTGCCGCGAGCTTTTCGCCCAGAAAAATCGCAGCGCCGACAGTGACATAGATCGGCGCGAGGTAGTTCATCGCCGTGACTTCGGCAATCGGCAGGCGGGTCATGGCGTAGAACCACAAGATCACCCCGCCCGCATGAAAGAACCCGCGCAGACCGAAAAGCCCCCACTGGCGCTTGCTAACGGGGGTCGACAAAAGCGACCGCAGGATCGGCAGAACAAAGACCAGCCCCATGGCGTAGCGCAGGAATGCGGCCTCTGCCGAGGGCAGGCGCGGCCCCATGTATTTGACCAGCGCGGTCACGCCGATGAAACATGCCCCGGTCACCAGCATCCAAAAGACCCCGACAAGCGGGCGATTGGCGGGAACGGGGATGTCGGGGGTGGTCGCGGGGTTTTGTGTCATGTCGCGACCCTTTCCCAAAGTGCTGCCAAGGGCAAGATGGGCGCGGCACTTTTATTCACATCGCAAGCAATTTGATCGCAATCCCCCACATGGTCACGGCGATGACGGCGTCCAAAATCTGCCAACTGCGCGGCTTGGCGAAAAGCGGCGCAAGCAGCCGCGCGCCATAGCCGAGGGCAAAGAAGAACACGAAACTCGCCAACGCTGCGCCGATCCCAAAGCTCAGGCGGTCGGGATACTGCGCCGAGATTGAACCAAGCAGCACCAATGTGTCGAGATAAACATGCGGGTTCAGCCAGGTCAGGGCCAGCAGGGTTAGGACCGCCTTGCCCAAGCTGCGGGTGGCCTGCCCTTCGGCCTCCAACCCCTCACCGCCGCGCCATGCCGACACGGCGTTGCGCCAACCGTACCACAGCAGGAAGGCCGCGCCGCCGTAGCGCATCAGTGGCCCGAACCACGGTGCCGCTTCGGCCAGCGCGCCAAAACCGGCCACACCGGCAGTGATCAAGATCGCATCCGAAGTGGCGCAGACCAACACCACCACCAGCACATGCTCACGCCGCAGCCCTTGGCGCAGGACAAAGGCGTTCTGCGCGCCGATGGCCATGATGAGAGTGAGGCTGAGAGCGAAGCCGGGGAGGAATGAGGTCAGCATTGGGGCGTCCTGTCTTGGGTTGCTTTTGCCTACCGCGGCAGTACAGATTACTCAAATTCAATAGTCTTCGCTTGGATTAGAAAAACTTATGCAGCTAGACAGCGCCCAACTGACCGCTTTGGCGAGCATCCTGCGACTTGGCAGCTTTGACGCGGCGGCGGCGGCGCTCGGGGTCACCCCCTCCGCCATCTCGCAGCGGGTGAAGGCGCTTGAGGATCGAGTCGGCACCACGCTGGTCTTGCGCGGCCAACCCTGTACCGGCACGCCGACGGGCCAGCGGCTGGCGAAACATGCCGAAGACGTGGCCCTGCTCGAAGCGCAGGCATTGGGCGTCAGCGGCAACACGTCCCCGCCCCGGCTGCGGCTGGCGGTGCCTGCGGATGTACTGGCGACATGGCTCATCCCGGCCTTGGCGCAGATACCGGAGATGCTGTTTGATCTGGTGATCGACGATCAAGACACCTCCGCCGATTGGCTGCGGCGTGGAGAGGTCAGCGCGGCTGTGACCGGACAAGCCCGCGCCGCACCGGGCTGCGATATGCTGGCTTTGGGTGCGCTGCGCTATCACGCGACGGCAAGCCCCGCCTATATGAAGAAATGGTTTGCCCACGGCGTCACCACCGAGACACTGGGCCAAGCGCCGATGCTGACCTTTAACCGCAAGGATCAACTGCAGGGGCGCTGGCTGATGCAAAAAACCAGGCAGCGATTGACCCCGCCCAGCCACCACCTGCCCTCAAGTCACGGCTTCGTGGCGGCGGCGCGCGAAGGCTTGGGCTGGGGCATGAACCCTGCCCCTCTGGTGGCTGAGGATATGGAGAAAGGCCGCCTCGTCTCGCTCGACGACGCATTGCCATTGGATGTGCCGCTTTACTGGCAGGTCGCGCGGATCATGGCCCCCGCGCTTGCCCCGCTCACCGCCGCCATAAGGGCTGCGGCGCGCGAGGCGCTGGTGCAAGGGGCGCGTTAAAGCTGCGCCATAACCTCATCAGAGGCTTCGAAATTGGTGGTGACGCGCTGCACGTCGTCGTCTTCCTCAAGCGCATCGACCAGCTTCATTAGCTTTTCCATGGCCTCAAGGTCCATCTCGGTGGTGGTGGTCGGACGCCAGATCAGTTTAGTCGATTCCGACTCGCCCAGTTCCGCCTCGAGCGCTGTCGACACATCATTGAGATCGGTGTCGGCGCAATAGATGACGTGACCGTCTTCGGAGCTTTCGACATCTTCGGCTCCGGCCTCAATCGCCGCCAACATCACGGTGTCCGCGTCGCCCACGGACGCGGGATAGATCACCTCGCCCTTGCGCTCGAACATAAAACCGACCGAGCCTGTCTCGCCCAGATTGCCACCGTTCTTGGTGAAGGTCGAGCGCACGGTCGAAGCGGTGCGGTTCCGGTTGTCGGTCATCGCTTCCACGATCACCGCCACGCCGTTCGGGCCATAGCCCTCATAGCGGATTTCTTCGTAATCCTCGCCCTCACCGCCCACGGCCTTCTTGATGGCGCGTTCGATGTTGTCCTTGGGCATGGACTGGCCTTTGGCCTCTTTCACGGCCATGCGCAGACGCGGGTTCTTTTCCGGGTCGGGGTCGCCCATCTTGGCCGCGATGGTGATTTCCTTGGAAAGTTTGGAAAACACCTTGGCGCGCAGCTTGTCCTGACGGCCCTTGCGATGCTGGATGTTTGCCCATTTGGAGTGACCGGCCATGAATACCTCGTTCTGGCAATGCGTTTGCGCCACTCTATATGCCAGCATCACCGCTGGAACAAGCCACCCGGCCTGTGCTTAGCTTTCCTCCTTTGGGGCAACCACGTTAGACCGGATATATGACCACAGATCAGATCATTCTCTTTACCCTCTTTGGCGCGGTCTTTGGCCTGCTGCTGTGGGGCCGCTTTCGCTATGACATCGTGGCATTTGGCGCACTGATGGCCGGGGTGGTGCTGGGGGTGGTGCCCACGGAAAACGCCTTTGACGGCTTTGGCCATCCGGCGACGCTGATCGTGGCGCTGGTGCTGGTGGTTTCCGCCGGGCTGGTGCGTTCGGGCGCGGTGATGTTGATCACCCGCACGCTGGTGGACAGTTCGCGCAGCTTGGGCGCGCATATCTCGATCATGGGGGCCGTCGGCGGGGTGCTCTCGGCCTTTATGAACAACGTGGCGGCCTTGGCGCTTTTGATGCCGGTCGACATTCAGACCGCGCGCAAAGCGGGCCGCGCGCCGGGGCTAAGCCTGATGCCGCTGAGTTTTGCCACCATCCTTGGCGGCATGGCCACGCTGATTGGCACGCCGCCCAATATTATCATCGCGTCGATCCGGCAGGAATCGCTGGGGGCGCCTTTCAAGATGTTCGACTTTGCCCCGGTGGGCGGTTTGGCCGCCATTGCCGGGCTGATCTTCGTGGCCTTGATCGGCTGGCGTTTGATCCCCGCCCGCGAAGACGCGATGATCGAAGCTGATGATATCGCGGAATATATCGCCGAGTTGACCGTGCCCGAGGGCAATAAGCAGATCGGCAAGCGTCTGGCAGAGCTACAGGAAGAAGCACATAAGGCCGATGTGGCGATCCTTGGGCTGATGCGGGACGGCAAACGGCGCTATGGCACCGCGCGCAACGTGGTGCTGCAGGCCGGAGACGCGATCGTGCTGGAAGCCACGCCCGACGCGCTGGACGAATTTCGCAGCACCCTGAACCTCGCGCTGGCGGACAGTGACCGCGAAGACCTGCTGCTGGCCGATGGCGACGGGGTCGAGATTGTCGAGGTCGTGGTGACCGAAGGGTCCCGCCTCAATGGTCGCACGGCGCAGGCGGTGGGCCTTTCGTGGCGCCAGCGCACGGTGCTTCTGGGTCTGTCTCGGCAAGGCCGCAAGATCACCTCGCAGCTGCGCACAACCGAGCTGAAACCCGGTGACATCCTCTTGCTGCTGGTGCCGCGTGACACGGTGGCCCATGTCACCGACTGGCTGGGCGTACTGCCCTTGGCCGACCGTGGCCTTGCCGTGACCCAAGACAGCAAGACGTGGCTTGCCATCGGCATGTTCGCAGGTGCGGTGGCGGCGGCCTCCTTTGGGTTGATCTATCTGCCCATTGCGCTTGGGCTGGTGGTCGTGGGCTATGTGCTGGCCAAGATCGTGCCGCTGTCGGAGCTCTATACTCATATCGAATGGCCGGTGATCGTGCTTTTGGGCTCCATGATCCCGCTGGGCGCGGCGCTGGAAACCTCGGGCGGGACCGAGTTGATCGCGGGCGCGCTGGTGGGGCTGACCGAGGGGCTGCCCGCATGGGTCGTGCTGACGGTGCTCATGGTGGTGACCATGTCGCTGTCGGATGTGCTGAACAACACGGCGACGACAATCGTCGCCGCCCCGGTGGGCATCCAGATGGCGCAGACGCTCGGGGTGTCGCCCGACCCCTTCCTGATGGCGGTGGCGGTGGCGGCCTCTTCGGCGTTCCTCACGCCGATTGGACATAAGAACAACACCCTGATCCTTGGCCCCGGCGGCTATTCCTTTGGCGACTATTGGCGCATGGGGCTGCCGCTAGAGATCATCGTCGTCGCGGTGTCGATCCCCGCGATCCTCGTCTTTTGGCCACTTTGACGTCGCGCCCCCGGCGCGCGTCAGGCTTGCCAGATCGCATTTGTCGCCCCTAGGCTGATTTCAGCTTTAGGGGGGACAAATGGATATTCTAATCAACGTCGTACTGCCGCTGTCTTTGGCGATCATCATGCTGTCGCTGGGGGTCGGCCTTACGGTCCAAGACTTCACCCGCGTTGCAAAATACCCGCGCGCTTTCGGGTTGGGCGCGCTGTGCCAAGTGGTGCTGGTGCCCGCCGCCGCTTGGGCCGTCGCCACGGCCTTTGGCCTCAGCGGAGAGCTGGCGGTGGGGCTGATGATCCTGTCCTTCTGCCCCGGCGGGGTGACCTCGAACATGGTCAGCAAATTCGCGCGGGGCGATGTGGCGCTGTCGGTGACTTTGACGGCGGTCGTCTCGCTCCTGAGCATTCTGACCGTGCCGATCTTCACCGCCATCGCCGTGCGGCATTTCATGGGCGATGCGGCCCCGGATGTGTCGGTCGCAACACTTGCCATGGCGATGTTTCTGATCACCACCCTGCCCGTCGCGCTTGGGCTGCTGCTGCGCCACGGCGCGCCTGCCTTGGCCCTGCGGATCGAGCCGGGTCTCTCGGCCCTCGCCGCGCTGCTTTTTGTGCTGATCGTGCTGGCCGCTTTGGCCGGGAACTGGAGCCTTTTTGCTGAGAACCTCGCCAGCCTCGGGCCTGCGCTCATCAGCTTTAACGTCGTTTTAATGCTGCTGGGGCTGGGCATCGCCGGGGCCGCGGGGCTGGCGTGGCGGACGCGCAAGACGATTTCGATTGAGGTCGGCATTCAGAACGCCACGCTGGGCATCACCCTCGCCGCTTTGATATCGGGCCAAGCCTCGGGGTTCAGCGCCTACGCCCTGCCCTCGGCGGTCTATGGGATTACCATGTATCTGGTGGCCCTGCCCTTTGTGCTTTGGTTTCGCAAGCGCTGAGAGTGGGGGGCCGCACAAACAAAAGGCGCGCCCCGAGGGACGCGCCTTTCTTGTTTAAGGGACGGGCCATCAGGCCATGTCGAAAGCGTCGTCCTCACAGAGGTCGGGCTCTTCGTCTTCCTCCGAAGGCATGGAGGCAAGGCTGAGCGCGTCCATAAGAGCGGTCGCGCCGTCGGATGTGTCGGCGGCGTCGGGGTCGGCCATGTCGGGATCGACCATACCCGTCACCTCAAGAACTTCCCCGCCAGTCTCGTCCGAGTCGACGACGAGGCGCATCCCGCTCAGATCGATATCCTCGAACGACAGTGAGCCGGGAAAGGTCCACAGGGTAAAGTTGGTACTGCTGACCTCCCCTTCCGAACTATCAGCGGTCGTGCCGAACTGCAGACCGACATCAAAATTGCCCCCCGCTTGGGGACCGTCGGTGAAACCGTCAACTCCGTCATCAACAGCCTTCACGTCCGTTAGGTGATACCCCTCGGCGTTCACATCAGGGAAGAAGTTCAGTTCTTCGATCGCACTCCCGTCAGTCACATTGAAGAAAAGTCCGTTGATATCTGCGTGGGACTCAGCTTCAGGGTTTGTGGGTGATAGGTTGAAGTGCAACTCGCCATTAGGCATCTCAGTGACGGCGACTGTGGTCTCTCCATTCTCCCCCATCAGGAATTTCAGAACGGTTTTATCGTCGCCACCGGTATCACTACCTTGCGTACCGCCAGAGCCGGAGCCCTTCGTTCCGCAAGTGCCGGAGCCCTTGGTGCCGCCAGAGCCGGAACCCTTCGTACCACCAGAACCGGAGCCCTTCGTGCCGCCCGAGCCGGGACCCTTCGTACCGCCAGAACCGGAACCCTTCGTACCGCCAGAGCCGGAGCCCTTCGTACCGCCCGAACCAGAACCTTTCGTGCCACCAGAACCGGAACCCTTCGTGCCGCCAGAGCCGGAACCCTTCGTACCGCCAGAACCGGAGCCCTTCGTGCCGCCAGAGCCGGAGCCCTTCGTACCGCCAGAACCGGAGCCCTTCGTGCCACCAGAACCGGAACCCTTCGTACCGCCAGAACCGGAGCCCTTCGTGCCACCAGAGCCGGAGCCCTTCGTGCCGCCAGAGCCGGAGCCCTTCGTGCCGCCAGAGCCGGAACCCTTCGTGCCGCCAGAACCGGAACCCTTCGTGCCGCCAGAACCGGAGCCCTTCGTGCCGCCAGAGCCGGTGCCTTTGGTACCACCAGAGCCGGAACCCTTGGTGCCACCCGAACCAGAACCCTTGGTGCCGCCAGAACCAGAACCCTTGCCGTCATCGCTCCCGTCGAACTTCCCGGCCAGGTTTTCGTCATACCATTTCGCGAAGGAGGATCCCTCTACCCCGCCGTTGTGATAGGACTTCGTTCCGCTGGCGTCGCAACCGCTGCCCGCCGCACCATCGGTGGACCAGCTATCGTCTTTACTGTTCCAACCTTTAGAGAATCTGTAACCCATGACACCAATCCCTCATATACTTTTGCAGTCGCGACCGCTTTGCAGCGCCACGTCCCCCACAGACTTGCGAAACTAACAGGCGCAATTCTCTTTCGGCAAATTCTTTCCATTTTTTCGATGAATGAGGCCAGATGTCGACATAATCGCGAAACAGTAACGCGCCGCGCAGACGCATTGTCCTTTGGTATAGGCCAAACATACCGAATGGCGGCGAATCACTCCGGCCGGATAGGCTGAAATTGCCTTTGTTTTGCCCAAAACCCGCCGTACCCTCGACCGTCAAAACGCCTAGACAGACGGAAACACCAGCGGAGGCCCCATGGCACGACCCAAGGAACAAAGCGCTCAGGCGCAGATCGTCGCAGCGGCGCGCAAGCATTTTGGCCAAGACGTGGCACGGGTATCGGCCCCCGGTGGTGAGAACCGGTCAAGTTTCCGGCTGCACCTGACCGATAGTACCGTCATCGCAACCCTGCGCCCGAACTTTCGCCGCACCCATTTGGAAGCCCATGTGCTGACCGAACTTGGCCGCCATTGCAGCGACCTGCCCGAATGTCTGGGTGTGGTGGGTGAGATCATGTTCCAATCCGATGTCGGCAAACGCCGCCTCAATGTTGAGGTCGCGCAGGTCGCGCCAGCGGTACAGCTTGATCTTGCGGGAGAGGCCGTATCGGCCATTTTTCGCATCCATGGCGCCGCGCGCCAGACCGAGTTGAACGCCATCATGCCGCATCTGGGCAATAACCGCGATTGGGTGCTGAACTTCGTTGATGCGGTGGACTTTCTAAAAGACCTCGGGGGCGGCATTTCAGACCAGTTCGACCGCACCGCCGCCTATGAACGTATCAACGCCCCGGCGCGGCAATTCGTGAAGTGGGACTGCCGGTCGGGCAATGCCGCGATTGGCCGGGATGACAAATTGCGCTGGTTCGACTTTGAATATGCCGGGCTGCGCCATGGCGCCGAAGACATCGCTTGGCTGATCGGGGATGAGGCGTGGCCCGTCGCCCCGCAGGACATGGTCGACGTGGTAATCGACGCCTTCGATCCCACCTGCGGCATCCCCCTGCCCGACTACCTTGACTACCTTTCGGTTTACCTGACCTTCCATGCCGTGCAGCGGCTTAAACTGATCAGCAAGGAAGCCAAGAAACGTGGCTGGCTGAGCAAAGACCGCATCCGGCGCTATGATGATGCAGGCGTGCACCCCGAATTCGCGGCGCATATCTGCCGGGTTGGGGCCTATTTCTCGGACCAATCCGAACTCACCGCGCCGCTGACACGCAACTTCCTTGAGGCGCAGGCGGGATTTGAAGCGATCGTCGCCCAGACCGAAAAGCAGCGCAGCGCCTGAGTTACCAAAACAGCGGGATCACCGCGCTTACCAACAGCGACATGCTCAGGTTCAGCGGGATCCCGATGCGCATGAAATCGGTGAATTTATACCCCCCCGGCCCGTAAACCAACGTATTGGTCTGATAGCCGATGGGCGTGGCAAAGGCGCAGGAGGCCGCGATCATCACCGCCACAACCAGCGGGCGCGGGTCCATGCCAAGGGCGGCGCTGAGGCTGATGGCGATCGGCGTCATGATGACTGCCACAGCATTGTTGCTGACGATCTCGGTAAGGGTCGTGGTCAGCAGGAACACCGCCCAGATGATGAAAAACGGCGGCAACTGTGCCAATCCCGGCGCGATATTGTCGACGATCAGCGCAATCGCCCCTGAGTTCTGCAGGGCAGCGCCAACGGCCAGCATGGCAAAGATCAGCGCCAACAAGCGCCCTTCGACGAAAGAGAATGCCTCCTCTGCGTCGATACAGCCGGTCACCAGCACCACGGCCACGGCGATCACGGCCAAAGCCAAGATCGGCGCGACGTTGAAGGCCGCCAGTGTGACGATGCCCACCAGCGCCGCGATGGCGATCGGCGCATGGCCCCGCCGAAACGCACGGGCCGAGGGTTGGGTCACGTCAACGAGGTTCATCTCGCTGGCCAGACGCTGAATATCCTCTGCAGCGCCTTCCAGCAGCAGCGTGTCCCCCACTTTGACGATCAGTTGGTCAAGCTGTTGGCCGATATTCTGGTTCCGCCGATGCACCGCCAGCGGATAGACGCCATAGCGCCGCCGCAGCCGCATGGAGCCCAAACTGCGCCCCACCATCCGGCAACCGGGGGTGATCAGCACTTCGACGGTCGTGGTTTCCACTGCCGAAAGCTGGTCGACCCGGCGCAGTTCCTTGTTGTTTTGCAGGCTCAACAGCTCGGTCATCTGGGTCCGCAGCACCACGCGGTCCCCGACCTGAAGCTCAACGCCTTTGAGGTTGCGGCGCAATGAATCGTCGCCTCGCACCACGTCGATCAACCGCACGCCCTCGCGTTTGAACAGCTGCACGTCCAGCACTTCGCGGCCAATCAAGTTGCTTTCAGGGGGGATCACCGCCTCGGTAAAGAACTTCATCTTGGAGCGATCCGAGAGCATATTCGCCATGCTGTCGCGCGCGGGCAGCAGTTTGTCGGCGAAAAACAGCATGTAAATCAAACCCCATGTGCAGACGACAAGACCCACGGGAAGGATCTCGAAGATCCCGAAAGGCGCCATCCCCTGCGACCGCGCCACACCATCCACCAACAGGTTGGTCGAGGTGCCGATCAGCGTGAGAGAGCCGCCCATGATCGCGGCATAGCTGAGCGGGATCAGCAGCTTAGAGGCTTTGGTATTGAGCGTACGGGTGAGTTGCACGACCACCGGGATCATCACCACGACGACGGGCGTGTTGTTCATGATCGCACTCGCCGCCATGACCGACAGGATCACCCCCGCCACCGCCGTCTTGGGGTGGGTCTTGGCCGAGCGTTCGGCCAGCCGGGTTAGCACATCCAACGCCCCGGTCCGCACCAAGGCCCCCATGATGATGAACATGGCTGCAATGGTCCAAGGCGCGGGGTTCGACAGCACCGCCAGCGCATCGTCATAGGGCAAGACGCCGATGGCCAGCAAAAGCGCGGCACCGGCGATGGCGACCACTTCGGTGGGGAAAGCTTCGCGCAGGAAAAGCACGAACATCATGCCGACGACCACGAGGGTGAGCACCGCCGTCTCCATCGGAGAGAAGCTGAAAAATTCCATCAAGAACCTGTCATTCGGGCAAAAGGCCGTTGTCCAGTTACGCCGATTGCGGCCTTCGGTGCAAGCGCGACGCGTCGCCGCGCCGTGCTGAACTTAAGGTGCGCTGGCCTGCAAGGCACCGCCCTCGCGCACCGGCACGATCCGCGTGGCCCGGCCCGTGCGGTCATCCGTTTCGATATAAACGCCTGAGAGTGTCGCCTCGCCATTGGCAGGGGTGAAACGTTCGCGCGGCATGCCGGTGATGAAACGGCGCAGCGGCTCGGCTTTATCCATGCCGATCACCGAATGATAATCACCGCACATCCCCGCATCGCTGAGGTAGGCCGTCCCGCCCGGCAGGATCATCGCATCGGCGGTGGGCACATGGGTATGGGTGCCGACAACAAGGCTCGCCCGCCCGTCGCACCAGTGGCCCATGGCCATCTTTTCGCTCGTAGCTTCGCAGTGCATATCGACGATGATCGCCTGCGCCATTCCGCCCAGAGGGTGCGTTTTCAGCACCGGCTCCAGCGCCGAAAAGGGATCATCAAAAGGGCGTTTCATAAAGACTTGGCCGAGCGCTTGGGTCACCAAGACCTTCTTGCCATTCTGCGCTGTGAACAGCTTGGCCCCCTTGCCCGGTGCATTCTTAGAAAAGTTCAGCGGGCGGATCACGCGCGGCTCCTGCTCTATAAAGCTGAGCATGTCTTTCTGGTCAAAAGCATGATCGCCAAGGGTCAGGCAATCGGCCCCGGCCTCTAGCAACGTCTTGGCATGTGCGCCCGAAAGCCCCATGCCGCCGGTCGCATTCTCGCCATTGACCACAATGAAATCGAGCTTCCAGTCGCGCCGCAGCCGCGCCAGATTTTCGGTGATCGCCCGCCGTCCGGCCCGGCCCATCACATCGCCAAGAAACAAAATCTTCATAACTTATGGACTAGGACGCGCGCGGCTTGGCGGCAACCCTTATTCCGCGTGGGGCCTCGTTCCATTTGGGGCCTTACTCCGCGCGGGGCCTTATTCCACGTGGGCGGGTTAACGTCACGCCACCTCAATCACCCCGGCCTCTGTCACGATCAGATCCAGCGGCTCATCGGTGTCTTCCAACGGAACGTCGTCGCTCTCCTGCCCGGCAAAGGCGAAACCGATTGCCATGGTGGCCCGGCGCGCGCGCAGCATCGCCAGTGTCCGATCATAAAATCCGCCGCCATAGCCCAGCCGCGCGCCTGCGCGGTTAAAGGCCAGCAGCGGAACGATCACGATCTCGGGTTCGAAAAAATCGTTATGTTCGGGGATCATCGCGCCGAAAGTGCCCGCCACCATCGGCGTCTCGGGTGTCCAGCGCGAGAACGACAACGGGTGGTCGGGCCACATGATCACCGGCACGCCGACCGGGCCGTGGGCGCAGGCCTCGGCCATGGCCGGGCGGGGGTCGATTTCGGTGCGAATGGGCATGAAGCCCGAAAGCGGCACGCCGCGATAGCCTGCCAAAACTTCAGACAGATACCCAGCCTGCGCGGCATTCGCCTGTTCAAACAACGGCTTGCGGCGGGCAAAGGCGGCCTTGCGCGCCGCGGCCTTACGCGCTGCAGCCTCGCTCACAAAAGCACCAGCGCCGCGAGACCGAGGAAGGCAAAGAAGCCGACAACATCCGTCACCGTGGTCACAAAGGCCCCCGAGGCGAGCGCCGGGTCAATCCCGAACCGCTCCAGCAAGATCGGAATACCGGTGCCAGCCAGCCCTGCCACCACAAGGTTGATCACCATCGCGGTCGCGATCACATAACCAAGCGCCGGAGAGCCGAACCAGATCACCCCGACAATCCCCATGATCACCGCAAAGATCAGACCGTTCACCAGCCCCACCAGAACCTCCCGCCGGATCACCCGCCAGACGTTCGAGCCGGTAAGGTCTTTCGTCGCAATCGCACGCACCGCGACGGTCAGGCTCTGCGTGCCCGCGTTGCCGCCCATGGAGGCGACGATCGGCATCAGCACCGCCAGCGCCACGATCTGCGCAATCGCGGCCTCGAACTGCGAAATCACCATCGACGCGGCAATCGCCGTTACAAGGTTCACCGCAAGCCATGGCAGACGCTGTTTGGTCGTTTCCGCCACACGGTCGGAAAGTGAGCCCTCGCCCACACCCGCCAGTCGCAGGATGTCTTCTTCGTGTTCTTCGTCGAGCACCGCCATGGCGTCGTCGATGGTGATGACGCCGATCAACCGCCCCTCTTCATCAACCACCGGGGCCGAGATCAGGTGGTACTGGTTAAACGCATAGGCCACATCGCCCTCATCGCGCATGGCGGGGATGATCTGGAAGGTTTCCTCCAGGATATCCGCCAGCCGCGTCTCGCGGCGCGAGCGCATCAGCTTGCCCAGTGTCACGTTGCCCACCGGGTGCAGGCGCGGGTCGACCATGACGATGTGATAGAACTGATCTGGCAGGTCTTCTTCCTTGGTGGCGCGCAGATGGTCGATGGTCTGGCCCACCGTCCAATGCTCGGGCGCCATCACAACCTCGCGCTGCATCAGACGACCGGCGGAGTATTCTGGCCAGTTCAGCGCCTGTTCAACGGCGACCCGGTCGGTTTCCTCCAGCGCGTCGAGGATGGTTTCCTGCTGCGCGTCTTCCAGATCTTCGATCAGGTCGACGACATCATCGCTGTCCAACTCACGCACCGCTTGGGTCAGAACCTGCGGCGTCAGGATGGAGATGACTTCTTCGCGGATCGACTCGTCGAGTTCCGACAGAATCTCGCCGTCGAATTCTTGCCCGTAAAGCCGGATCAGCGCTGCGCGGTCATCCTCGTCGATCTGTTCCAAAAGGTCAGCGATATCCGCCGCGTGCAGCGGTTCCATCAGCTGGGTCAGATGGGCTTGATCGTTGGCCTCTACGGTCTCAAGGATCGCGGCAACGGCCTTGCGGTCCAGCATATAGGCTTCGGCATTCTCCTCAGAGGCTACCGCCGGATCCAGCTCTTCGATCTGCTCTGCCATCCGCGTTCTCCGTGCCTGTGCTGCGCTTTGGGCCGACAATATGCAAGCGCCCGCACGGGCACAATGCCGCCCGCGACGCTTCGGTATTGTTCCCCGTCTCGCCCTCACCTAAACCACTGGCATGACAAATCAACGACTCCTTTTGGGCGCGACGCTCAGCTATTCCGGCAACCCGATGCAAAGCGCGTGGGAGGATGCCGTGAAGATCGACACCGAAGGCGGTGTCTTGATCGAAGACAGTCGCATTGTCGCCGTGGGCAATGGCGAACGCCTGCGTGCCGACCATCCGCAGGCCGAGGTGACGCGCTATGGCGATGCGTTGATTTGTCCGGGCTTTGTCGATGCTCACGTGCATTATCCGCAGACCGCGATCATCGCGTCATGGGGCAAGCGGCTGATCGACTGGCTGAACACCTACACCTTCCCCGAAGAGATGCGCCTTTCGGATCCGGCCTATGCGGGCGACATCGCCGCGCGCTATTTGGACCTGACGCTGGCCCAAGGGACCACCACTGTTGCGTCTTACTGCACGATCCACCCCCACAGCGCCGACGCGCTGTTTCAGGCGGCAGAGGATCGCGGCCAACGGATCGTAGCGGGCAAGACCTGCATGGACCGCAACGCCCCCGAGGGGCTGCGCGACACGGTGCAATCGGCCTATGACGACAGCAAAGCGCTGATCGAGCGTTGGCACGGCAAGGGCCGCGCGAGCTATGCGATCACGCCGCGTTTCTCTCCGACCTCAACGCCCGAACAACTCTCGGCCCTAGGCGCGCTTTGGGCAGAGCATCCGACCTGCCTGATGCAGACCCACCTCAGCGAACAAACGGATGAGATCGAATGGGTGCGCGGCCTGTTCCCAGAGGCGCGCGATTACCTTGATACCTATGAGGCCCATGGGCTGCTAGGCGAACGCGGGCTCTACGGCCATGCGATCCACCTAGAGCCGCGTGAGATTGACCGGCTGGCAGAGACAGGCGGGGCGCTGGTGCATTGCCCCACCTCCAATACGTTTATCGGTTCGGGGCTGTTTGACATGACCGGGCTTGCCGCGCGGAGCATTCCGCTGGCGCTGGCGACGGATACCGGGGGCGGCTCGTCCTTTTCGATGCTCCGCACCATGGCGGCGGCATATGAAGTCGGCCAGCTGCGCGGCACCCCGCTACACGCGGCGCAGCTGATCTGGCTCGCCACCGCAGGCTCGGCCCGCAGTCTGCATCTGCAGGATCACGTCGGCAGTCTGGCCGAAGGGATGGAAGCGGATATTACCGTGCTATCGCTCAACTCCACCCCCGCCATCGCGCAGCGTCACGCGGCAGCCAAGGATATCTGGGAAAGCCTCTTCGCCACCATCATGATGGGCGATGATCGGGCGATTGCAGATGTTTGGGTTGCGGGTGCGCGTCGGGGTGGCACGGCGTAACGCGCCAACCGTGAGTGGGTCGCCTCAGCAGGGCGCACCCAGCACCATCACCCAAACTTCACTATCGGCCTGCACCAGCCCCATCTCTTCGGCACGGCTGTCGACCATATTGCGGTAATGCCCCGGCGAGTTGGTCCAGCCGGTCATGACCTCATCCAATGACTGCTGCCCCTTGGCGATATTCTCGGCCACAAAACACCATTGATAGCCCGCCATCGCGGCACGACGGCCCACATCCGTGCCATCGCGGCCCTTGTGGCTGAAATAGTCGTGCTCGGCCATATCGCTGGCATGGGTTTGCGCCGCCTGCGCCAAACGGCCATCATAGACGAGGGGTTTGAGCCCCTGCACATCCCGCAACGCATTTACGCGCTCCAACCCCATGGGGTCGGCCAATGCCGGCATGCCTGCCAGCATCAGGATCGATAGAAAAAATGGCCTCATTCAGCCAAGCCTTTCGCCAATTCGTTTTGCCGCGCCACCTGCGCGGCCAAGTCAATCGTGGTGACGCGACCATCGCGCACCACTTGTCGGCCTTCAACGAAAAGGTCGCGCACCGCCGTCGGACCGGCAAGAAGCAGCGCAGCCGGATCCCAACTGCCCGCACTATGCACGCCGGAAACGTCCCAAATTGCCACATCGGCGCGTTTGCCGACCATCAGCCGCCCGCAATCAGGGCGCCCCAGCACATCCGCCCCGCCGCGTGTGGCCAGTTCCAAGGCGGCGCGGGGGCTCATCGCATCAGCGCCGCGCGCCACGCGCTGCAACAACATCGCCTGCCGCGCCTCGGCTGCCAGATTGCCGCTGTCGTTGCTGGCCGATCCATCGACCCCCAGCCCCAGCGGCACGCCTGCATCCAGCATCGCCCGTACCGGCGCGATGCCTGACCCAAGGCGGCAATTGGAACAGGGGCAATGCGCGACCCCGGTGCGGGTCCGGGCAAAGAGGTCAATCTCAGACGCGTCCAACTGCACACAATGGGCATGCCAGACGTCATCGCCCAGCCAACCAAGGCTTTCGGCATATTCTCCGGGGCGGCAACCGAATTTCTCAAGCGAATAGGCCACATCCTCGGCATTCTCGGCCAGATGGGTGTGCAGCATCACGCCCTTGTCGCGTGCCAGAAGCGCCGTGTCGCGCATCAACTCGCGACTGACCGAGAAAGGTGAACAAGGTGCCAATCCGACACGACACATCGACCCTTCGGCAGGATCATGGAAGGCGTCGACCACGCGGATGCAATCTTCCAAGATCGCCGCTTCCCGCTCCACCAGCGCATCGGGCGGCAGGCCACCATCGCTTTCACCGATGCTCATCGACCCGCGCGTGGGGTGAAACCGCAGGCCCAGTTCGGCGGCGGCGTGGATCGTATCCTCCAGCCGCACGCCGTTTGGGTAGAGATAAAGGTGGTCCGAACTCAGGCTACAGCCCGACAGCGCCAGTTCCGCCAACCCAATCTGAGCCGAGACGAACATATGCTCCGGCCCCATACGCGCCCAGATCGGATAGAGCCGCTGCAACCAGCCAAAGAGCAGCGCATCCTGTGCGCCCGGCACGGCGCGGGTCATGCTTTGGTAAAGGTGGTGATGCGTGTTCACGAGACCCGGCGTGACGACGCAACCCTTCGCCTCGACAATCTCGCCCTCCGTCCGAAGGCCCTGCCCGATCTCGGCAATCACCCCGTCGCGCAGCAACAGGTCTGCACCGGCAAGCTCGCGCCCGGTATCGTCCATCGTGATGAGGTAATCCGCGCCGCGGATGAGGGTCTCTGCCATAGGTCACACTTTTCGCTATGCCCGTCTCATGCAAAGTGTGTGTGGCCGATGGAAAACGGGCGAGAGAACCGGCCTTTACGGCATTTATCGCATCCCGCCGGGGCCGGTCAATCCGCGGGTTTCGACATTGGATCAATATGCGGAAAGGACCGCAAGCGCCTGCGCGTGGATTTCGCGGTTGGCCGCCGCAAGCGCCCTGCCCCCCTCATGCACCGGGTTGCCCTGCCAATCGGTGACGATACCCCCCGCCGCTTGGATCACCGCGATGGGCGCTTGAATGTCATAGGCGTTCAATCCTGCCTCGATCACCAGATCGACCTGCCCGGCCGCGACCAAAGCATAGGCGTAGCAATCCATGCCATAGCGGGTCAGCAGCGCCTGCGAGGCCACGGCCCGAAAGGCACTGGCCTCATCGGGGCTGCCGACCTCGGGGAATGTGGTGAAAACGATGGCCTGTCGCAGGTCCCGCGCCGCGCGGGCCTGCAGGGGGCGGCTTCCATGCGGCCCGGTCATCAGCGCGCCATCCGGTGCGCCCTCGAACCGCTCGCCGATATAGGGCTGGTCAATGATGCCGTAGAATGGCCCCGACGCATCGCTAACCGCGATCAGCACGCCCCAAGTCGGCGTGCCGCTGAGAAACCCGCGTGTGCCGTCAATCGGGTCAAGCACCCATGTCAGCCCCGACGTGCCGGGCTGCGCGCCATATTCCTCGCCCAAGATGCCATCGGCGGGCCGTTCCGCCGCCAAGATATCGCGCATCGCCCGTTCGGCGGCGCGATCCGCCTCGGTCACGGGGTCAAAACCGGTACCGAGCTTGTTGTCGGCCTGCAAATCAAGGCTGCGGAAATAGGGCAGGATCACCTGACGCGCCGCATCCGCCATCAGATGGGCGACGCGGCGAATATCAGGATCAAAATCAGTGGCGTTCATCATGACGAAGACCTGACAGTTTGCGCGGGTTTGCGCAAGCCTGCCAATGCTTTAGAAAGTCGGACCCTAGAAAGCTGGCCCTTCAAAAGCTAGGCCAAGAAAGACGACCCGGATGGGATCAGGCCACATCGCTCAACACGCGGGCCAGTTCGAACAACCGGCGGCGCTGGTTCTCGGGGATGGCATAGTAAGAACGGACCAGCTCCATCGCCTCTTTGTCGGCCATCAGATCGGCTGGCAGCCCGTCCACCGCTGGGCCATCTGCGACCTCTTCGTCTTTCAATCCTTCAAAGAAGAAAGACACAGGCACGCCAAGCGCATCCGCGATATCCCAAAGCCGCGAAGCGCTGACGCGGTTGGCGCCGGTTTCGTATTTTTGTATCTGTTGGAATTTGATTCCGACGAGTTCCGCCAGTTTCTGTTGGGTCATCCCCGTCAGCCAGCGCCGCTGCCTGATACGTTTACCCACATGTACATCTACCACATGCACCATATTCTTTAATCCTTATAGGGCACATGCGACCGTGCCAATCTCTGTTCCAAACAAGGACGAAGTGTGCCGTTGCTTCACGCAATACCGCAGGGGTTGCGCGAAAGTCCTACCTCCTATCATAGCGGTTGCGTTGAATTCGGCAAAGAAATTTCACGTGATGGTAAAAATCCGTTCCGTTTCGACCGCAACCTCAGGCGGTGCACTGCCCCTCTCTCTCTTTGACCGGCGGGCGTTGAATCTCCAAGTTTCCTTGGCTGTAGTGGTTTTCCGCTCGGCAACCATTGGATGAACGCGAAGAATATCAATCGGTTCCCCCCGGAATAGTTCAAATGCCGTTTTTCTGGCTCTCGGGTGGTTCACGTCACCGTTACCCGCGCCCCGCCGCGCCGCCGAAGCATCGGTGCTTTTCCGCCGATCACCGCACCTTGGGCGACCCGCCCGCCCGAAACAGAGGTCTTACCGACCCTCAGCGCGCGCCCCTGACAAATCCGGGGCGAAACCCGCGATTATTGCCGTGATATCAGGCTGCAAGACACTTGAAATTCGCCCCTTCAGGCCCGATATTCAAAGCCAAGAACGTGTCGGCCGGGTTTCGACACGCAACTTTGCCAATGGGAGTCACTAAATGGCTGACGTCAATTCAATTCGCTCTGCTGCCGGGTCGCGCGTCGCCGCGATCGACGAGGGTCTGCGCGCTCATATGAACAAGGTGTATGGCACCATGTCGATCGGCATGCTCATCACCTTCGCCGCGGCTTGGGCCATCTCTGGGCTGTCGGTTACCTCCGACCCTTCCGCCGCCGTGGCGCAGCTTAGCCAAGATAAGTACCTGACGCAGTTGGGCTATGCGCTCTATGCCTCGCCGCTGAAATGGGTCGTAATGTTCGCGCCGCTCGCTTTTGTCTTTGGCTTTAGCGCGATGATCAACAAAATGTCGGCGGCCACGGCGCAGGTCGTGTTCTACGCCTTCGCTGCCGTCATGGGCATCTCGATCAGCTCGATCTTTCTGGTCTTCACCGGCTATTCCATCGCGCAGGTCTTTTTGATCACATCGATCGCCTTCGCCGGTCTGTCGCTCTGGGGCTACACCACCAAGAAGGACATCTCCGGCTGGGGCAGCTTCTTGATCATGGGCGTGATCGGTCTGGTCGTCGCGTCGATCGTTAATATCTTCCTCGCCTCTTCGGCGCTGATGTTCGCGATTTCGGCCATCGGTGTTCTGATCTTTGCGGGTCTGACCGCCTATGACACCCAGAAGATCAAGACCGAGTATCTGGCCCACGCGCATCACGGCGACACTGAGTGGTTGGGCAAGGCCGCGATCATGGGCGCGCTGAGCCTCTATCTGGACTTCATCAACATGTTCATGATGTTGCTGTCGCTCTTCGGCAACCGCGAGTAATCGCTGGACCATCTGATGCGAAAGGCCGGCCCTGAAAGGGGTCGGCCTTTTTCTTTGGCGGCATTTAAAGTCAAAGCGGTCAGCCAATCGCTCCGAAAAGATGGCCGACCCCCGCGGTCACGGCCATGGCCAAACCACCCCAGAAAACGACACGCCTGATGGCGGGCCGTTTCGGCGCACCGCCCAATTGTGCCCCGCCCGCGCCAAGCAGCACCAGCGCCAGCAACGCAACCAAAGCGATCGTCAGGCCACGCGCCCCCGCAGGGGCCAGAACAGCCGCCAACAAGGGCAGCCCGCCGCCCAAGGCAAAGGCCAGCGCCGAGGCGCCCGCCGCCTGCAGCGGATCGGCCTGACCGGCAAGGCCGAACATGCCCAACTCTTCGCGCGCGTGGGCGCCCAAGGCGTCATGGTCGGTCATCTGTGCTGCGACTTCCAAGGCGAGGTCACTTTCCACGCCCCGGTTCTCCAGCCCTTCGGCAAGTTCGCTCAGCTCGTAATCCGGGTCTTCGATCAGGGCCACGCGCTCGCGCTCCAAATCGGCCTTCTCAACATCCGCCTGTGCCGAGACCGAGACATACTCCCCTGCCGCCATTGACAGCGCCCCGGCGGTGAGCCCCGCAAGCCCGGTCAGCAGGACATTGCCCTGCGCCATACCTGCCGCGCTCACCCCCACCAGCAGGCTGGCAGAAGAGACGATACCGTCGTTGGCCCCCAAAACGGCAGCGCGCAGCCAATTGCTGCGGTTGATGAAGTGACCTTCTTTGGGCATCTCAGCCGCCTTACGTCTATTGCGGCTGGTACACCAAAAGATGCGCCGGGAAGATGACTGGCCGGTCACCACCCACGCCGGTAAAGCCGACACTGCCGGTAGGCTCGGCCCGGTCCAGCGGGGCGCAGGCCCCCAGCGTCAGCAACAAGATCACGGCAGTCGTTTTGGCAAACATGGCATTTCCCCGGTAGTTCATTCAGGTATCCCCCGTTCCGCCTTGGCGCGCAAGGCGGTCGGGGCAGTTGGTCAGACGGTGATCGGCTGCATCACCTGCGGCTCCACCACATCGACGCCGGGCAGACCATCGGTCAACACCTGCGCCGATTGCTCCAGCGCGTCGAAGGTGCGGTAGTGGCAGGGGATAACCGTCTTGAAATTAAAATAGCGTTTCGCGGCATAGGCGGCCTGCGCCATGTCCATCGTGAAATGCCCGCCCGCGGATAGAATGCCGATGTCGGGTTTGTGGTAGTCGCCCATCCAATCCATATCCGCCATGATCGCCGTGTCGCCGGAATGATAGATCGTATGCCCCTCGCCCGAGATCATGAACCCCGTCTCCATCCCGGTGTAGATCGGCCCGTTGTCGCCTTCCACGGATGAGGAATGCGAGGCCGGAACCATGGTGATCGCCACCTCGCCCGCGCGGATCGTCCCGCCTTTGTTAAAGCCGGTGGTTTGTGCGACGCCTTTGCTTTCCAGCCAGCCCATCAGTTCGACCATCCCCGCCACCGGTGCATTGGTCCGGCTGGCGATGTCGGCGATGTCAGCCGTGTGGTCGAAATGGCCGTGGGTGACGAGGATTTGAGTCGCGCCATTGATCGCTTCGGCATAATGCTGTTCGTCCAGCATCGGGTTGTCTTTGAGCCAAGGGTCGATCAGCAGCACTTGATCTTCGATCTCGATGCGGAATGAGCCGTGGCCGAGCCAGATGATGTTCATGGGGGTCTCCTGAGTGATGTGGGTTTTACGTCAGATTTGACCCTCCGAAGCGCGGAATCAAGTAAACGCCTCCGCATGCCACCAACCCGGAATCAAGGGCGCATGCCCGCCGGGCAGCGCCAGACCGGCCCAACGGGCTGGCGCTTCTGCAAGCCGGACGCCATCCCGCCATCGCGCAATACCGCAGCAAACATAAATTGCCCAACTGCTTCGAAGCAGGCGCCATCCCCCGGTCTGGCGCTGCCCGGCTCCGCTTCGCCCCTCTCAAACCCTTGCGAGGCCCGCCCCCAAACGGTAGAGGAGCCTCAAAGAGATGGAGATGTTCATGTCGATCGACGAAAACACCGCCGCACGCGTGGCGAAACTGGCCCGGATCAAGGTTGAACCCGAGGCGCTTCCGGCGCTGGCGGAAGAGTTCAACAACATCCTCGGCTTTATCGAGCAGCTGTCCGAGGTGGATGTCGACGGCGTCGAGCCGATGACCTCCGTGACCCCGCAACGCCTGAAGCGGCGCGAGGATGTGGTCACCGATGGCGACCAGCAGGACCGCGTGCTGGCCAATGCCCCCGATGCCCGTGAAGGGTTCTTCGCCGTGCCGAAGGTGGTGGAATAATGACCGATCTGAACAAACTGAGCCTTGCCGAAGCCCGCGACGCGCTGCGCAAGGGTGAGACCACCTCGAAAGACCTGACCGAAGCCTGCCTCAAAGCCATCGACGGCGCAGGCGCGCTGAACGCCTTTGTGCACCGCACCCCCGAGATCGCGATGGAACAAGCCGCCGAGGCTGACGCGCGCATCAAACAGGGCGACGCGCCTGCCATGTGCGGCCTGCCCATCGGCATCAAAGACCTCTTCTGCACCAAAGGCGTGCCAAGCCAAGCGGGCAGCCGCATCCTCGAAGGGTTCCTGCCCGAATATGAAAGCACCGTCAGCCAAAAGCTGAAAGACAGCGGCGCGGTCATGCTAGGCAAGCTCAACATGGACGAATTCGCCATGGGCTCGTCGAACGAGACTTCCGTCTATGGCAACGCGGTGAATCCGTGGCGCCGCGCGGGTGACACGGCGGACCTGACACCGGGCGGCTCCTCGGGTGGCTCTGCCGCCGCCGTGGCGGCTGATCTGTGCCTCGCCGCGACCGGCACCGACACCGGCGGCTCGATCCGCCAGCCTGCGGCCTTTACCGGCACCGTGGGCATCAAGCCGACCTATGGCCGCTGCTCGCGTTGGGGCATCGTCGCATTCGCCTCAAGCCTCGACCAAGCCGGGCCGATGACCAAAACCGTGCGCGACGCCGCGATCATGCTGGAAGCCATGTGCGGCCATGACGCCAAGGACAGCACCAGCGCCGATCTGGCCGTGCCGGACTTTGAGGCGGCCCTGACTGGCGACATCCGTGGCAAGAAAATCGGCATCCCGCGCGAATACCGCATGGATGGCATGCCCGAAGAGATCGACAAGCTCTGGCAAGACGGCATCGCCATGATGAAGGACGCAGGCGCCGAGATCGTCGACATTTCGCTGCCGCACACGAAATACGCCCTGCCCGCTTATTATGTCATCGCGCCTGCCGAAGCCTCCTCGAACCTCGCGCGCTATGACGGGGTGCGCTTTGGCCACCGCGCCAAGCTCGACCACGGCGACGGCATCACCGAGATGTACGAGAAAACCCGCGCCGAGGGCTTCGGCCACGAGGTGCAGCGCCGCGTCATGGTTGGCACCTATGTGCTCTCCGCAGGCTTCTACGACGCCTATTACAACCGCGCCCGCAAGGTCCGCACCCTGATCAAGAAAGACTTCGAAGACGTCTTTGCCCAAGGCATCGACAGCATCCTGACCCCAGCCACGCCTTCGGCCGCCTTTGGTCTGGGCGAGATGAAGGATGCCGATCCGGTGGCGATGTATCTCAACGACGTGTTCACCGTAACGGTGAACCTTGCCGGTCTGCCCGGTGTCGCGCTGCCGACGGGGCAAAGCGCCACAGGCTTGCCGTTGGGTCTGCAACTGATCGGGCGCCCGTGGGAAGAGGCCGAGTTGCTGTCCTCCGCCTATGCGCTGGAGAAGGCGGCCGGTTTTGTGGCCAAGCCCGAGAAATGGTGGTAAGCCGCAGCGCGGTGAATAAGAGGCGAGAGCGGGTCAGATGATCACACGGACACTTCTAGCGATGACAGCAGGCGGTCTTTTGGCAGCCTGCCAACCGGCGATCCCCGATTCCGGGAACATCAACAGCGGGCGCGGCGTCGGCTTTGGCGACAGCAATTTCGAAGCCGAGCAGCGCGCACGCGATGCGGCGCTGGCGGGCGACGGCAGCTTCACCTCTGACGTTACCGCCCAGCCGTTAGATGACGGCTCCCCCGAAGCGACGGCGGCGGAAACCGCCCGCGTTCTGGCGGCGACCCGTCCGGGCGGGGCAAGCAACGGTCTGGGCAATGACGCCGCGACCAACTCGGGCGTTTCCCCGGTGAACGCCAGCCCGTCGAACCCGCCCCCCGCCGCGGTCAACGCCGTTGGCATCTCGAACGAGAACAACTTTGACGCGGTGTCGGGCCAGCGCAGCATTCAAGACGACGCGGCCCGCGTGGCCGCCAACCGCGCCCAATATCAGGTGGTTCAGCCCGAAGCACTGCCCGAGCGTCGGAACGTCGGCCCGAACATCGTCGCCTATGCGCTGCAATCCAACCAATCGGTCGGTCAGCAGGTCTATAGCCGTATCGGCTTTAACAAGGCCCGCAAGTTTGAACGTGCCTGCGCGCAGTACAGCCACGCCGACCAAGCGCAGATTGCTTTCCTTGAGGCCGGTGGCCCCGAAAAGGACCGCGAGGGCATGGACCCCGATGGCGATGGCTTCGCCTGCAACTGGGATCCCACTCCCTTCCGCCGGGCTGCGCAGGGCTGATAGATGCCTGTCGCGCCTGACGTGACGGCGCATCCCTCGCCTAATTGCGGCCCGCGACGCGGCGGGCTGCGGCCCCGGCTTATCGTCCTCCACCACACGGCCATGACCAGCGCCCAAGCCGCGCTGGATCGCCTCTGCGACCCCTCTGCGGCTGTCTCTGCGCATTATCTGATCTGTGGCAACGGGCGCATCCTGCAATTGGTTAAAGAAGACCAGCGCGCTTGGCACGCGGGCGTCGGCGAATGGGCGGGTCAGGACGACATCAACTCCCGCTCCATCGGGATCGAGTTGGACAACCGCGGCGATCACCCCTTCTCAGAACCACAGATGCGCGCGCTCGAAGCCCTCCTGCCCGGCATCATGGAGCGTCACGGCATCCCGCCCGACGGGATAATCGGCCACTCCTGCATGGCACCGGGCCGAAAGGTCGACCCCGGCCCCCGATTCGATTGGGCACGGCTGGCGCGGCGGGGGCTGGCCTTGTCTGCGGGCGACGGCGTTGCGCCAAAGACCGCCACAGCCGACACCTTCCGCGACGCCGCGCAAGCTGCAGGCTTCACCGCGCCCTGCGATGATGCCACGCTGCTAGAGACCGTGCGGATGCGTTTCCGTCCCCACGGGCGCGGCCCTCTCACCCCCGCAGACCTTGCCGCCCTGCCCGCCCCCATTGACGCGCCACGCGGCGGCGTCTAGGGCGGGGATGCGCGGAAGGCTGGATGGCCGCTGCGTCGACTCGCGTCGCATGACCGACGACCACTCCCGTCACACGCATGTGTGACATCCGTGGCGTCGCTTTTGCGGGGCAAAAGCGACGTAGAGGAAAGTCCGGACTCCAAGAAGAAACGGTGCCGGGTAACGCCCGGGCGGGGCAACCCGACGGAAAGCGCCACAGAAATGAAACCGCCCCTTGGTCCGGCTTGCCGGAACCCCAAGGGGTAAGGGTGAAACGGTGGGGTAAGAGCCCACCGCGGGGCTGGCAACAGCTCTGGCACGGCAAGCCCCACCGGGAGCAATGCCAAATAGGGACCGCGCGCCGTTGATCTTCGGGTCAAAGGCGGGGCTCTTCTGCCCCAGCAGGTCCGGGTTGGCAGCTATAGCTGCATCGGCAACGGTGCAGTCAGAGGAATGGTCATCGCCTGTTTTCGGACAGGTACAAAATCCGGCTTATAGGCCTTCCGCGCATATTCCTGCCCTTTCAGGTCCGAAAGGCAGGTTTTTCGACGAAACCGGCGTCTTTCGGCATCGGACGGGCAAATAGCGGTTGACTCGGGCGCGGGTCTGACTAGAACCCGAAATTCAGAATTCACGCACGCCTGCGCGGCCGTGCAGCAGGAGAAGACACATGGCGAAGCCAACCACGATCAAGATCCGCCTGAACTCGTCCGCGGGCACAGGCCATTTCTACGTGACCAAGAAGAACGCACGCACCATGACCGAGAAGATGGTCATCAAAAAGTACGACCCCGTTGCGCGCAAGCACGTCGAATACAAAGAAGGCAAGATCAAGTAAGATCGCCTGCTTTGAACGGTTTCAAAAGGCCACGCGGTTTGCGCGTGGCCTTTTGCGTTGTGGAGCCGGGTAAGGCGAGCTTAGCGCAGCTTTAACCGACCTAAGCCGCCGGGCAGCGGCAGGCCGTCAATCGCACCCCTTTCCCGCTCAGGGCGCCTGCACCACCCATTGTCGCGAAGATGGGACGCGCCGATAGCGCAGGCACCCCACCGCCCCGTCGAAATGCAGCCGCTCCCGCCCAGAGGCGACCGTTTTCTCTTGAGGCACCTCAAAAGTCGCGCAGACAGCGAGGCTCTCAGCCCCTCGCGCCACCTCATAGGCGGCGCCGGTCAGCGGATCGTGGAGGCTCTGCTCTGTGCTGCGACAGGCGCGAGAGAACGCCGCCTGCTCTGCAGTCTCGCAAATAAGCGCATCGGCGAGGTGCCGCAGGTCTGCCAGACGGGTCAGGTCACGGCTTTCGGCGCGCGCATGACCCGGCCCGCCGACCACGGCGAAACCGGCCAGCAGCGCGGCCAAGACCACAGCCACGGCACCGCCAAAGAACAGCCGGTTCACCCGGGCACCCCCTGCCGCCCATCGCGGCGGTAATAGCCAAAGATGCCCCCGGCGATTCCTGCCACCACCAGCGCCTTCAGCGCGAATTGCACTGTCAGATCACCACTGAGGAAGGCATAGATCACCGCCACCAGATCGCCCAACAGGACTGCAGCGGCGAAAAGCAGGGTCACGTAGGTCATCCAACTGCGAATGGCCGAGCGCGCCAGCGCCGGATCAGCGGCCAACCGCCTGTTTTCGCGCGTGGCCAGCCACAGGTACAGCGGCAACGTCACGATCAGCACCGCCATGGCCCAGCGGATGCGATAGGTCGCCCCGCTGCCCTCCGACGAGAGGAAGTGATCGATCAAAGCATGCAGCAGGCCCACCAGATACCCCGCGCCAAAAAGCAGCGCCCCGAACATCAGCGCATAGACAAAAAAATCCCGCGCCGTGACCACGGGTCGCGGACGTGGCACCGGCGGGGCAAAGGGCACATCCGCCCAGCCTTCCAATGCGTCGCTGACCTCTTGCGCTGACCAGCCCGCTTGGCCCAACACTGCGGCGATCTCAACGCGGCTTTTGCCTGCGCTGAGCGCATCCCGCACGAATTGCGCCAAATCCCTATTGCCTGCCATGGGTTACCCCCCTCTTTTGGCTTGGAAAAATGCAGTTAAAAGCTGCTCTGAGTCCCGCGCGGCGATGCCGTCAAAGACCTGCGGTGCGTGATGGCACTGGGGATGCGAGAACACCCGCGCGCCCTGCGCTACGCCGCCTGATTTGGGGTCTGCCGCACCATAAAACAAGCGCTCCAGCCGCGCGGCAGCAATGGCCCCGGCGCACATCGCGCAGGGCTCCAACGTGACGTAGAGCGCGTGACCGATCAGCCGTTCTGAGCCAACAGCCGCACAGGCCGCACGCAGGGCCAGCATCTCGGCATGGGCGGTGGGATCGTTGCGCGCGCGGGTTTCGTTGCCTGCCGTCGCGACGATCTGCCCTTCGGGTGAGACGACAACCGCCCCCACCGGCACCTCGCCACGCGCGGCAGCGGCGCGGGCCTCGGCCAGCGCCTGACCCATATATGAGCGAAACTCCATTCCGTCACATGGCCGCAAACGCCACCCTTTCGCAAGCCCGTGAAACAGGGTAAGCGCAGTGTATGAACGCAAAAACGCCCCCCTCCGGCTCCGGCCCGCAAAACACCGACACCGATGCTGACGCCAGCACATCCAAGGGCGACCGCATCGCCAAGGTGCTGTCGCGCGCCGGTATTGCCTCGCGCCGCGAGGCCGAGCGCATGATCGAAGCGGGCCGCGTGCGCGTGAACGGAGAGCAGATCACCTCGCCCGCGCTGAACGTCACACCTGAGGATAAGATCACCGTCGACAACACCCCCGTCGGCGCGCCCGAGCCGCCGCGCATCTGGCTTTATCACAAGCCCACCGGGCTGGTGACGACAAACTCTGACGAGAAGGGCCGCGAAACGATCTTTGATGCCCTGCCCGAGGACATGCCCCGCGTGATGACCGTAGGCCGGCTTGACCTCAATTCCGAAGGGCTTTTGCTGCTGACCAACGATGGCGGCGTGAAACGCAAACTGGAACTGCCCAGCACCGGCTGGCTGCGCCGCTACCGCGCGCGGGTGAATGGCCGCCCCACGGATGAAATGCTGGAGCCTCTGCGCCGCGGCATCACCGTGGAGGGCGAAAATTTCCAGCCGATGGACGTGACATTGGACCGCCAGCAAGGCGCGAACGCCTGGCTGACCATCGGCCTGCGCGAAGGCCGCAACCGCGAGATTCGCCGCGCGATGGAGGCCGTGGGACTGACTGTGAACCGACTGATCCGCATCTCTTACGGCCCGTTCCAATTGGGCGAGCTGAAGATCGGCGAGGTGGAAGAACTGCGTCGCAAGGTCGTGCGCGATCAACTGGGCCTTGAGTTGGAAGACCCCAGCGGCACCGCTGTGAAAAAGCCCACGGGTCTACGCCGCCCGCCACGCCGCAAACCCGGCGGCTTCGGGGGCGCGGGCCAGCCCGGTCTGCCCGTACAACCCGGCGAAGATGACGAACCGCCGCCCCGCCGTGGTGGCGGCAAGGCGAAGAATGCACCGCGTGGCAAGGCAGCCCAAGGCAGGCCCAGTGGTAAATCCAGTGGTAAACCCAGCGGCAAACCGGGGGCGCGTCCCGCAGGGCGCCCCAGTGCGAAGCCGGACGGCAAACCGGGGCCAAAGCCCGGTGGCCGGGGGCCAAAACCCCGCCGCTGACCGGCGCTGCCCCAAGTTGCCCTGCGCGTTTCCGGAACGCTGCCGACCTGCGTGCGTTGAATAGAGAACGGCAGGGCAAGATCAGCGCGAAACCGCTGGCAGAAAAGGGCAATATGTTGCGAATAGTGATGTTTTTGGTGGCCTTGGCCGCGCTCGTGGTTATCATCCTCGGCGCGGCCTCGCTCTTGGGGCGCGCGGCTGACAGTGCCGGCACGGCGCTGCGCCCGATCTGGGGCGGCGAGAGGGGGAACATGATGGCGCCAACGACCTTTCAGAAAATCGCCTTTGGGGCGTTGCTGGTTTTGCTGCTTGGGCTGACCAGCGGTTTTCTCGGGGGGCTTTGATCCATGGCGCAGCGCTTTGGCGGCAAATATAGCCCCGACACGGACGCCACCCCCGGCAGCACACCGCGCAAGACCCGCCGCCTGCGGGTCGATCCTGTGGGCGGGCGGGTGAACCTGATGTTCTTGCCCCCGGTCCTGCTGGCTGGAACCTCGCTTATCGGTGGCGCGGGCACGCTGGTCCTTGGCCTTTGCGGGGCGTTTTTGTTGGCCTCGGGCGTCTGGCTACTGCGCGACGGACTGCTGGCCGAGGCGGAATACCACGAACGCAAAGTTGCCCGCCGCCCGGTCCTGCCGCGCAAAATTCTGGCCGCAGTATTGGCGGGTGCTGGCGCGGCCCTTGCTGCATACAGCAATGACCCGAGCCTTATCGCAGCCCTGCTCTACGGCCTCGCGGCCACGGCCCTGCACCTTGCGGCATTTGGCATTGATCCCTTGCAGAACAAAGGCATGGAGGGGATCGACACCTTCCAGCAAGACCGCGTCGCCCGCGTGGTAGATGAGGCCGAAAAGCTGCTCTCGGGCATGAGCCAAGCGATCTTGCGTGCAGGCGACCGGCGCGCCGAAGCACGGCTGGCCGAGTTCCAAGAAACCGCCCGCCATTTGATCCGCACCGTCGAAGAAGACCCCCGCGACCTGACCGCCGCCCGCAAATACCTTGTCGTCTATCTGCGCGGCGCGCATGATGCGACGGTGAAATTCGCCGACCTCTATGCCCGCAACCAAGACGCGCAAGCCCGCGACGACTACCTCGCTTTGCTCGACGATCTGGATCAGAACTTTGCCGCCCGCACAGCGAAGTCCCTGCTGGACGACCGCAGCGATCTGAACGTGGAAATCGACGTGCTGCGTGAACGCCTCTCCCGCGAGGGGGTCCGACTGGAACAGCCCGCCCCTGCAAATACCAAGGAAGATCAGTGATGACCGATGCCCTCCGTGAAAAAGCTGCCCAATCGCAAGGGTTGGTGGAAGAAGTGAACGCAACCGTTTTGCCCGAACCGGCGGATGCCAATGCCATCGTGCCATTGGCCAAAGCCGATGCAGCACAGAGCGCGGAAATCCAAAAGCGTATGGCCGAGATCGACGTGACCGATACGCAGTCCATCGTCAGTTTCGGCTCTGCCGCGCAGGCCGAGTTGCAAGAAATCAGCCAATCCATGCTGGCCGATGTGCGCAACAAGGATGTCGGCCCCGCGGGCGATAGCCTGCGCACCATGGTCAGCGCGATCCGCGGCTTCTCGGTCTCTGAGTTGGACGTGCGGCGCAAACAAAGCTGGTGGGAAAAACTGCTGGGCCGCGCCACCCCATTCGCCAAATTCACCGCGCGTTTCGAAGAGGTACAAGGCCAGATCGACCGGATCACCGACAACCTGCTGGCGCATGAGCATACGCTGTTGAAAGACATCAAATCGCTCGACCTGCTTTATGAAAAGACGCTGCAATTCTACGACGAACTGGCGCTTTATATCTCGGCCGGTGAGGCCAAGATCGAAGAGTTGGATCACAAGACCATCCCCGCCAAACAGACCGCGCTGGATAAGGCGAACGAAGACGATCAGGTGATGCGGGCGCAGGAACTCCGTGATCTGCGTGCCGCCCGCGATGATCTGGAGCGTCGGGTGCATGATCTGAAACTGACACGTCAGGTCACCATGCAATCCCTGCCTTCGATCCGTCTGGTGCAGGAGAACGACAAAAGCCTCGTGACCAAGATCAACTCGACCTTGGTGAACACCGTACCGCTGTGGGAAACGCAACTGGCCCAAGCCGTCACCATCCAGCGCAGCGGTGACGCGGCCAATGCGGTGCGCGAGGCGAATGACCTGACCAACGAATTGCTCACCTCCAACGCCAAGAACCTGCGTGACAGCAACAAGGTGATCCGTCAGGAAATGGAGCGCGGCGTCTTCGACATCGAAGCGGTGAAACAGGCCAACGAAGACCTGATCGGCACCATCGAAGAATCCCTGCAGATCGCCGATGAAGGCAAGGCAAAACGCGCCAATGCCGAGAAGGAGTTGCAGGAAATGGAAGGCCGTCTGCGCGACACACTGGCCGCCGCCAAGGCCCGCGAAACGGGCTTGGGCGACACCACAGGCAACGCGGTGCCAAGCTAAGACCGACGTGAGGGAACAGGTAATGCAAGAACGTCTGCGCAGAAAACTGCGCGCCGGGGGGGCGCTGGCGCTCAGCATGCTATTGCTGGCCTGCGCCGAACCCGCGCCCGTCTTGCAACAGGTCGCCAAGCCGCAGGCCCGCCCTGCGGCCAAGCCCCCCTCTCCGGCTGTGGTGGCCAAACCCACTTCGCAAAAAAGCGCCATGCTGCGCAGCTATTTGCATCAGGTCGAGAAGGCTCAGTTGAGCCAGGATTTGCTGCGCCAAGACGGCGGCGGTGATGACACGCCCTTTACCAGCGAAATGCTGGTCCGCAACTTTGAGCAGATCGCCCTTTATAACGAATATGACGGCAATTTTTCCGGCCACGGTGGGGCCAGCCCCCTGCGCCGCTGGGAAGGGCCTGTGCACATGCAGATCATCTTTGGTGATAGCATCCCCCCGTCGCAACGCCGCTCTGACACCACCAACATCAAGGCTTTCGCGCGACGCCTTGCCCGGGTTACGGGGCATCCGATCTCAACGACAGGTACGCCTAATTTCATAGTGGTTGTGGCTTCTGAAGATGACCGGGTCGATGCTTTGACCCATGCTGCGGAAAAGGTCGCGGGCGTTAGCCCATCGTCGCTCCGTGCGATGCGCAACATGCGCCGCGACACCTATTGCGCCGTGGCCGCCTATGCCGCAGGCGACAACCCGAATGTCTATACCGCCGCCGTGGCGGTGATCCGCTCGGAAAACCCCGGGTTGCTGCGGCTGTCGTGCATCCACGAAGAACTGGCCCAAGGCTTGGGTCTGGCCAATGACAGCCCCGCCGCGCGCCCGTCGATCTTTAACGATGACGACGAATTCGCCTTGCTGACCAAACACGACGAACTCCTGCTCAAGATGCTCTATGACAAGCGTCTGCGCCCCGGCATGACGGCAGAGCAGGTCAACCCGATCACCCGGATCATCGCACGCGAGTTGACGGACGGGCCGGTGTAACGCAGCTTTACGACGAAAGAATAAGGACCATCCCCATGGGCATTTTCGATTTCCTCTCCGGCCAGTTCATCGACGTCATTCACTGGACCGACGACACCCGCGACACCATGGTTTGGCGGTTCGAGCGTGAGGGCCATGAGATCAAATACGGCGCCAAGCTGACGGTGCGCGAGGGGCAAGCGGCGGTCTTTGTGCATGAGGGGCAGTTGGCGGATGTCTTCACCCCCGGTCTCTATATGCTTGAGACCAACAACATGCCGATCATGACCTCGCTTCAGCATTGGGACCATGGCTTCAAAAGCCCGTTCAAGTCCGAGATCTATTTCGTCAACACCACCCGGTTCAATGATCTGAAATGGGGCACCAAGAACCCGATCATCGCCCGCGATCCTGAGTTCGGCCCCGTGCGCCTGCGCGCCTATGGCACCTACTCCGTCCGCGTGAGCGACCCAGCGAAGTTCCTGACCGAGATTGTCGGCACCGATGGTGAATTCACCATGGATGAAATCTCTTACCAAATCCGCAACATCATCGTGCAGGCCTTTTCCCGCACGCTAGCCTCCTCTGGTATCCCGGTGCTCGACATGGCCGCCAACACGCGCGAGCTGGGCCAATTGGTCGGCAAGGATATTGCCGCGCAGATCGCCGAATACGGGCTGGCGATGCCCGAGCTCTACATCGAGAACATTTCCCTCCCGCCCGCGGTAGAGGCGGTGATGGACAAACGCACCTCCATGGGCGTGGTCGGAAATCTAAACGAATACATGCAGTTCCAAGCGGCTGAGGCGCTTGGCCGCGATGGCGCGGGCGGGGCGGCGATGCAAACCGGCCTCGGCGCGGGTCTGGGCATGAGCATGGCGCAGGCGGCCAGCGCACAGGCCGGCCCTTGGGGCGCGCGCCCTGCCCCCACCGCTGCGGCCCCCGTGCCGCCGCCCCCGCCGCCGGTCGAAAAGGTCTGGCATATCGCCAAAGATGGCGCGACCTCCGGGCCCTTTTCCAAGGCCGCGATGGGCCGCAAAGTGACCGAAGGCAGCCTCGGGCGCGATGCTCTGGTCTGGACGCCGGGCCAAGATGGTTGGCAGCGGGCCGAGGATGTGGCCGAGCTGGCGCAGCTCTTTACCGTGATGCCACCGCCGCCACCCCCGGCCTGATCCGCTGGCGCGAGGGATAACACCTTTGCGCGCAGACGGCCTGCCCCCCGTGGCCCCCTCTAGGGCTGCGGCCCCCCCATCCGCACCGCCGCGATTGACCTTGCAAAGCACCCCTTATGTCCGCCACCGATCTGCCCCCCGCCGCCCCGCTAGAAGAGCACCGTTTCCCCTGTGACACCTGCGGCTCTGACATGCGCTTTGATCCGGCGCAGTCGCTGCTGATCTGCGATCACTGCGGCAATGTGGAGCCTATCGACGGCACGGGCCGCCACGCCCATGCCATCGCCGAGCAAGATTTCCGCGCGGGGCTAGAGGCCGCCTTGCCCGACGCCGAGATGGAAGAGACCCGCGTCACCACCTGCCCCAATTGTGCGGCGCAGGTGGAATTCGAGCCCGGCAAACACGCCGCCGAATGCCCCTTTTGCGCCACGCCCGTGGTGATCGACACCGGCACCAACCGACATATCAAACCCCGCGCCGTGCTGCCCTTTGCCCTGCCCGAAGAAAGCGCCCGCGATGCCATGAAAGACTGGCTCGGCGGTCTTTGGTTCGCGCCCAATGGCCTGCAGCAATATGCCCGCAAGGGCCGCCGGATGCAGGGCATTTACGTGCCGTTCTGGACCTATGACGCGCAGACCGCCTCCAGCTATCGCGGGGAGCGGGGCACGGTCTATTACGTCACGCGCACCGTTATGCGCGATGGAAAACGGGTGCAGCAACAGGTGCCGAAAATCCGCTGGCGGGCGGCGTCGGGCCGGGTTGCGCGGTTCTTTGACGATGTGCTGGTGCTTGCCTCGCGCTCTTTGCCCAAGAAACACACCGATGCGCTGCACCCTTGGGACCTCTCGGCGCTGGAGCCCTATGCGCCGGAATACCTCGCCGGTTTCCGGGCCGAGGCTTACGGCATCACGCTGGAGGAAGGCTTTGTTCAGGCCCGCGCCCATATGGACCGGGTGATTGAACGGGACGTGAAATTCGACATCGGCGGGGACCGCCAGCGGGTGCATGACATCAACACGCAGATCAGCGATGTGACCTTCAAACATATCCTGCTGCCGGTCTGGCTGGCCGCGTATAAATACCGCGGCAAGACCTATCGCTTTGTGGTGAATGGCCACTCCGGCAAGGTGCAGGGCGAACGGCCCTATTCCGCGATCAAGATCACTTTCGCCGTGGTGCTGGGGCTGATCGCCGCCGCCATCGTCGGCTATTTCATGGCCCAGCAATGACCCAGACCTATGACCAATTCACCGACCTCTTGCAGGCCCGCTACTCCTGTCGCGCCTTTCTCTCTGACCCACTGCCTGAGGAGACCATCACCCAGATCGTCAGCGCCGCGCGTCACGTGCCCTCATGGTGCAATGCGCAGCCATGGCAGGTGACCGTAACGCGCGGCGCGGGCACCGACGCCTTTCGCGCCGCACTGCTTGAGGCCGCAAGCGCAAATACCCCGGTGGAGCCGGACCTGCCGTGGCCTACAGGCTATTCGGGCGCCTATGCCGAGCGTCGCCGCACTTGTGGCTTCCAACTCTACGACGCGGTGGGCATCGCGAAATCCGACCGCGACGCGCGCAAGGCACAGATGCTGCGCAACTACGCGCTTTTTGACGCGCCGCATGTGGCCATCGTGACCGCCCCGAGCGAGCTTGGCCCCTATGGTGCGATGGACTGCGGCGGCTTCGTCACGGCCTTCACCCTCGCCGCGACGGCGCTTGGCGTGGCCAGCATCCCGCAGGCCGCCATCGCCGCCTATGCGCCTTTGGTGCGTGAGGTGCTTGATCTGCCCGAGGATCGGCTGGTGCTCTGCGCGATCTCATTCGGCTATGCCGATGCCAAGCATCCGGCCAATGGCTTTCGCACCGAACGGGCGGCCCCCTCAGAGATTATCGATTGGAAAGACTGACATGCGCGCATTGCTGCAACGGGTGACCGAGGCGTCGGTCACGGTCGAGGGTGACATCATCGGAGAGATCGGCCCCGGCCTGCTGATCCTTGTTTGTGCCATGCCCGAAGACACCGAAGAAACCGCCGAGAAACTCGCCCTGAAAATCTCTAAACTCCGGCTTTTCAAGGATGAAGGCGGCAAGATGAACCTGAGCCTTGCGCAAACCGGCGGCGCGGACTTGGTGGTGAGCCAATTCACCCTCGCCGCCGATACCTCGCGCGGTAATCGCCCCGGCTTTTCCGGCGCGGCAAAGCCGGACATGGCCGAGGCGCTTTACGCGCATTTCGCCCGCAGCCTCGCCGCTCTGGACATTCCAGTTCAGATGGGACGGTTCGGCGCCGACATGTCGGTGGCGCTGGTCAATGACGGGCCGGTGACCCTCTGGCTCGACAGCGCAGCGCCTTGATATTGGGGTAGAAAGCATGGACCGGCAAGCTTGGGAGGAGGTAAGCTTGCCGGTCGGTATAACGGGTCCGGGAGGAGGAGGACCGTTAATATGCGGTGTCAGATCAACCCGGGAAGGAGGAGCGGGGTCCGGCACCTGACAATGCAGCGCGCAGGGCGCGACATTGATTGCTGAAGGTCATAAGCGCTGCGGCTTACAGACCGTCGTATTCTTCTGTCACCAGCGCTTGGGCGTGCTGCGGGATCTGGTTGCGGTCGATGCCCGCGCGCTCAAGCTGTGCGTCGCTCATGCTGTTGAGGACGGATTGCATACGCGAAATCTGCATTTGGGTGACGCCACGCGCCAGCAGGGTGCCGACTTTGCCAGCAGCGGTGCCAAGCGCACCGAATACCGGAGCGGTCGCGTCACGCAGGGAGAAACCGTGAGGGGCGGATAGGGTGTTGTCATACTTCATAGGTCTGTTCCTTCGAAAGTTCTTCCGACGCAACACGCCGGATGTCGTACCGCGCGATGCCGATGTCCGACAGTTCGCGATCACTCAGTACGTTAAGTTCTGTGAAAGTTCGGTTGTAAGCTGCGCGCCGGGCCTTGATCTGGGCCACACGACGGCGCATGCCGTCAAAGGTGTGATGAAGCCCATCGAGCGCGGAGCTCAGGGTGGTGCCACGTGAGATTGCCATCGTCATAAGCGCAACTCCTTTCAGAATGCTGCAAGTGCATTATCAATGCTGCAATGCAGAAGTAGTACGCTCTGACCCTATTTTGAACCCGCAGAATTTGCATAGGCGCTATGCCTGTCGCGAAAGGCCGGGGGCTAACTACAAGTAAACAGCCTAAAATTTTTGCGCCGATACACAGGAAATGTGCATCGGCGCAACGCAGCGGGGCTGCAATCGGGGAATTTGGGGAATGGTGGCGATCTAGGCCGCCCTACCCGTCTGAGTCGTTTAGCTCACAGGTTCCCAAGGACGCGTATAGACGCTGAGCACTTTCGACACGTCGTCATGCGTGGCGTCATGCATGGTGACCTGAGCCACCAACCCGCGCTTTTTGTCGTCTATCACGTCGGTCACCCGCGCAGCACAGCCCGCCTTCTCAAGGCTGCCATTATAGACCCGCGTGATCGCATCCTTGCGCAGGTCGGGCTTAAAGATCTTGCCCACGGCGGTCTTGGGCAACTCATCCATGATCTTGAGGTGCTTTGGCTGGGCAGCACGTTCGGCGACATGCTCGCGCGCAAAGGCGAGCAGTTCCTCTTCGGTGACCTTGGCGCCCTCCACCAGTTCGACGAAGGCACAGGGCACCTCGCCTGCATGGGGGTCGGGCTGGCCGATGGCACCGGCAAAAGCGACGGCCTCATGGCCCAGCAGCGCCTCTTCGATCTCGGCGGGGTCGATGTTGTGACCGCCGCGGATGATCAGGTCTTTGGCGCGGCCCGTGATCCAAATATAGCCATCCGCGTCAATCCGGCCCAGATCGCCAGTGCGCAGGTATTTGCCGTGGTAGAAGAGGTCTTTGTTCTTGTCTTCCTCGACATAGGTATGGCCCGCAAAGACACCGGGGTTCGACACGCAGATCTCGCCGATCTCATCCGTTTCTGCGTCAATCGGCCCGTCTGCCGTGCCCTTGATGATGCGCACATCCGAATAGGGGAATGCGATGCCGATGGAGCCGACCTTTTTGGGGCCATCCGTCGGGTTACAGGACACAAGGCAGGTGGCCTCGGTCAGGCCGTAGCCTTCGACCAGCGTGACGCCTGTGGCCTTTTCAAAGCGGCGGAAGAGTTCAAGCGGCAGCGGGGCCGAGCCGGAGAAGGCGGTCTTTACGGTGCTGACATCCGCATCGATCGGGCGCTGCATCTTGGCCGAAATCGCCGTGGGCACGGTGATGATAAAGGTGATCTTCCACCGCTCGACCAGCTTCCAGAAGTTGTCAAAGACCCCGTCCCCGCGATAACCCTGCGGCGTCGGAAAGACCACATGCGCGCCCGAAGACACGGCGGCCATCAGGATGACGTGGCAGGCAAAGACGTGGAACAGCGGCAGCGGACACATGATATTGTCCTGCTCGCTGAACAGCAGGCGATGGCCCAGCCAACCGTTGTAGATCAGCCCGGAATACTTGTGCTGCGCGACTTTGGGCATGCCGGTGGTGCCGCCGGTGTGGAAATAGCAGGCAACGCGGTCTTCTTGCACATCCTCAAAGTTGAGCGAAGTGTTCTGTTTGGCGATTTCGGCGTTGAAGTTGAGGTATTTCGCCTGATTGTTCACCATCCCCTTGGGCCGCACCAGCGGGACAATCCAGCTTTTCGGTGGGGTCAAATAGCGGACCAGATCAACTTCGAGCACCGTATGCACCTTGGGCGCAAGGCGCACCGCCTCGGCGGTCTTTTGGGCCACATCCGTTTTGGGGAAAGGCCGCAGGGTAACGACGACCGATGCGCCGACCTCGCGCAGGATCGCGCCGATTTGTTCGGCATCCAGCAGCGGGTTGATCGGGCTGACGATCCCGGCCACGGCGCCGCCCAGCAGGGTGATCGTCGTCTCGTTACAGTTCGGCAGCACATAGGCCACCACGTCTTTCTCGCCCACGCCGAGGCTGCGGAACAGGTTCGCGGCCTGCGTCACACGGCCATGCAACTCTTTCCAGCTCAGCGTTTCGGCCTTGTCTTTGGGGCCTGAGAATATCTGATAGCTGACGGCGTTGTGGTTGGGGAATTTCGCGGTCGTATTGCTCAGCATTCCGTAGAGCGTCTTGGCCACGTCGCGGTCTTCCCACGGCATTTCCGCCGCGATGGCATTGCGGTCTTCGATCCCGGCGAATGTCATGGTGTCTCCTCCCCTATGCCGGTGTTCCGGCTTATTCTCCTCGCGCCAGATTGCGGTGAAACGCGCCGTTTCGCAAGCAATCGGCGGCAACAAACGCAACGTCACACTAGGGTGACGTAACGCCGGGGTTGCGTGGTTCAAGCTTGCCTTAGGCTGCGGCGACGGCCCCATCGGTGAATTGCAGCCGCGCCAGACGCGCATATAGCCCGTCGCTGGCCACCAGTTCGTCATGGGTGCCGATGGCGGCGATGCGCCCCGCCTCCATCACCACGATGCGGTCTGCCTTTTTCACAGTGGCCAGACGGTGCGCCACGATCAACGTGGTGCGGTCGGCACTCAGACGGTCCACAGCAGCCTGCACAAGCCCTTCGCTTTCCGAATCCAGCGCAGAGGTCGCCTCATCCAGCAACAGAACCGGCGCGTCGCGCAGGATGGCGCGGGCGATGGCGATGCGCTGTTTCTGCCCGCCAGACAGCATCACGCCACGCTCGCCCAGATAGCTGTCATAGCCCTCGGGCAATGCGGTGATGAAATCATGCGCCGCCGCGGCGCGGGCGGCCTCCTCAACCTCTGCGTCACTGGCATCGGGCCGTCCAAAGCGGATATTCTCGGCCGCCGTGGCGGCAAAGATCACCGGGTCTTGCGGCACCAGCGCAATAGCACGGCGGAAGTGATCCCGCGCCACATCGCGCAGGTCCACACCATCCAGCGTGATCCGCCCCGACTGCGGGTCATAAAAGCGCAAGATCATCTGAATGATTGTCGTCTTCCCCGCGCCCGAGGGGCCGACAAAGGCCACCGTCTCACCCGGATTGATCTCGAGATCGATGCCATCCAACGCCGCCACATCGGGCCGGGCGGGATAGGTGAATTGCACGTTCTCAAAGGCGATTTTGCCCGCCACGGGCTGCGGCAGGGTGGTCTGCCCCTCGGGCGACGGGTCTTGCACCGTGTCCTCGGTCTGGAGCAGATCAACCAGCCGCTCCGTGGCACCCGCTGCGCGCTGCAACTCGCCCCAGATCTCGGACAGGGCGGCGACCGCGCCCGCGACCATGACCGCATAGATCACGAATTGCACCAGCGCGCCCGCGCTCATCACATCGGCGCGCACATCCCGCGCGCCGATCCACAGCACGCCCACCACGCCCGCGAAGACCAGAAAAATCACGATCATCGTCATCGCGGCGCGGGTCTTGATCCGGCGCTGCGCGGCATCGAAAGAGGCTTCGGTCATCTGCGCGAATTGGCCCCGGCTTGCGGCCTCATGGGTGAAAGCCTGCACCGTTTGCACCGCGCCCAGCGTTTCTGAGGCATTGCCCGAACTCGCCGCGATCCAGTCTTGGTTCTCTCGGCTCAGCACCCGCAGGCGGCGGCCCAGCGTCAGGATCGGGATCACCACCGCAGGCACGATCAGCAGCACAAGCCCAGTGAGCTTGGCCGAAGTCAGCAGCATCAGCCCCAAGCCGCCCACGAAAATCAACAGGTTGCGCAGCGCGATCGAGACCGAAGACCCGATCACCGACAGGATCAGCGTCGTGTCGGTGGTGATCCGGCTCAGCACTTCGCCGGTCATGATGCGCTCATAAAACGATGGGCTCATGCCCACCACGCGGTCAAAAACCGCGCGCCGGATATCGGCCACCACCCGTTCGCCCAACCGGGTCACCAGCGCATAGCGCAGCCCGGTGCCCACGGCGAGCAGCGCCGCGATCAGCAGGGCGGCAACGAAATAAAGGTCGAGCAATTCGCTCTCCCCGGTGCCGAAATTGTCGATCACCCGGCGCACGGCCAAGGGCAGCGTCAGTGAGATCATCGCGGTCAGCACCAGCGCTGCCCCGGCGGCGGCCATGAGCACGCGGTAAGGGGCCATGAAAGGCATCAACGCCGCCAGAGCGCCGATCCGCCGCGACTTTTCGCGTTCATCTTTGGCGGACTGTGCGGGGGCTGGGGTGCGGGCCATGGGCTTTCCTTTGTCTTTCCACATCGGTCATGGCGCGGGGGCTGGGCAGGGTCAAGCAGGACCGCCGTCATAAGGACAATCTGCCGCCCCTGATGAGCGCAGCAGGCGCAACTATCCCGCGCGGTGGCGGCGGTCAAAACAGGTCTGGGGAAAGAGTGGAGCGGGCGGCGGGAATCGAACCCGCATCATCAGCTTGGAAGGCTGAGGTCTTACCATTACACAACGCCCGCGCTACGGCCTCCCTCCTATTTTATCGCTCTGCGAGCGTCAAGTGGAGCCATCACCCTTTGGCAAGATCAATCGCATGAGCCTGCTCTTGCCAGTGGCCCGTCATCAAGGTGGCAGCCCGGGCCATCGGGCACTAGCTTAGCCTCATGGGATGAAAACGAGGCATTGGCATGGACGCCAGATCGGCTCAGGACCAAAAGCGCGAAGTCGTGTTGACCCACGGTGTTCTTAGCGAGAACCCCGAGGACCTGTTTCACGGCACCGGGCTGCGGGTCGCGCGCGCAGTTCTGCACGAAGCGGTGCTGCGCCTGTGGAGCGATGACGCCTTTGGTATGGCCGGAAACGTGGCCTTTCGCGCGTTGCTGGCGATTTTTCCGTTCCTGATTTTCACCAGTTCGCTCACCGCCTTTGTCGGCGATCGGTCGATGGCCGATGACTTGATCCACTTCCTGATCGCCATTGTCCCCCCTGCCCTGATCGAACCCATCGTGTCAGAGGTGGAAAAGGTCATGACCGTGCCGCGCGGCGATCTGCTGAGCGTGGGTATCTTGCTGACCGTCTGGTTTGCTGTGGGCGGGGTCGATGGGGTCCGCATCGGCCTGAACCGCGCCTATGGGCTGCGCGAGACGCGCTCGGTCTTCACGATCTATGCGGTGCAGGTGGCCATGGTGCTGCTGGCAAGCCTGATCCTTGTGATCGTGGGATACCTTTTGGTGCTGGCCCCGCGTGCCGGGTCTTGGCTGCATATGCTGATGCCGGGGTTTGATCCGGGGTCGGTGACTGTCGGCCTTGTCCGCTTTCCGGCCTCGGCCACGATCCTGTTGGTCGCGCTTTTTGCCGCCCATGTGATCCTGCCCGCCCGGCGCACCAAGTTTAACAACATCTGGCCCGGGGTGGTGGCCACCGCCGTTGCATGGACCCTGCTGGCGATGCTCTTTTCGTCCTACCTGCGCAGCTTTGGCACCTATGCCAGCTATTACGCGGGCATGGCGGGGATCATCGCGGCGCTTTATTTCATGTATCTCGCCGCACTGGTGCTGATCTTTGGCGGCGAGTTGAACCGCGCGCTGCGCATTCGCAGACTGGCCCGCGCGATGAGCGATTAACCCTCAATCCCCTTCGCAGGGCGTGCCCGCAGCGCCCCAGACCGTCACATCATGCACCAGCGCATCAAGCGACCCTTTGGGCACCGACCGTCCCGCACCGGGGGCGAAACCCCAGTTCACGAAAGCCGAGTTTTGCAGGTGATCGACCAATGAGGCGATGTCATGCCCGTCGTTGGTTTCAGGGTCGCGCAACTGGGTGCAGACCTCTGCCGAGGTCTTGCCGAGCCACGCCAATTCCACCGGAGGCAGCCGCCATGCATCGTCGATATGCGGCGGGGCGTGGGGCACGGTATTGGCGGCGGCAGAGGTGACGTGGCAGGCGTTGCAAGGAATGCTCTCGGCCCCGATCCGGCTCTCGCCCGCGCGCACGTTCATGCCATGCACCGCCTCTGGCCCATAGCCCAATGCCTGCCACATCGGCTGCCCCTCTTCGCCCACATGGCAGTTGGTGCAGCGCGGATGCGCGGTAACGGTAAAAATCCGGTCCCACGCGGCCAGCCCCTCCGCCCGGTCTGGCGCATCCTGCGCTACTGCGGGGGCGGCCAGCATCAGCGCGGCACAGGTCAGGAGGTACTTCATGCGAAATCCACGGATTTGGAGAGGGGGAGTTCACGAATACGCTGACCCGTGGCGGCAAAGATCGCATTGGCCAGCGCAGGCGCGGCAGGTGGCACACCCGGCTCACCGATGCCGCGCAGTTTGCCGCCATTCTCTAGCCCGCGCACCTCGATCTTGGGCGTCTGATACAGCCGCAGCCCTTCGTAGAGGTGATAGTTATCCTGCTGCGGCACCCCGTCGCGATAGGTAAGCTCGCAGTTCATCGCATGGCCCAAGCCCCAAATCACCGCCCCGGAAAGCTGCGCCTCAAAGTTCACCGGGTCCAACACGCGGCCCACTTCGGCGGCCACGAAAACGCGGTCGATCTTGAGGCCCGCTTCGGTCTGGCTGACCTCAACCACCTCGGCCACCGGCACGCCGAAGGACAGGCAAAACGCCAGCCCCCGGCCCCGCCCCGGCCCAAGGTCCGCGCCCCAATCCGACATCTCGCCCACGGCCTCCAACACCCCGCGGGAGGGCGCATGGGTGCAAAGCCGCAACCGTTCCTCCAACGGATCGACGCCTGCGGCATGGCACATCTCATCCATGAAGCTTTCGTGCAGAAACCCATTGCCCGACGCCCCGACCGACCGCCACGAACTGACCGGCACCATCGCCGGCACCCGGTGGCCGGTGACGCGGTAATCGGGGATCGCGAAGGGCTGATCCCACGCGCCCGCCACGATGGCGATGTCGGGGCCAAAAACCGGCTGGTTCAACCGCGCCATTTGCGATTCCGCCGTCGAAGGTGCCGCGATGGCCAGATCATAGGCCGCGATCTGCCCATCCGAGACCTTGCCACGCGCCCGAGCCATAGCCAGCGGGCGGGGGAAGTCATGGGTGAAATCCTCTTCGCGCGACCAGACCATCTTGATCGGCGTGCCGGGCATTTGCATCGCCACTTCGGCGGCGCGCAGGGTATAGTCATCCTCCAACCGCCGTCCGAAACTGCCGCCTGACATCAGCACATGGATATGCACGTTCTCGGCGTCGATCCCGGTTAGCGCGGCGACATTGGCCTGCATGAAACGCGGAATCTGCGTGCCGGTCCAAATGTCGACGCGGCTTTTCTCAAGCTTCACCACGACGCTCATCGGCTCTAGCGGGGCGTGGGCGAGGTAGGGAATGCGGTACTCGGCCTCCAGCACATCGCCGTCGGCAAGGGCGGCGGGCACGTCGCCGTCATCGCGGAACCGGCTGTCTTGGCGGTCTTCGGTAAAGGAGGCCGCGACCGCTTTGAACTGCTCTGCCGTATCGCCGGTATAGGGCGACGGCCCCCAATCGCATTCCACCGCCTGCGCGGCTTGAAAGGCCCGCCAAGTATTGTCGGCAACCACCGCGACGCCGCCGGTGATCGGCAACACCGCCTTCACACCGCGCATCTTTTCGGCGTGGCCCGCATCAAATCCCATGATCTTTCCGCCCTGCGCCGGGTTGGTGCGGGTCGTAGCATGGAGCATCCCTTCCATCGCCATGTCGATGCCATAGGTCTGGGTGCCGGTGGATTTCGGCACGATATCGGTGCGCATTTGCGCCTTGCCCAAATGCCGCCAGTCGCTGGGATCGCGCAGCGCGACGTCGGTCACCGGATCAATCTCTGCTGCTGCGGCGGCTAGGTCCTGATAGGCCAAGCGCATCCCATCGGGCAGCACCACGGCGCCCGCTTCGGTCTTAAGCTGGCTCCGCTCTAGACCTGTCTGCGCCACGGCGGCGGCCAAGAGCGTTTCACGTGCCACAGCCCCGGCCATGCGCAAGCGGTCATACATATCCGGCACGGTAGAACTGCCGCCGGTCAGTTGCAGGCCCAGCAGTTTCCCCGCCACATCCGACGCCCCGCGCCCGGTCCGCGCGAGCAGCGTCTCTGAGGTCGCGGCGATCGGCATCGCTTCAACCCCGACCACGCCATTGTAATAGACCGGCGAAGGAGGGCCGGGCGTGATCTGAACCGCATTAAGATCGACGTCCAATTCCTCAGCAATCATATGAGCTTGGATAGAATATGCCCCCTGCCCCACATCGGCGCGCGGGGTGATCAAGGTGACACCGCTTGCGTCGATTTTGACGTAGGGTGTGATCGCCGCCGCGCCGGGGGCCAGCCCCTCAAGCAGCGGGTTCTTCAGGTCACGTTTATAAAGATAGGTGCCAAAGGCGACACCCCCGGCAATGGCCGCAGAGCCGACGATAAAACTACGGCGGGTGATGGTGCGCAGGCGCGACATATTCAGGCCCCCCGCAAACGCGCGGCGGCGCTGTGGACCGCAGCGCGGATGCGCGGATAGGTGCCGCAGCGGCAGAGGTTGCCGCTCATCGCGGCGTCGATCTGATCGTCTGTCGGCTCGGGGTTCAACTCAAGAAACGAGGCTGCTTGCATGATCTGTCCGGATTGGCAGTAGCCACATTGCGCGACCTGATGCTCCACCCATGCCGCCTGCACCACATGCAGCGCTTCGGGCGTGCCCAAGCCTTCGATGGTGGTGACATTGCCATTCACATCCGCCGCCCGCAATTGGCAAGACCGCACGGCCAGCCCATCGACGTGCACGGTGCAAGCACCGCATTGCGCGATGCCGCAGCCGTATTTCGGCCCGGTGATTCCCAACTCGTCGCGCAAGACCCACAGGAGCGGCATGTCGTCTTCCACGTCCACTTCGTGGACCGTGCCGTTAACCGTCAATTCCATCGGTGATCCTTCCGCCCTGTTGGCCTTAATGTAAACGGCGGCGCATATCGCGCAAGGCCGCGCGCGGCGGGTCGCGCAGCGTCATCTTGTCAGGGGATGGCCAGCAGGTGCCGCCCCTTGGCCTATTCGAGGTCTTGTGCCGTGAGGGCGCGGTGGATCTCGCGGCGCACCAGTTTGCGCACATTGCGGGTGATCCGTTCGCCCAAAGCGCCTTGCAACTCGGCGCGGACGATCTCTGTCACCAGATCGCGCAGCGCCTCTTCGTCAAGGAACTGGTCATCGCCCGCCACGCCTTCGTCTTGCGCAGAGACGGTATAGCCGAATTCCGGTGCGGTCGCCGCCGGATCGGCGACACGCGGGCCGCTGTCGGCAAAACGGCGCACCTGTTCTTCGACCTGCGGTGTCGAGGGCTGCGGGCGGCGCGGGGCCGGTTTTTCGGCCTCTACCGTTGCCGTGTCGGCGATCGGTGCCTCTGGCGCCTCTAGCTCCGCATCGTCTTTCCACTCCATCGCCGGGGGCTCTGTACCGGAATAGTCGTTGTCGCCGGGGGCGTCGGGGTCCCAATCGTCAGAGATCTTGCCGATGGCTGTCTCCAACGCGGCCAGCTTGTCGCTGCGGCTGGCGCCCGTGGCCTTGGCCACCGCCTCGGAGACGGTCCGGGCCTTGGCCTCAACCTCCGCCGCGGCGTCTGACACGGGTTCAGAAGCGGGGGTGCCGTAGTCTTCGGCATGCAGATCACTGGGATCGTCATGCAGCATGTCATAGTCCAAAGGCGAGACCTTGGCGGGGTCAACGGCGGCGGGCTGCGGGCGGCCTTTGCCGTCCGAGGTGGCCACCCTGAGCGCCGGGGTCAGCACCAAACGGTCGCTAGACGCGCTTAGCGGTTTGTCGGCTGGCGGGGTGGCGGGATGGCGGGCAGAGACGAAGGGACGCTCTGCCTCCTCGGCACTGTCATCCTCTTCGGTCTGCATGGCTTGGGTAAGGCTCAGCGGCTGCGGCGTGGTCTTGGGCAGCTCGCTGGTCTCATCATCGGAATCAGGGCGTGCTGGGCTGGCAGTGGTGGCGCGCAGCGACAGATGCGGGGTGAAGTCCTCCGACGTAATCTTATCCGCCGCCGTCGAGCGCATGCTTTTGAACTCTGCCCCCTCGTCCTGCTGCTGGGGGGCAGCAGCCTGAGCCTCGGCGTCAGTTACAGGACCGGGCGCCTCAACGGGGCTGGGCACCGGCGTAGGGTTGGACGTTTGCAGGGGACGTTTGTCTTCAGACACCAATCGGCGAATCGACGACAGCACGTCTTCCACCTCCGCGTTTGTGACGGGTTCGGACATATTTCTCTACCACTCTTGCCTCGCGGATAGCTTAACCGCGCGGGAGGATTCTCACAATGGGGCGGTGCAAAATGCCAAACGACCGTGCGGAATGTCAGTCTTTTTGCAACGCGCGCAGCACGCGATCCAGCGCTTGGCCCTCTTTGGAGTATTTAGCAGGGGCGTCCTTAACAAGGTTGTAATAGGCCCCCGCGTCATAGATCTGCACCGGCAGCTTCAGGTCCTGCGCGGTCAGCCGCCCCGTGGCCGCCAACACGGAATAGGCCGCCACATAAAGGTTGGCGCGGGCCGACACGCGGGTCGATTCCGCATCCAGCAGCGATTGTTCGGCATCCAGCACATCCAATGTGGTGCGCGCGCCGAGGGTGGCTTCTTCGCGGATGCCGCGGAAAGCGATACGCGCCGCACGAATCTGCCTGTCAGAGGCCTCCAACTGCGCGCGCGCCGAGGCCAGCGTGGCATAGGCATTGCCCACTTCCTGCTCGACGTCTTGGCGCACCACATGCAGGTTCGCGCGCTGCGCGTCACGCTGCGCCATCGAACTGCGCACGGCCGAGGACAACGCCCCGCCCTGATAGATGGTCTGCCCAACCTGCACCCCGACGCTGCCGCTGCGGGTATAGGCCTCACTGTCGAAGGTCTCGTTCAGGCCATATTGACCGTTCAACGTGATCCGAGGGGCCATGGCCGCCTCATTGGCTTCGACGCCAAGATCGGCAGCCGCCACCTGATGCTGTGCGGCGATGATCGACGGATGGGTGCGCACAGCCAAGGCCTTGGCCGAAGCGAGATCACCCCCGATATTCGGCAGGCTCGGCGGTTGGCTGAGGTTGCCGGGCGCATGGCCCACCGCGTTGCGATATTCCTCGACCGCGCGCAGCAGGGTGCCTTCGGCCCCGGCCAGCCCGCTGCGGGCATCGGCAAGCTGCGCTTCGGCCAAGGCCACATCGGTGCGGGTAACCTCGCCCACGTCGAAACGATCCCGCGCGGCGCGCAGTTCTTGGGTCAGCAGCCGCAAGTTGTTGTTGCGCAGCTCAACCGTTTCCGAGGCTTCGATCACGCCCATATAGGCCGCTACCGCGCGCAAAAGCACCTGCTGCTCTAGGTTCACCAAGGCCTGACGGGTGGCCAGCACGGTCTCTTTCGCGCCTTCGATCCGATAGGCACTTGCGCCGAAATCATAGAGCAACAGCTCACCAATCAGGCTGATCGACGCCTGGAGGCTTTCCGTCGACTGGGCCGGCAGCAGCGAAGAGCTGCGCGCGGTGCCGAAGCTTTGTGTAAGCCCCGCCGCCCACTGTAGCACAGGTTTCAGCGCCGACTTCGCCGTGGCCACATCCTCATCGGCGGCGCGCAGCAGCGCGCGGTTCTGGTTAAGCAGACCTGAATGCTCATAGGCCCCCACCAGCGCGTCGGCCAATGTTTCCGCCGAGGCCAGCCGCGGCAGGGCAGCGCCGCTCGCCAAAACAAGGCTCACCGGCACTGCGATGGCAAAACGTTTAAGGGTTTTCGTGAAACTATTCGCGCTCATGGCTCAATGCCCCTGAATGGCTTTTTTAGACCTTTTAGACCGGCCCATGGGCCGATCGGGACGGGTGCCCCTACCCTGAAAGCGATGCGGCGCGCGATCCGGATCAGCGCGCCATCATCCCGCTTACAGCTGGAATTCTACCTGACGTTCAAAGCCACGCAGCACCGGCGCACCGGCGTTAAATTCGGGCCGCCAGGACACCTGACCCCCGCGTTTATAGCCCACGCGTACTTCGCCCAGACCCCGATCCATAAAGAGACAAGCAATACGCCCGCCCTCTTTCACCTGCTCCAACAAGGCTTCGGGCACGTCGCCCACCGCCCCTTGAATGATCACAACGTCATAGGGACCATGCTGCGGCGCGCCTTCGGTCAGCGGGGCGACATGCACGATCACATTGTCCGCTCCGGCCTGCGCAAGCGCCTCCTGCGCCTCGGCGGCCATCGCCTCATCTTCTTCGACGGCGACGACGGCCTCGGCCATATGGGCGATGACGGCGCTGGAGTAGCCCATGGCGCAGCCGATATCGAGCACCAGTTCGTCGTTCGTGATGTCGAGGTGATCAAGCATCTTGGCCAATGTCCGCGGATCAAGCAGCACCCGGTCCTGACCGAGATCGAGATTCTCACCCAGATAGGCGGCCTCGCGCTGCGCGGCAGGCACGAAGTCTTCGCGCTGCACGGTCAACATCGCGTCGATGATTGGAAACTTGGTCACATCCGAAGGGCGGACCTGCGTATCTACCATGGTTACGCGGCGGGCGGCGAAATCACTCATCAGCTAAACTCATTCGTTCAGGGTGTCTGAAGAGTGATGTGCCACATTGCCGGGCCAGCGGCAACGCCCTGACCGCATTTTCACACGCATATGGGTCTTGCGGCCTTCCTCGTGATCCGTTAGCAGTGCGCCAACCACCGGTCGGCGAGTTGGCGGAGTGGTTACGCAGCGGATTGCAAATCCGTGTACACCGGTTCGATTCCGGTACTCGCCTCCATTTTATTTTTATGTATACCCGGTTGTTTTTGCCCCTTTGGGGACGCTGAGTTAGCCGAAAGCGGCCCTTAACGTCTGCAGGCGAGCCCCCCAAAAAAATGGCGTCTTTCCCCTAATATGTGATGCCGGCCGCGACACAGTCCCTCGCAGCTACGTGAGAGAGGTCCGGCAGTTCGCCCGTCCCGTTACCTGAAGCAAGGCGGTCTACTGCAATGCCGGGGGAGCTGGCGAAAGGCTTTGGCTGTCCTGCACCAGCTTCCTTATTGCCCTCCTCATCATCTCTTGAAAGCCCGGCGATTTTTGCTGCCTCAACCTCTGCCTGCAGGCCAGCACAATGCTCTACGATCGCAACCATGACAGCGCGGTCATCGGTATTGTATTCCACTTCGCCAAGATAGAGCGGTTCCGCCATCGCCGCGCGCGAGAAGCACAGCGCAAGGCTCAATGTCGCGACAAGCGACGGCTCGGCATTTCTCATCGGGTCACCCTCAATATTCCTCAGCTAGATATTCGCGCATCTCGGCCACGGCCTCAGCAGAGACCGCGCCGCTCTGACGGTCCCCGGTATTGCGCAGGTAGGTCAGCAAGTCGGCGATCTGCGCGTCGGTGAGTTTCCACGCGAAGGGTGGCATGGCCAGCATGCTGGGGATCGTTTCGGTCGGCTGGGCGCGGGCGCCGCCGAGGATGACACGGATCGCTGTCGAAGGATCCTTGGCGTGTAGTTTGTTCGACGTGCTGAGCGGGGCGAAGAAATAGGGCACGCCCGAGGCATCGGCCACGTGGCAGGCGGCGCAATTGTCGAAGTAAAGCCCTTCCCCGGCCTCCATTCGCGCCGTCTCGGGGGCCTCTTCCGACGCGCGCGCCGTGTCGTCGAGGGTTTTGAGATAGGTGGCGACGGACCGCAGGTCTTTCCCTTCCAGAAACTGGGTCGAGATCGAAACAACCTCCCCCATGCGCTGCATCGGGGCGGTGTGTTTGGCGCGTCCGTATTTCAGGAACTCGAAGATGTCGTCCTCGCTCCAATGCGCAATGCCGCCATTCTCACCGCCGCGGATGTTCGGGGCGAACCAATTCTCCAGCGTACCGCCGCGCAGGTATTCATCATCTTTGCTGGCACCGAGGATGTTCTTGCCGGTGTGACAGCCGCCACAGTGCAGCGGCCCGTCAACGAGGAAACGGCCACGGTTCCATGCCTCGGAGCGATCCGGGTCGGTCACAAATTCCTCGTCCTCGAAGAACAACAGCTTCCAGCCGCTCACCGACATGCGGATGTTAAGCGGAAACGGCAGATCGTTTTCCTCTTCCTCCACATGCACCGGTTCGAGCGATTGCAGATAGGCAAAGATCGCATCGGTCTGCTGCCGGGTCATCAGGGTGAAATAGGGATAGGGCATCGCGGGGTAGAGGTGCCGCCCCTCGTCGTCGATCCCCTCGTTCAACGCATTGTAGAAATCCTCGCGCGACCAGCGGCCCAGCCCGGTCTCGTCATCCGGGGTGAGGTTGGCGGAATAGATCGTGCCGAAGGGCGTCTTCAGCGCCCTGCCCCCGGCAAAGGGAATGCCGTCGTTGTCGATATCCGTGTGGCAGGCTTTGCAGTCGCCCGCCTGCGTCAGGTAGCGGCCCCGCTCCACTTCGGAGGAGGCAAGCTCCTGCGCCTCAGCCGGGACAAGGCTCGCGCCGCAGAGGGCGGTGATCAGGGCCAGCCGCTTCATGCCTGCACCAGCGGGCCGGGATCGGCCATATATTGATCGATGATCGCCGCGACCGACCAATAGGCCAGCGCCGCCACGGTGCCGGTCGGGTTGTAGCCCGCGTTTTGGGGAAACAGCCCTGCCCCGGCGACGAAGAGGTTGTGCAGGTCCCAACTCTGACAATAGCGGTTGCAGACGCTCATCTGCGGGTCGGTCCCCATGATCGTGCCGCCGGTGTTATGCGTGGTTTGATAGGGCATCGAGTCGTAGGATCCCTTGCGCTCGGCCACGTTGACTTCACGGCCGCCCATGCCTCGGGCAATCTCTTCGGCCACCGGGGTGAGATGGGCAGTCAGCCGGCGGTCGTTCAGCGTGAAATCATAGGTCATGCGCAAGAGCGGCCTGCCATGTCGGTCGGTATAGGTGGGATCAAGATCGAGGTAATTGCTGCGATGCGCCATCGAGGCGCCGTGCACGCCCACGTTGGTGGTCTTGAGGAAATTGGCCCGGACCGACTGTTTCCATTCACTGCCCCAGCCCGGCACGCCCTCAGGCACCGGATGGCTTTCGATGGGCCGCGCGTTGGTGGTATAGCAGGCGATATAGCCGCCCCCGATAAAGCCCAGCCCGGAATGGTCGAAATTGTCGCCATTGTATTCATCCACCGCCATGCCGAGCGCGCCCGCGCCGACAAAGCCGTTGGTATATTCCTCATCGTAAAAGACCGTCGCGCCGGACATCACCTGATAGCAGTAGTTCTTGCCCACCACGCCTTCACCGGTCTGCGGATCATAGGGCGTGCCGATATCGGACAAGAGCATCAGCCGGGCGTTCTCAAGCGGGTAAGCACAGAGCACCACGACCTCGGCGGGCTGGAAGAATTCCTCGCCGCTGGTGTCGACGTATGTGACGCCAGTGGTGCGGGTGTCATCGGGGGATTTCTCGACCGAGAGCACTTCGGAATCCGTGCGTAGGGTGAAATTCTCCCGCTTCATCAAAACCGGGATAATCGTGGTCTGCGGCGAGGATTTGGAATAGTTGCCGCAGCCGTGTTTCTCGCAAAAGCCACAATAGGTGCAGGGGGCCAGCTGCATCCCCAGCGGATTGACATAGGCGCGCGACATATTGGCCGAGGGCACGGGGAAAGGGTTCAACCCCATATCCCGCGCCGAAGCCTCGAACCGGTCCTGCGAAAAGGTCATCTGCATCGGCGGATTGGGGTAGTCATCGCTGCGCGGCCCCTCGAAAGGGTTGCCGCCCTCACGGATGTCACCCCGCAGGTTGCCCGCCGTGCCGGAGATGCCGCAGATCTTCTCGAAATAGTCGAAATGCGGCTCCAACTCGTCATAGGTGACGCCGTAGTCCTGCACCGTCATCCCCTCGGGCAGCGGGCCATAGCGTTCCTCGTTATGGCTTTTCGCGACGAAATCCGATGGCAGGAAACGGTAAGTCTGGCCGTTCCAATGCACGCCCGAGCCGCCCACTCCGTTGCCCGGCAGGAAGGACCCCCAGTGCCGCATCGGCAGCGCCGTCTGTGCGCCGTTGTTGCGGAAAGTGACGGTGGATTGCGAGGCTTCCTGGAACATGCCGTGGCGCCAGTAATAGCGCAGTTCGTCCTGCGCGAAGGTGGTGGCGAAATCCGTGGGCGTGTCGCGCCACGGGCCGCGTTCCAGCGCCAGCACCTCCATCCCGGCGGCGGTCAGCTTCTCGGCGTAGATCGCCCCGGTCCAGCCGAAACCGACCAGAACCACGTCGACCTTTGGAAGCTGCTTCGTCATCGTGTCACCTCGTGTCTTATTCAGAGCTGTTCCAGCCGGGACGGCCCATTAGGCTGACCGGCGGCAGATCAATGCGCGCGCCGTTGTGGCCCACGAAATCGCGGTAATCATAGCGGGTGCCGGGGAAGCCGACGTAGTGCCACGCCACCATGTCCCGGTTGCCGCCGTAGATCGGATCGGCGAAATAGCCTTCGATGGTGTTTTTCAGGATCAGGTCAAAGAACGCCTTGGCCGAGACCGGGTCGAAGGTGATTTCCTCGTCGTCCATACCTTTGAGGATCTCGTCCTGTTGCGCCGCGCTCAGCGCGGCAAAACCCGCTTCCTGCTGTGCGCGGCAATAGGCGTCAAGTTCGGCAAGCGCGTGGCGGTAGAGCTCTGCCGGGGGGTGCTCGCTTTGATAGCCTTGGGTCGCCGTGCCTTCGAGGAAGGGGCCCTTCATGTACCAATGCTGCCCACGGCCATAGAACCCCGCCATCTGCCGGTCGAGGAAGGTGATCACATCAGCCTCAACCGCCCCCGGCCCGTCCCCATCCGAGGGGATCAGCCGCGCGCAGATCGCGGCGACGGCCTCGCGTTCATCGGGGGTAAAGAACCGATCCTCTTGGGTGCCGTAATACGGCGGCTGGCCCTTCAGGGGCTCCCAAGGCATCCCCTCGCCCCGGCCATAGATCGCGCCGAAGACAGCCGAAGGGGCGGCGATGGCGGTGCCGCCGAACAGCAGGGATTTCAGAATTTTGCGGCGCGTCGGAAAAGACAAGTGACCCCTCCAAGTGATGCATGTAGCCTCGGGGCGTAATGCGCCCTGTGGTAGAAGCTGGATCGCTTTTACCGCGGGTCAAGGAAAATTGATCGGGCTGAGGGGAAACCCAACCGCGCCTCAATTCGTTTGGAACGATGTGCCCGCGCGCAGCGTTCCTCTTAAGGAACGACCGAAGGGAAAATAGACCTTGCTCAGCGATGCTTGGATCCGAACCTATTGTGGACCGGCACCGGGGCCGGAGGATTTTTGGTTTCGCTGGAACTTCGATCCGCTCCTTCTCGCCGCTCTGTCCCTGCTCTTCTTCGTTGTCCTGCGCGCGCGCAGCTGCCACGGATTGGCTGCCGTGGGCGTTCTGGTGCTGGCCTTCGTCTCGCCCCTCTGTGCGCTTTCCTCGGCTCTGTTTTCGGCGCGGGTGGTGCATCACGTGCTGCTCGTCGCCGTGGCTGCGCCGCTGCTGGCCCGCGCATGGCCCTCGCGGCGGGCGGGTGGTGCGATGGCGGCCTTTGCGGTCTCGACCGTGGTGCTTTGGGGCTGGCATCTGCCGGTGGCCTATGACCTCGCGCTCTCGCATGTCGGGGTGTACTGGCTGATGCAGATTAGCCTGCTCGGCGCTGCCTTATGGTTCTGGCGCGCTGTCTTTTCCCCCGGCTGCACACCTGTCGAGGCGCTGACCCTGCTCATCGCCGGTTTTGCCCAGATGGGTCTTTTGGGGGCGATCCTGACCTTCGCGCCCGAGGCTCTTTATGCCGCCCATGCCGTTGCCCCCATGGACTGGGGCTTCTCGCCGCTGGCCGACCAGCAGCTTGGCGGCATCCTGATGTGGGTGCCCGCGGGACTGCCCTATGCGGTCGTCGCCGGGGCCGTGGCACGGCGCGGATGGGCGACCCTGCGGGCGGGCAGCGCGTGAGCGGCTGGTTCCCGGTTCTCATCACGCTCTTCAAAGGCGTGCATATCGCCGCGCTCATCCTGTGGTGCGCCGGGCTGCTCGCCCTGCCCTTGATGCTGTCGCGCCATGATCCCGCTGGCACGGCGGCAGAATACAGTCGCATCCGCCGCGCCACTCATACGACCTATGCCATCCTCGTCACCCCCGCTGCCGTCGTGGCGGTGGTGGCAGGCACATGGCTGATCTTCTTTCGCGAGGCTTTCGTCCCTTGGCTCTATGCCAAGCTGCTGTTTGTCGCGGCGCTTGCCGCCGCCCATGCTTGGATTGGGCATCTGGTGGTGCAGGTGGCCGAGAAGCCAGAGAAACACCGCCTGCCCCGATCCTATCTGCCGATCACTGCCGTCGGCCTCCCCGTCATCGCGATCCTCATGCTGGTTTTAGGCAAGCCCGACCTCTGGGACTTCCCCCTGCCCGGCTGGCTGCTTGAACCGCGGGGCGGTCAATTGCCCTTCGACGTGCCCAAACGATAATCAAAGACCAATTTGCCCCCATGCCAACCCGTGAACCCCACCATCACCGCGCCCAGCCCCGACAGGAGGATGCCGTAAGGCAGCACCGCCGCCTCATAGCCATAGAGCCGGTGGCCCCAATTTGCGCCCAAGACCGACAGCAAGGTCACGGCGATGATCGCATGGGTCCAAGCGGCAGCGCGGGAGCGGATGCCGCTCACCAGCAAGAGTTCAGCAGCGCCGGAAAATCCCGCCAGCACGCCAAAGAAGAACGCCGTCCCCGCCGCCCAGAGGGCCGCCCGCGCCCAAAAGGCATCGCCGGTCCACCAATAGAGCAGATCGGCCCCCAGCAAGCAGAAGGACAGCGCGATGGGAAAGGCCACGCTCATGGCGTGGATCGGGTGGCCCTCAAGCGCGATGCGGGTCTCGGTCTCTTCATAGCCGGGCTGAGAGGCGATCGGGTCGATCAACCGGTCCTCGCCCGTCTCATTGCTTTGCTCGCTCATCGGGGCAGGCTCCTTCGGGGGGTGATTGCAGGGACAACGTGCGGTGTGCTGATTGGTTGCAGCGGCGATCTGTCGGTGGTCGATCCGGCGGGCCCGGCGGCGCGCGCCATCGCGACGCTCTGGTGGGTGATGTTCATCGGCGCGGGGCTGATCCTCGCGCTGGTGGCGGCACTGGTGATCGGCGCTTTCAGGACACCCCGGCAGGCGGAGAATGCCACGCGGGATGAAAAGGTCTGGATCATCGGTTTGGGCCTATGTTTCTCCATCGCGGTCCTCGCGGCCCTGCTGGCCTATGGTCTGGTCACCGGCGAGCGGCTGATGCCCCGCGCCGCGGCGGATGTGGTGCGGGTCGAGGCCGAGGCCCGGCAATGGGCCTGGCGCTTTTCCTATGACGACCGCCCCGGCCATGTCACCGAGAACCTGCTGCACATCCCCGCCGGGCGGCCCGTCGATGTGGCGATCACCAGCCGGGATGTGGTGCACAGCTTTTGGGTGCCGCGTCTGGCTGGAAAGCTGGACGCCATTCCCGGTCATGTCAACGTGCTGCGGATCGAGGCCGATGCCCCCGGCACCTACAAGGGCCTGACCGCCGAGTACAACGGCGAGGGCTACAGCCGCCATACCTTCTCGGTTGAGGCCCATGACCCGGCGGGCTGGGCCGCCTTTACCGCGAAGGAGACGCCATGAACGCGCTGCGCCGTCACCGCAAGCTGGAGGCGATCTGGGCCTCGGAGCCGGGCTGGAAAGGCTGGACCAGCAGCGTGAACCATTCCGACCTCGGGCGGATGTTTCTTGTCACTGCCTTCTTCTTCTTCCTCGTCGGTGGTGTGTTGGCGATGTTGATCCGCGCGCAACTGGCGACACCCGATTCCGCTTTCGTGGATGCCGGTGCCTTTGCGCAGTTCTTTACCATGCATGGCACGATCATGATGTTCCTATTCGCCATTCCCGCCTTCGAGGGGCTGGCGATCTATCTGCTGCCCAAGATGCTGGGCACCCGCGACCTCGCCTTCCCGCGGCTCACCGCTTACGGTTACTGGTGCTATGCCTTCGGCGGCGCGATGCTGCTGGTGGCGCTGTTCTTCGGCATCGCGCCCGATGGCGGCTGGTTCATGTATCCGCCGCTGACGGGGCCGTTGCATTCGCCCGGCATCAACACAGATTTCTGGCTGATCGGCATCACTTTCGTCGAGATCTCCGCGATCTGCGCCGCCGTCGAATTCACAGTCTCGATCCTGAAATACCGCGCGCCCGGCATGTCGCTCGACAAGATGCCGATATTTGCCTGGTACGCGCTGGTCACTTCGCTGATGATCCTTACCGGATTTCCGCCGCTGATCCTCGGCTCGGTGCTGCTTGAGGTTGAGCGCGCCTTCGGCCTGCCGTTCTTCCAAGCCGATCTGGGCGGCGACAGCCTGCTTTGGCAGCACCTGTTCTGGCTGTTCGGCCACCCGGAGGTCTATATCATTTTCCTGCCCGCCGCCGGGGTGATCTCGACCGTGATCCCCGTGATGGCGCGCACGACGCTGCTGGGCTACGGCTGGATCGTCGCGAGCGCTTTGGCGCTGGCTTTCCTCAGCTTCGGGCTTTGGGTGCACCATATGTTCACCACCGGCATTCCGCATATGGGACTGGCGTTCTTCTCGGCCGCCTCGACGCTGGTGGCGGTGCCGACGGGGGTGCAGGTCTTTGCCTGGATCGGCACCATGTGGAAGGGGCGGCCCGAGTTGCACATGCCGATGCTGCACATCCTCGGGTTCTTTGTCACCTTCATCATCGGCGGGCTGACCGGCGTGATGGTGGCCGTGGTGCCTTTTGACTGGCAGGCCCACGACACGGCCTTCATCACTGCGCATCTGCACTATGTGCTGTTCGGCGGTTTCGTCTTTCCGATGCTGGCGGGGATCTACTACTGGCTGCCGCTGGTGAGCGGACGCAAGCGGCTGTTCCGGCTTGGCGAACTGGCGTTCGCGCTGATCTTCCTAGGCTTTCACGGCACCTTTCTGGCGATGCATTGGGTCGGCCTGCTGGGCCAGCGCCGCCGGATCGAGACCTATGACGCCGAGACTGGCTGGGGGGTCATTAACTTCATCTCTTCGGTCAGCAGTTTCGTCATGGCGATCGGCCTTGCGATGGTGCTGGTCGACATCATCATCCACAGCTTCGTCGCGGTGCGTGGCCCGCGCAACCCGTGGCGGGCCGGTACCTTGGAATGGGCCGGCATGTCGCCACCCGCCTCCTATAACTTCGCCAGCCTGCCGATGGTGGGCGCGCGTGCCCCGCTTTACGACACGCCAGATCTGGCCAACCGGTTGGCCAAGGGCGAAGGTTACCTCGGCGCGCCCGAGGTGGCCCGACGCGAGACCTTGATGGTCGATGCCGCCAGCGGTCGCCCCGAAGCGCTGGTCATCTATCCCGGCAACACACGGCTGCCGATCCTAATGGCGGCGGTGACGGGCGGGTTCTTCCTGTCGATCCTGCTCAAGCTCTTTTGGCTCACCCCGCTGGCACTGGCCGGCGTGGCGGCCTTGGCGCTGGTCTGGGTCTGGCAATTGAGCGCGCGCGGCGATCAAGGTCCGCAAAAGGTTGGACGCGGCACGACATTGCCGTTGGCAAGTGAGGGTGACAGATCGCCGGGCTGGTGGGGCTCGACCTTCCTGCTGGTGGCCAATGCGACCTTCTTCGGCTCCCTCCTTTTCGGCTATGCTTTCCTCTGGACCGTCGCGCCCGGCTGGCCCCCAGCCCAATGGCTCGCCCCCTCTTGGGTCGAGCTTGCCTTCGGCATCGGTGCAGCGCTCGCCGCCGCCTTGGCCCAGCACCTGAGCGCCCGCCGCAACCGCGCGGGCACCGCCCCTATGGTCGCCCTTGCTCCGGCGTTGCTGGCGACGGTTGCCACGGCGGTGGTGTTCGGGGCCCTGCTGCTGCGCCTGCCGCCCCCGGACGGCCATGCCTATGCCGCAACGCTCCTGATCCTCGGCGCCTATGGGCTGGCCCATGCACTGCTCGTCGGGCTGATGCAGGGCTTTCTGATCCTGCAGGTCCGGCGTGGTTTCACGTCGCCTCAGCGTCGGGCGGGTTTCGCCATTGTGGCGCTCTGGTCCGACTATCTGGCAGCGATCACGGTGCTGATCCTGCTTGCGGCGCATCTGCCGGGGATGATCGCGTGAGAGAGTTGCTGCGCATTCTCCTGCCGTTGCTGGTCTGGCTGGCCAGTTTCAGCGCGATCTACGGGCTGCACGGCCTCGGCTGCGCCCTTGGCTGGCCGGAGGTCGCCTGGCTCGGCTTGTCACTTTTTCGCTGGGCGCTGCTGATAGCCTGGCTTGCCGCGATTGTGTTGCAACTGCTTCTATTGCTGACAGTGGGGAAATGGTCTTTTGGTCCGACCACGGATTTCTACCGCAAGGTAAATCTTGCAACCGCCTTGTCCGGCTTGACCGCGACGGTCTGGACTTCTTTCCCCATAGTCGTGTCATCCACCTGCGGTTAGAGAGGGCCAACCAGCGCGGGCCAACCCCGGCTCCGTTGGGCAAATCAGATAGTGTCCGAAGTGCCCCTTTCCCCGGACGAACTTAATGGGCTTCAGTGGGGCCATCCAGACGAAACACAATGTAGCTGCGCTGCCAACCATGCCGGACCGTTCGAACGCAGCGCTCGCTACAGGCGCTCCGCTGCCGCTTTCCCGGGCCAAAAGCCCATTGAGAACAGGTGACTTTACCGCCAGCTTAACCTACTCTCGTTCTTCGCGACCGAAACAGAGAAAGAGAGGTTCTTGGTGAACACGCGCTTTTTAGAAACCTTCGTCACGGTCGCCAACTTGGGAAGCTTCCGGGCGGCAGCCGAGCAGTTGAATGTCAGCCAAGCGACGGTGTCCAGTCGGATTTCCTCACTTGAGACGGACCTTCAGGTGGACCTGTTTGACCGTGAATTCCACGCCACCCGGATCACGGTGGCCGGGGCGATGATCCTCGACAAGGCGCAAGAGATGCTCACGACGGAGCGCAATTTGCGCAACACGCTCTCCGATCCCACCACTGCCGCGGGGCGGGTGCGTTTGGGGTTGGTGTCTTCGGTCGTTCATACTTGGCTTTGTGACCTGATCGAAGAAGTGGCGCGCTGCTACCCCCGGCTGGAGCTTGAACTGACGGTCGAGCCCACGCCGAACATCGCCGCGGCCTTTGAACGCGGCGCGCTGGATATGTTGCTGACGACAGATGACCGCCACGACCAAACCTGCGTTTGCGCGGACTTGCCGCCGCTGGCCATGGGATGGTTCGGCCCCGAGGGGATGCGCGACGAGAAACTGTCCCTCGCCGATGTCGTTACCAGCCCGCTGATCACCTTCACCCGCAATTCACGCCCGCACGCCAATGTTCTTGCGCTTTTCAGCGATCGCGGCCTGCGGCCTTCGATCGTGCATTGCATCACCTCGATGGCTGCGATTGCTCGGTTGACGCAGCGCGGGCTGGGCATCGCGACCCTGCCGCTGGCCTGCGATTTGGCCGGGCCGGGAATCTATGAGCTTGATGTCGATGCGCAACTGCCGCCGCTCCCCCTCTATTGCATCTGGCGGCGCAGTTCCGACGTAGCCACCTACAAGGCAATTGCCGATCTTGCGCGGGCCTGTGCGGAGCGTCATCAGCGGCAGACCTGACACGGCCTGAATTGGCCTGATCGGAAAACCCTATCACCCCCCCCTGAATAATCCCGTTTGTCGTTGGACCCCATCTCGGCAAGTGTGCCCCAACAACAATCGACAGAGCTTGACCGCACCTCGACGGAGACGGGCCGTGCCCCGCCACGTGACGGGAAAGCTTTGTCCAAGGATCAGGATGCAGAATGAGCAATATCCGTACAACCGATCAGGCACAGCTTTTCGTCTGGAGCGATATCGACCCCGATCATGAGGCTGACTTTAACCAGTGGTATGACCGGGAACATATGGAAGAGCGCGTTCGCATTCCGGGCTTCACCGGCGCGCGGCGCTATCGGGCGGTATCGGGCTCGGCACGGCGCTACCTCGCGCTCTACCGCGCCAGCAACCTTGCCGATTTCACCTCTGAAGCCTACCGCAAAGCCTTTACCAAACAGACCCAATGGTCGATCACCAACTTCGGGCGCATGTCCAACACCCGCCGTCGGGTGATGCAGGTCGCGCAAGAGGGCGGCTTTGGCTGGGGCGGCGCGCTGGTGCTGATCGAACTGGTGCCAGATGCCATGGATCGCGACGCCGTCGCCGACGTGCTTGGTAAATTGATGGCCGAAGAGGGTGTGCTGCGCGTGCATCACATGATCCCCGACGCAACCCTTTCGACCCCGCTGCCGTCTGAAAACACCGAAGGGCGCGTTCTGGCGCCTTGCATCGCGGTGGATGTGACGTCAGAGCCGATCGCCGAAGCGACCCTGCGCCAACTGACCGAAAAGCTGGGCGGCGCGGTGCGCGAGGCCGAAACCTTCCGCCTGATGTGGTCATTGGACGCGCAAGACCTGCCCGCATTGGAAGACTGAGTGAACCACCCTGTCCTGCCAAAACGGCAGGGCAAGAACAACAAACCACCCCAACAGGAGATACCACACATGAAACACCTTCTTATCGGAACCGCGATCGCAGCCCTGACAGCCGGTCTTGCCCATGCCGAAACGTGGAAAATGTCGGCCGACGCGCCCGACGGCAACTATCTGACCCAGAACATCCGCGCCTTCGCCGATGACGTGGCCCGCCTATCGGATGGCGCGCTGGAAATCGACGTTGTGTCGAACTCGGTTCTGCTCAAGCGCCCCGAACTGAAGCGCGGCGTGCAGCGCGGCATCGTTCCCATCGGCGAAGTCCTTATCTCGGCGCTTGGCAACGAAGACGCGGTTTACTCTGCCGATGCCGTGCCGCTTTTGGCGACGACATTTGACGAGGCCCGCGCTCTTTGGGAAGCTTCCCGCCCGATCTACGAGGAAAAGCTGGCCGAAGATGGTCTGGTGCTGTTGTTTGCCGCCCCCTGGCCGCCGCAGGGCGTTTACATGAACCAGGAAGTCACCGACGCCGCCTCCTTCGAGGGTGTCAAGTTCCGCGCCTACAACCCCTCGACCGCGCGTCTGGCCGAGCTTTTGGGCGCCGTTCCCGCCACCATCGCCACTTCCGAGATCAGCCAAGCCTTCTCGACCGGGGTCATCAACGGCATGATCACCTCGCCCTCGACAGGTGTCGACAGCCAAGCATGGGACTTCGTGTCGCATTACTATGACGTTCAGGCCTTCCTGCCCAAGAACATGGTAATCGTGAACAAAGGCGCCTACGACGGCCTGTCTGACGAGGTGAAAACCGCGCTGCAAGAAGCGGCTGAACTGGCGGAAACCCGTGGCTTTGAGATGGCCGAGGAAGCCACTGGCGAAGCAACCAACACAATGGCCGACAATGGCATGAACGTCCTGCCGACCCCCGAAGGGCTGGCCAGCGACTTTGAAACCATCGCCGCGACGATGCGCGCGGAATGGCTGGAACAGGCTGGCGAAGAAGGTCAGAAAATCGTCGACGCGATGAACTGATCTCAGCAGGCCCGGGCAGTCGTTTGCCCGGGCATTTTCTACTAGACCGGGGAATTCGCCCCCTCCCCGCCCCCTTATTCGGAGCCCTCCGCCATGATGCTGACCCGCCATCTCTTCAACTTTTGCGGAGCCTTGGCCGCGCTGTCCTTGCTGGGGATCGCGGTCTTGATCCTGTCGCAGATTGGCCTGCGCCTGATGGGAAGCCAAATCCCGTCAGCCGATGATTTCGCGGCATGGGGGCTGAGTGCGTCGATCTTCCTCGCCCTGCCGGCCACGCTGATACGGGGCGATCATATTCGCGTCACATCGTTGCGGCAGTTGATGCCGGAACGTCTGGGTCATATCGCTGATATTCTGGCGGCGGCCTTTGCCGCCGTGATGATGGGTTGGGTCGCTTGGGCGATCTTTGGCTATGTCCACGAAAGCTGGACCTACAATGAAGTCAGCCAAGGCGTGGTGGCCGTTCCGCTGTGGTGGCCGCAATCCGCGATGGTGCTGGGGTCGGTGCTGTTTGCACTGGCCTTTGCCGAGCGCACCCTGCGCCTGATCCTCGGGCTGCCAGTCGAGAGCGACGATACAAACGAACAAGGTCGGGGCGAATAATCATGGATATTTTTCTGCAATCGGCCGTTCTGGTCGTGACCTTGCTTGTGCTTTTGGGCTTGGGCATCTGGGTTGGCGTGGCGCTGATGGCCTCGGGCGTCGTGATTTTCTTGATGTTCACCTCTACGCCGGTCGATGCGATCCTCGGCACCACCATGTGGGCCCATTCCGCCAGCTGGACTTTGACGGCGCTGCCACTGTTCATCTGGATGGGCGAAATTCTTTACCGCACACGTCTGGCCGAAGACCTGTTTTCTGGTCTGGCCCCATGGGTCGGGCGGCTGCCCGGCGGCTTGGCGCATGTCAACGTCGTGGGCTGCGGTATCTTTGCGGCGGTCTCGGGGTCTTCGGCTGCCACCACCGCAACCGTTGGCCGCATTTCCCTGCCAGAGCTGAAATCGCGCGGCTATGCCGACCGGCTTGCCATCGGTTCCTTGGCTGGATCGGGCACGCTTGGCCTGTTGATCCCGCCGTCGATCGTGATGATCGTCTATGGCGTCGCGGCCCAAGTGTCCGTGAACCGCTTGTTCATAGCGGGCGTGGTGCCGGGGCTGATGCTCATGGCGCTGTTTTCGGGCTATATCGCGATCTGGGCAAAGATGAACCCCGATGGCGTGCCAGACCCCGAACCCCGCATGCCCTTGGGTGAGCGCCTGCGCCGCCTGCGCATGTTGCTGCCGGTGGTGGGCTTGATCATCGGGGTCATCGGCTCGATCTATGCCGGTGTGGCCACCGCAACCGAGGCCGCCGCCATCGGTGTGGCCGGGGCGCTGATCATCGCGGCTTTTGGCCGGTCGCTGAACGCCGAGACCTTCGTCGCCTCGCTTCTGGGGGCCACCCGCACCTCTGCGATGATCGGGCTGATCCTGCTTGGCGCGGCCTTTCTCACCTCCGCGATGAGCTTCTCTGGCTTGCCCGGGCAACTGGCCGAACTCATTTCCGCCAGCGGGCTGAGCGCTGCGGGTTTGATCGCCGTGCTGACCGTGTTCTTCGTGCTCCTTGGTTGTTTCCTCGACGGGATCTCCATCGTTGTGCTGACGACTTCGGTTGTGATGCCCGCCGTGGCTGCCGTGGGGATCGATCCGGTGTGGTTTGGGATCTATCTGATCATCGTCGTCGAAATGGCGCAGATCACGCCGCCGCTGGGGTTCAATCTGTTTGTGATCCAGAGCCTGACTGGTAAATCGATCTTTGAGATTACCCGCATGATCATCCCCTATTTCATGATCTTGGTGCTGGCCGTGATCCTGCTGACGGCATTCCCCGGCATCGCGACGTGGCTTGTGGAACAAACGATTTAAAGGCTGATTTGATGACACACACCTCTCAATCCCTCCTCGACGCGGCCCGCGCCCGCGCTGCCGCGCCCGATTTCACCCGGACCTTCGATGATCCGGTCGAAGGCGAAGGGCCACTGTCGGGGCTGAACGTGGCGGTCAAAGACCTGTTCGACGTGCGGGGCCAAGTCACCCACGCGGGGTCGCTGGTCCGCAAAGGCACGTCGCCCGCCACCAAGGATGCCGCGGCGGTCGCGCGGCTGCGCAGCGCAGGCGCCGGGCTGATCGGCCACGCCAATATGACCGAGTTTGCCTATTCCGGCCTCGGCCTGAACCCACATTACGGCACCCCCCTCACCCCCTTGAGAGAAGGCTGTATCGCCGGCGGCTCGACCTCGGGCGGTGCCTCTGCCGTGGCGCGCGGCGTGGCAGACATCGCGCTTGGGACAGACACTGGCGGCTCTGCGCGTATCCCGGCGGCCTTTTGCGGGCTCTTCGGGTTCAAGGCCACGGCACAGACGATCTCCCGCGCGGGGGCGGTGCCGCTTTCCCATTCGCTTGATAGTGTCGGCGCGCTGACCCGAGAAGTCGGCCTGCTGCGCCCGGTTTTGAACGTGCTACGCGACCAACCGCTCGCCGCGTCTGCCGCGCCGCGTGCCGTCATCGTGCCGGAAAATTTCGGCATGGACGAATTGGACCCCGAGGTTGCCCAAGCCTTCGAAGCCGCCCTCGAAGCGCTTCAGGCATCTGGCGTGAGCCTACGTCGACAAACGCTCGACTTCTTCGATGACTACCGCGCCCTGCCCGTCTGGCAGTTCTCGGCAGTGGAATCCCGCGCCCATCACGGGGCGCATTTCGACGACGCCCGCGCAGAGCTTGATCCGCGTGTGGCATCACGTATGGCGCGGGCGGATGGTGTCACCGGGATCGAGTTTGCCCGCACGATAGCCGCGCGGGAAGCATTGATCGCACGGGCGGCGCATCTGTTTGGCGACACGCCGGTCGCCCTGCCGAGCGTGGCCATCATGCCGCCAAAGCTGGATGATCTGCGCGAGGATGCCACCTATGACCGCATCAATCTGCTGGCGCTGCGCAACACCAGCTTTGCGAATGTAATAGACGGCTGTTCGGTCAGCATGCCGATCACCAGCCACCCCGGCGCGGGGCTGATGCTGACCGCGTCTGCGGGACGGGATGCGATGTTGATCAATATGGCCGAAACATTGCAGGGCGCGCTTTGAGCGAAACGGCCAAGCGCCCCTCTGCCTATGTGGCCTTGGGCGCCCAGCGCTACCGTGTGACCCATGTCAGCGATCCCATGCTATCGGGTATTTCCGATGTCGCGGTCATAGGCGACAGGATCGTGGTCCTCAGACGGCAAGCGCCTGAATTGGTCATGCTCGGGCTGGACGGCACAATGTTGGGCGAAACCGCTGATCTGCCGCAGTTCGTTTGCGGCCATGGCCTGCGCGCGACCTCCGCCAGCCAAGTCGCCGCCACGGACATGGATGGCCACAAGGTCGTGCTGCTTGATGACACCTTACAAGAAACCGCCCGTATGGACTGCGCAGAGCATCCCGGCTTGGGGCGGCCCTTCAATCATCCCTGCGATTGCACCCAAGGTCCGGACGGACGCTATTATGTCGCTGACGGATATGGCAACAGCGCCGTTCATATCTTTGACCCGGCGCTGCGCCACCTCAAAACCTTTGGACATCCCGGGACCGAAGCGGGCGCGTTTTCGACCCCGCACTGCCTGTTGTTCGACAGCCAAGGCAGGCTCTGCGTGGTGGACCGCGAAAACAACCGCGTTCAGTTATTTGACCCCGAAGGCATCTGGCTGGGTCAGATCAAAGGCCTGCACAAACCAATGGCGCTGGCGTTGACATCCCAAGGCGTCTTGCTGGTCACTGACCAAACCCCGCGCCTGTCGGCATATGCCCCGAATGGTGAGCTGATTGGCCGCTGCCGTACTTTTTCAACCTATGGTCACGGATTGGCTGTGCAGGACGATGGCACCATCGTGATCGCCGAAATGAACCCAGATCGACTGACCCTGCTGACCCCCGTGCCCGATGCGAGGGTAGGTTGATATACCACGTTGGGTTTTGCGCGGTAGGGTCTAGTGGCGGCTCTTCGGCGCTGCCCGCCGTATTGGCCATGACTTGGATGCCAGCGCTCTAGTAGAGCTGTTTCTGCGCAGGGAATAACTTCACCTTGCGGCTGAGAAAGGCGAGCGACCTTGTGCCTCTCGCCTCCCTCTTTTCTCAAGCGTCCTTATTCAGGATCGCGGATCGTGATCGCCGGGTTCATCGGGAAGAAGTTATGCGGCATGATATGCACGGTCTTCCATTCGGTCGACATCACAGGCCAATCCTCGGTGCGGGGCACATGGTGGAAGCCTGCCGTGAACCACGTCACGATGTCCTGATCCTGTAATGGCGCGTCTTCTTTGACCCATTGCGCCAGCGTGTCTGAGCCGTCGCTTTGCAAAGCAAACTTACCGCCCGCATATCGTTCCTCAGGATCATGCACCGTGTTCCAAACCGAATTCTCGATATAGGCGTTGCGGATCATCGGGGGGTCGTTCTCAAAGTCGAAAGGCCCATAGGCGACGCTGCCGTGGTGGATCATGTAGCCCGGCTTGTGCCCCAACGGGCCTTTGCGGTCGGGGTTTTGCAGCATGAAGTAGCGCGGTTTGAACGAAGACACCTGATAGGTCGCCTCGGCCTCGGATCTGGGCATGTTGTGCTCAACCTTCCACAAGGACCTGCGCGGGCTGTCCTCGGCCACTTCGGCGGGGACGATGTCCATCGTCATGAAGCGGTTGCTGGGTTGGTCGATGTCGAAGTCGAGCCGGAAGTTAAAGTAGTGGTCATGGTTCGCCGCCACCAGATTGGGCGCGATCAGCGTGCCATACTCCGTTTCTCGCGCTGCCGAAGGATCATCCATCGACGTCGCATCGGCACCTTTCACACCATCGAGACCCGTGGCACCGATCTTGATCTCCATCTGGCCGTTCTGCTTGAAACGGTAGTCGATCAGATAGTCGTAATTGCCAACCTCTGACGCCGTACGCACGACCAGTTCCGTCTCGGGCCGACCTTCGGCGGGGGTGTATTGGTCGGGGCCTTGGGCAAAGACCTCAAAGTGTCGCCAAGCCGGATCACCGATGTTGCGCTCAAATATGCAGACCGCGTCGGGGATCTCCAGCGGCTGGCCATCGTCGCCCGCGATCATTGCTGGCAGGAAGGTCGCGTAAGAGGGGCAGTCGATCCCGGCCACCAGCGGGGTCAGGAACAGGCCAAAGCCGTACTCCCCACTGTCCATATAGGTCCGCCAATAGAGCCCAGCGCTTGGGTCCATATAGGGCACAAAAACTTCGGACAGATGCGCTTGATAGAGCAGCGTGCGCCACTCCTCGCCATCCTTCACGTCGATGTTCGACAGCACCGGACCGGGGCGTTTGTCGACCCGCAGGCGCATGCGCCACATATCCCATTCCAGCGCGCCATTGGCATAGGTGAAGTTCGGCCCGCCCTCTTGGGTCAGCACGGCGGGATTGGTCGCGGCGCGTTGTGGGGTCCGGGCCTCAATCTCCTCGCCGGTGTAGCCCCAGCCGTCCTCGGGGATCGCTACGTTGCCTTCGTCGATCACACGCAGCGCCTTGCCGCTTTGCAGATCGACCACAGCATAGATGTTCTCAATCGGCTTGGCATAGAAATTCGACCCTTCGGGCGAAACATAGCAAGGCACTTTCATCAAGCGCGTGCCGTCGTCTTCGTCAGAGAAGAAGTTGCCCGCAGTGAGCGGCAGGCAGAACACCTGATCCGGCGTCAGCCCGCGTTTCTCCAGCCCCGCGATCATGTCGGGATGCTCTAGTGCGGCGGTCATAGCATTGGCGAACTCGTTGAAAAGGATCATCGGCTGGCCTTCGGTGGGGGCGCTGCTTTCGATCTCTCCAGTGGTCAGGTTTACGATGGTTTCAACAAAACCGCTGTTGTCGGCGTTGGACATATGCACCATCGCGCGGCGGTCGAGCGTGTCGCCCTCGCTCCATGCCAGCACATCAGCCTTGGGCGGCTCGATCAACTCGATCAGCGGATAGAGCGTGTCATCCCCGGCCAGATCGCCTGCGCGCAGGATTTCATTGATCTTTTGGTATTCCTCACCGGAAAAACCATCAAGCGGGTGCGCGAATGACGCCCCACTGGTCAGGGCAAAGGCCGCGGCCCCGCCGAGTAGAGTTTTACGTAACATGCTGTCTCCCTTCATGTTTTTCTTGAAGGTGCCCGCCATAGCGGACACCGAATGATCGCCCTCGCCTCCCAGCGTCAGGCGAAAATTACCTGAATGTCGGTGTATTCTTTCAGCCCTTCTTCGCCGAACTCGACGCCGAAGCCTGACTTCTTGACGCCCCCGAAGGGCGCGTTGGGTTGGATCATGCCATGGCTGTTGATCCAGACCGAGCCGCATTCCATCCGTTTCGCCACCTCCTTGGCCGCCGCCTTGTCTGACGACCAGACAGACCCACCAAGGCCCACGTCCAGCGCATTGGCCTGCGCCAGCGCATCGTCCAGATCACTATAGCGAATGATCGGCAGCGCGGGGCCGAATTGCTCTTCGTAGACCAGCGGATCGTCGGCGCGCATCCCGGCGATGATCGTCGGTGGGTAGAACAGCCCCTCGCCCGGCTCTCCGCCAAGCAGCACCTGCCCGCGCTCTTTGGCCTGCGCCACCAAACGCGAGAGTTTGTCGAATTGCATCCGGTTCTGTACGGGGCCAAGAACGCTGTCCTCCTGCGTGCCTTCGCCCACTTTGATGTTGCGTGCATAGGCGACCAGCGCGTCGCAGACCGCATCGTGGATATCGTCGTGGACATAAAGCCGCTTCATCGCGGCGCAGGTCTGACCGTTGTTGATGAACGCCCCCCAGAACAGCCCTTCGGCAATCGCCTGTGGATCGGCATCGGGCAGGACGATGCCCGCGTCATTGCCGCCCATCTCAAGGGTCAGACGCTTCATCGTCTCGGCGCTGGATTGCATGACCTTCTGGCCCGTCCCGCAGGAGCCGGTGAAGACGATCTTGGCGATATCCTCATGCGCGGACATGGCCGCGCCCATGTTAAATGCACCATCGGCGGCGCTCACTGAATTAACCACGCCTGCTGGCAGTATTTCGTTCATCAACTCAATCATGCGCAGTGACGCGAGCGGTGTCATCGGGGACGGTTTGCTGACCACCGTATTGCCACTGCGCAGCGCGGGCAAAATGTGCCAGACCGCGATCAGCACGGGGAAGTTCCAAGGGGTGATCGACCCCACCACGCCCAGCGGCTTGCGGTACATCTCGACCCGGCCTTCGGGTGTGTCTTGCAGCACTTCCATCGGCAGCGACAGGCTCGCGGTATAGCGCGCCCAAGCGACCGCGCCGCCCAACTCCCATTGCGAACCGATGCCACCCAAGGGTTTGCCCTGTTCTGCAGTAATCAACTGCGCCAATTCCTCAGCATGCGCCTCGAGCGTGTCAGCCACGGCATTGCAGGCGGCGGCGCGCTCTTCGTCAGAGGTAGCGGACCAGCTTGGGAATGCCGCCTTCGCCGCAGCAACCGCCCGGTCTAATTCTGCCTGACCGGCATCCGGCGCCGTGCCTGCTTGGCCGCCCGTGCCGGGATTGGCCACGGGGAAACGCGCGCCCGTTTCAACCCGCGTACCGCCCGCGATCAGGCCGATGCTATCGATGGTGTCTTTCATGATGTCCTCCGTCATCCCGTTCCGGCACCGTGCCGAAACGCCTCCTCGGGTAAGAGGTTAGGCGCGGATCGGATGGGCATCTTGGGATAACGCGACAGCGCTATTGGACGATCGCGCCACCGTTGCGGACTTCTGCGACAACGGCACCGGGGGTCATGCCGTAACGCTGCCGGAACGCACGGTAGAAATGCGACAGATCGTTAAAGCCGCAGCCATAGGCGCAGTCGGTGACAGAGACCTCTTTGCCCCCGCGGCGAGAGAGTTCGGCGTGCGCTTGGGTCAAACGCAGGTGCAGCAGACGTTGACCCGGCGTTTCGCCCAAGGGTTCGAAATAGCGTTGCAGGCTGCGCAGCGATACGCCCAAATGCAGCGCCAAAGCGCTCGGCCCGAACTGAGGGTCGCGGTAGTGGCGGGTCATGAGTTGCAGAGCGCGCTCCATGACCTGCCCGCGTGCATCCAAGGTCTGGCTGCGCCGCTCGTGGAAATAGGCCCCCATCAGCCCATAGAACGCCTCGCTTAACTGTAACCCTGCCTCGGGCGGGCAGTGCAACATCTTGTAGAGCACTGCCCGCAGCGCCAGCCACAGCGGATCATTGCGGTCAATCGCCACACCGCCATCACAGATAGCGCCGAACCTGCCGATCATCTCATCCCGCGGAAGATGCACTGAAATTTGATGCGCCAACTGCCCGTCATAAACAAATTTCGATGGGCGCGTCGCGTCGACGATGAACATGTCACCGGGCCGCAAGAGGGTGGATGCGCCGCTTTGATGCACCACGCATTCGCCGACATCCTGTACCAGCATAAAGAAATATTCGCCCGGATCGCGCCGAATGCAGGTCTGTGTCCGGGCTGCTTCCTGAGCGTCGAGCGAGACCAGTGCGGCCTCAAAGCCGCCCATCCCCCGCTTGCGCGCCCGACCATGAGATGGCCCATCGCGGCGCGCGGGTTCCACCTCGAACGCACCGCAGATTTGCAGAATATCGTCGCGTAGCACTTCGATGGGCGTGGACCTTGTCGAGATTCGGCTCAGTGCTTTCACGATCCCATGCCCCCTAGAAACCGGCGTGTTGGTGCCTCTCGAAAAACGCTAACCCATCCGTTTGCATGCATCAAGCGCGGCAAAGCTCAGGTCCGTCGACGGTGGGCGGGACCTGAGCAACCGTTCTGGTGCCATCCTTCCGGCGGTTCTTGCAGGCCGCCGCGCCGGGAAAGGTTTGACCCGCGTTCCAGCCTAACACCGGCCCTCAATCGCGGATCAACCCCTGCCCGGAGGGCGCATCTCAGTTTACGAGGGCCTTGACCAACAACGTCGCTGCGGCCGCAAGGTAAATATCATTGCCATCGACGACATAGACTTCATTCCGGCCCGGGCGCGAAAGGCCGCGGGCGCGCCAGTTCTTGACGACGACGACATCCTGCTTGCGGAGACGCTGGCCAACCGCATGCCGATGGCGCTGCTGTTTCACCACCTTCACCTTGGCGCCGCGATCAACTCGGCTGTGTTGAAACTCCGCTCTGTCGGCCATTGCCGTCATCGGCACGAAGGCCACTGTGGTGGCTGCCAATAGCACGACAGTCGCGCATTTTTTCACCCGGTTTTGCATTGGGTCTCTCCTCTTTGCTTACGCATATTTAACGTCTGCCAGAGAGATTCCCGTCGCTGGCGCGGGGCAGTTTTTCGCCGTCAGCTATGCAAGAGCCGTGGACCTTGTAGCCGCTCCCAGCATTTGCGCAGGGGAAAGCATCCGATACGCAAAGGCCGTCGCGCTACACGCTTGCGGTCGCCTCCACCTCGGCTTTCAATCTATGCGCAGACCCTCCGGGGGTTGCGCCCCAGACCGTGATCCAGCGGTAGAAAATCGGCGTGAGAAACAAGGTGAACACGGTGGCAAAGCCCAAACCGCCGACGATCACCCAGCCCACGGCGATCCGGGCCTCCGCGCCCGCGCCAGAGGTCACGATCAGCGGCAGGCCCCCGAAAACAGTCGACACCATCGTCATCATCACGGGCCGGATGCGCAGGCGCAGCGCGCTTCGGATGGCGCTGTCGATGTCTTCGCCTGCTTCGCGCAGCTGATTGGCAAATTCGACGATCAGAATACCGTTCTTGGCCATGACCCCGATCAGCATCACAAGGCCGATCTGGCTGTAGTAGTTCAGCGATCCGCCCGTCATCGATATCGCCAGCAATGCGGCAGCCATCCCGAAGGGCACTGTCATCATGATCACCACCGCACTGGCAAAGCTCTCGAACTGGGCGGCCAGCACCAGAAGCACCACGATCAGCGCGACGCCGAAAACCATGTAGATACCGCTTTGGGAGCCGTCGAGCGTCGCGGCCTCTCCGGTGAAGGTGATGCCCATCCCATCGGGCAAAACCTCTTCGGAAAGTGTCAGCACCCGGTCCATCGCGGTGGACAGATCGACACCTTCGCCAAGGTTCGCCTGCATTGCGACGGACAGCGCTCCGCCCAAACGCTCGATCTGCGCGTCGCTTACCACCGTCTCGAGCGAGGCAACCGCGGACAGCGGTACATAGGCGCCACTGTCGAGGCGGATGGACATGGAGGCGATGTCAGACGGATCGTCAATCGGCGGGCCACCGGGGACGACGTTCACATCCACTTCGACATCATCCGAAAAGACGCTGACTGCCACATCGCCCTGAACCATGGCGCGCACGAGGGAGGAGACATCGGAACTGTTGAGCCCCATATCGCCAGCGGCGCTGTCGTCTACCGTGACTTCCAATTGCGCGGTCACGCTGTTGTTGGACAGTTGCGGGTTCAGAAAAGTCGCATCCTGGGCCATCGCCGCCGTGAGCCTGTCTGCGGCTTCGGTCATTTCAGCCAGATTGGTGCCGGTCACCGCGAAACTCAGCCCGCCACCCGCGCCACGAATGTTAAGGCTGTTGGTCGACCGTGCGCTCACCTGCACGCCGGGGACCGCAGACAACTGGCCACTGATCTGCGCGATCAACTCCTGCTGGGCAAAGTCACGCTCGGCCCAATCCGGCAGGCGGACGACGATGAACGCACTGGTGCCGCCGCCGACGCCAATAATGCTTTGCACGGTCTCGATCTGCCCGCTCTCTCGATACGGGGCGAGGATGTCTTCGACCATCGAGATCTGCGTATCGAGGTAATCGATCGTCGTGTCCGATGCACCGCGTGCCTGTACGAGAAAGAAGCCTCGGTCTTCCTCTGGCGTGACGGTGGAAGGCAATGTCATCGCGGCCCCCACGGCGATCATGGCAAAGCCTATGGCGATCGACAGAACCAGCAGCGGCGTGCGGATGGCGAAATCCATCACCCGGTCAAAGCCGCGCGCCAATGCGCCCGGCGTGGCGGCTTCTGCGTCGCCCAAGGTTTTGCCCGGGTCCAAGAGAGCCGACAGGACGGGCGCAAGGGTGAGCGCCGTGATCGACGACAGGGTAACGGCAAAGGCCAGCACGAAGCCGAATTCAGAAAAGACGCCCCCCGCCTGCCCCGGCAGGAAGGAAATCGGAATGAAAACGGCGGCAAGCGTGGCGGTGGTGGAGATCACGGCGAAGAATACCTCGTTCGTGCCCGAGGCCGCGGCGGCAAAAGCTCCCATGCCGGACTTGCGCTTGCGCACGATATTCTCGACCACGACGATGGCATCATCGACAACCATCCCCGTCGCCAATACCAGCGCCAGAAGGCTGATCGTGTTGACCGAAAACCCCGTAAGCCAGATCGCGGCAAGCGTCCCGATCAAAGCCACGGGGATCGTAACCGCGGGGATCAGCGTGGCCCGTGGGGAGCGCAGGAACAGAAAGATCACGACCACCACGATGCCGGTCGCCATGAGGATGGATTTGACGACCTCGTTGATCGACCCTTCGATGAAGATACCGTCGTTCGAGGTGACCAACAGTTGCACGCCTTCGGGAAGTTGCGCCTGCAATTCCTCGACTGCGGTGCCCACATCGCGCGAGATTTCCAGCGTGTTGCCAACCGATTGCCGGGTGATATCCAGACCGATGGCTGTCTCACCATTCACGCGGGTATAGACGTTGGCGTCTTCGGGCGCCAGTTGCACAAAGGCGATATCCGCGACCTGGGTCGTGTCATTGATCGGCAATTGGTTGATGGTCTCGACGGTGACATCCTTGCTGCCCACCCTGAGCGAGAGGGTCTGCGTTTCGCTGGAAAGCGAGCCCAGTGCGGTGTCGTCGCGCAGCTGCGCGAGTGCTGTGGAGACATCAAAGATGGTCAACCCCCGGCTCAGCAAAGACGGCATGCTCACCGCCACGCGGAACTCATTGGCACGGTCACCGCGCAGGGTCACCTCGGCAATGCCATCGATCAGGGAAAGCCGTTCATAGACAGCCCCTTCCGCCAGTTGGGTCAGCGTGTCGAGGCTGGCATCGCCAAGCAGCGCAAGGCGAATGATCGCATCCGCATTGCTGTCGCTTTTGCTGACGCTGGGGTCTTCGATATCGTCGGGCAAGGACCGCAAGGCGCCCGATACGATCTCGCGCGCCTCATTGGCAGCAACGTTGACGTCGGTGCCATCCGACAGGTCAATGGTGATCCGGCTCGACCCCATGCTCGACGTGGATTCGATATAGGACATGCCATCAAGCGCGCTGAGCGCGTCTTCGAGGACTTGTGTCACTTCGGTGTCTACCGTGCTTGGCACCGCACCTTCGTAGTCGGTTCTGACAGAAAGCACGGGCTGGTCCACATCTGGCATCTCGCGGATGTCGACACTGGTATAGGCCGCCAGCCCGGCGATGATGATCAGCAGGTTCAGCACGATCCCGAAGATGGGACGCGCCACGAAAACATCCGCGAAACCGGCCTTGTGCGCTTTTTTCTCGAAACTCATGCGTCTGGCCCCCCGCGCGCGCCAGCGGCGCTAACCTGCGCGCCTTCACGCAGCTTCGCCGCGCCCTCGGCCACGATCTGCGCGCCCAAGGGGGCTTCGGTTTCGACCCAGACCTGATCACCCTCGCGGTAGCGGATGGTGACAGGGACACGGGCGGTGCTGCCCTCATCGGCGACCCAGATGCCCGCGCCGCTTCGATCCCATGTGATGGCGGTTGCAGGCACAACGGGCAGCGGGTCGGTCTCTTCGGTCATGCGGATGGCAAAGGTCATACCGGCAAGCAGCAGCCCCTCGGGGTTCTCGATCTCGGCCTCTACCGTCGCACTGCGGGTCACGCTGTCGAGACGGCTGTCAAAGGCGGTGATCGTCCCCTCGAAAATGCGCCCCGCATAGGTGGGCGTGGAGACGAGAACCGGTTTGCCCTCGGCCAAAAGACCGATGGAGCGTTCTGGCACTTCGAATGTGGCAAGCAGGCGGGTGGTGTCGTCGATGGTCACGATGGCCTCCCCGCTCGACAAGCGATCGCCCAGACTAATATCGCTCAGCCCCAAACGGCCAGAGATCGGCGCTTTGATCGTGCGGTCATCCAACGCCACTTGGGCCAGCCCCACATTGGCTTCGGCCAAGCGCAAGGCGACCCGCGCTTCGGAAAGGCTTACGTCGGTGACCACGGAACTGCCGTTGCTGCGCAGCCCCTCATAGCGGGTAACGGTGTCCTGCGCCTGATCGCGGTTGGCCTCGGCGATTTCTAGCGCCAGCCGTTCGGTGCGGTCGTCCAGTTTCAGCAAGACATCGCCCTTTTCCACCATCGTATTGGCGGCAAGCGCGGTTTCGACCACCTCGCCCGCATCGGTTGCGGTCACTTCCGTCTGGCGAAGGGACACCGCGCTGCCCACCGTGCGCAGGACGAGCGTATATGCGCGCGCCTCCAGCGGCGTCAGCACAACGGTTGTCGCCCGTCCTTGCCCGCCGCGCCGCCCGGGCCGCGCGTTCTGAGGCGCATCATCCGTCTGGGTGACACTGCCGCCCCAAAGCTGCGCAACCTCATCGGGCACGCCGAATGCGATGCCATATGCGCCTGCAATGATGACGATGGAGACGACGGCGTAGATTAATCTTTTCAAAGTCTTCAGGCTCCTGAAAGGCGCTGTGGGGGAAAGTTTCATGGCCTTGCCAAACCGCCCCCCATGTCAGAACAACCCGGCCTCGAACGAAGGCGTGGCTGAGCGATTTAAACAGTGGCGAGCGGTGCGAAATTGGGTGTTGGAAAGGTCCCTGCGATACATGTGCTTCTTCTCAAACGGCGGACGAAGAATATTCCGTCGCAAAAATATTGCCGTTCCGATGAAAAATGTCGGTTCCCCTCGACCCGTGGGCCAAACTCCCCATGCGCGGCGTTCACGTCAACTGCTCCTTTCTTCGGCTCGGCCATGCCCGATCTTGCCTTTCGCAGTTAATTAGCCTACTAACTGTTAGCATGCGGTTCGACACAGTAAAATTACATTATCTGCTCCATGCAGCCACTCTGGTGGAGGAAAAGCTGCGCCACCGACTTTCCGAAATCGGCATATCGCCCCGTCAGGCCCGCGTGATCGACGCACTTGCCCGAATGGGCGCCGTTTCGCAAATCACCCTCGCCCGCGAGTTCGCCATTACACCCGCCAGCATGAGCACCATGACCGCGCGGCTGATCGCGGCAGACATCATCACCCGCAAAGTCGATCCGACCGAAGTGCGCAGCAATATCGTGGAACTGACACCGCGCGGGCGCGCGTTGCTGGCAGATATCCATGCCGCTTGGCGCGATATCGACACGCTGATCGCTGAGACACTGGGCGCGGAGGATGCCGCCGCGCACGCCACGCTCAATCGCCGCCTCCGAGACCGCCTTGGCGGCAAGGTGCCCGGCTTGGCGTCCGACAACACTCACAAGTAACGAGACAGGAGACCCTGCGATGAGATTTCTACGTTCCTGCGCAATCTGCGCAGTTTTCACACCGGCAGCCGCGTTTGCGCACCCCGACGCGCATTCGGTGGCGGATGCCGCGCTGGTCAGCCCCGCCGAGATCGTGGATTGCACGCTCGAGACCGGAGAGACTGCACAATGCGCGCGCTATGTGGTGAAATATCTGCCCGACGACCTTGAGATCGGTCCGTTCTGTCCGGCGACCTTGGAGGACAAGGGCGGCATTTGGCACTGGGACGGCGATGAGGCGGGGCTCTACCGGATTGACGGCGATTTCCTGCGGATGCTGGACGCGCAGGGCTACACCTTCTTCAACGCAGACGGAGAGGTCTATTCTTTCGACATTCGCATCGAAGGGCCGACCGAGGCGCATGAGTGCATCCAAGGTTCGGTCGATCCCGATGTCGAAATGACGGTCCTCATTCCGACGAACCCGGTGATGGCGGATGAGCCGACCAGCCTTGGCACTGTTGCAAAGGTCGGCATCGGGTTGGACGGCGTCCCGATCTTCGCCGACGCCCCTTCGGTGCTGGAAACCGGGCATATGCCCGCGCTCGATACCTGCGGCGGCCATGTCGACCCGGGCGGCTGGTACCACTGGCATGCGACCGCTACGGATGTGAACGCGATCTATGACTCCGAAGGCGTCGATGCGGAATGTGTGAACGTCGCTCAGGATCAGACGGCACAGTTTGGCTATGCCTTTGACGGGTTCGCGATGTTTGGCCCGCTGAACCACGACGGTTCCCTTCCCGATGATCTGGATGACTGCGGCGGCCATGTCGGCCTGACCGAAACGGACGGAGAGGCCGAGTATCACTATCACGCGGGCAACACCTTTCCGAACCTGCCTGCCTGTCTGGCAGGCGTGGTCGCGCAGGACAACTTCGCGACCAATGCGGCAAACGGCATCGGGTCTGCGAATGCTGGCGGTGGTCCCGGCGGGCCGGGCGGAGGCCCAGACTTTGACGCGGTTGCCGAGACCCTCAACGTGGATGCCGAAACCCTGCGACAGGCCATGGAAGACGCAGGCGGGCGTGGCGCCGATCTGGCCAAGGTCGCAGAGGCTTTGGGGGTCGATGAAGACGCCCTGCGTGCAGCCATGCCCGCGCCTCCGCAACAGTGATGGAAGGCAGGGTCTGAGCTATCAACCCAGCCCTCGCGTGTCTCGCCCTGCCCCCGCTCGGGGCGGTGGCGGACAGGTGAGGGCTGGTCAGTCGGCTTAGCAGATGTGGAACGCCCGCCCTCCGGGGTCACTGGTTGCGCATCCGCGCTTTGAATTCTGATATGTCAAAGTACCACCATCGCCGCTCAACCCACGCATTTCGAATGCCCCGCCCAGAGCCATCGCGTCAAAAACCAACTACAACAGATGCTTGAACACGCCGAAGAGTTCGCGCTGTGTTGAGATGACGAGCTTGCGGTAAAGGTTCCGACGATGGACCTTGCAGGTTTCCGTCGCGATATCGAGCAGTTTCGCAGCGGAGGCATTCGAATGGCCCTGCAGCACCAACCCCGCGATCTGCGCCTCCCGCAGGGTTAGACCGATGCTCAGGCGATCCGCAGCATGGCTTCTGATGGCATCGGACAGCGGGGGGCGGGCCGTTCCGGGCTGGTCGACGGGGGCCGGGGCCACGGCAATGCAATGCTGCGCCAGAAGCTCCAGCAACAAGGGCGCATAGCTTTCCACGCTGCGAAGCTCACTGCGCCGAAAAGGCCCCTGCCCATCCCGCCTGCTCAGCGACAGATGCGCAACGCCGCCATCCTGTAGTGGGATGAGCAGACCAACCTCGTCACAAAGCCCGGTGCCCCGGTAATATTGCAGATAATATTCGCTGGAAAAGAAACGGTCCGGCGCGATGTCGGCCAAACGAAACAGCCCGCCCTCCTTCGGCAGGCTGCGATACAGATAGAAGGGGTCAAAGGCATAGCTGCTCTCCATATAGTCTTCGAGAGGCCGCCCGATCAATTTGCCCGGCTCGATCCAGTGATCCAGCAGTAAGGGCGGTTGGTCCGCATCAAAGCGCAACATCAAGAAGGTGCCGAAGGCGATGCGGGTGCTGAAAAAGGTCTTATAGGCCTCGAAAAAAGATGGGCTGCCGACGGCCCGAAGCGCATCGCGCAATTGCTCAATCGCCAAATTTGTCAGCCTATCGCCCAAAGATACTCCAAAATCTGATCAAAATCTCAAGAACACTACCCCACAAGGGGTATATTCACCAATTACTATTGGCGCAATCATGCAGGGCAAGCTTTGCTCAAAACCAAGAACCGAATTGGGCGATCAGGGGGAAAGATGACCAAGGCAATCACCGCACAGGCACTGCGCAAAGTGTATCCCGGCAACCCGCCGGTCGAAGCGCTCGCGAGTATCGACCTCGAAATTCAGGACAACGAATTCTTCACGCTGCTGGGCCCTTCGGGCTGTGGCAAGACGACCTTGCTGCGACTGATCGCGGGGTTTGAGCATCCCACATCCGGCAGGCTGGACATGTTCGGCGAAAGCCTGCTCGCGTTGCCCCCCTACAAACGCCCCATCAATACCGTCTTTCAAAACTACGCCCTGTTTCCTCATATGACCGTGGCCGAAAACATCGGCTTTGGCTTGCAAATGCTCGGCACGCCCAAATCCGCGATCAACTCGACCGTCGAAGAGATGATGGAACTTGTGCAGATGACCCAGATGGCGGATCGACAGACCAGCCAGATCTCCGGCGGGCAACAGCAGCGCGTCGCCCTCGCCCGCGCTCTGGCGCCACGGCCCAAGATCCTGCTGCTGGACGAACCGCTGAGCGCCTTGGACTTCAAACTGCGCAAGAAAATGCAACTGGAGCTAAAACGGCTTCAGACCGAAACCGGCATCACCTTTATCTTCGTGACCCACGACCAGGAAGAGGCGCTGACCATGTCGGATCGCATCGCGGTCATGTCCAACGGCGCGGTGCGTCAGGTCGGACGCCCACGCGAGATTTACGACCGTCCTGCAGACCGGTTCGTGGCGGATTTCATTGGCGATACCAACTTCTTACCGGCTGAAATCATTGGCCGCGAGGGGGAGAGCGCTCAGTTGCGTCTGCCTTCAGGCAAGCTTGTGCAGGCCCATGCGAATGAAGCCGCCACGGGCCGGGTCACGCTGGCCCTGCGACCGGAACATGCGGAATTGACCTCCGAAGCCGATGGCCTCTTGGCCGGGAGCCTGCGCGAGGTGGTCTATTTCGGGACCGATACGCATTTTCACGTCGGCCTCGACGATGGCAGCGAATTTGTACTGCGCCAGCAAAATGGCCCCACGGTCACGCATTCCTATGTGACGGGCGATCGGGTTGGGGTGTCCTTCCCCGCCGGTGCCGCTCAGGTTCTGAGGGACTGACCCATGGCAGAGCTTTCAAACACCGTTGCAAAACGCGCCGCCCGAAACCGCTGGCTGCTGCTGACGCCCGCGCTGATCATCCTGATCTTTGCCGCCAGCGGGCCGCTGCTGATCACGTTGTTCTATTCCTTCCTCACCCCCGGCGACTATGGCGGGGTAGTCTGGAATTTCTCGACCGATGCGTGGTTTGGCGTGCTGATGCAGCGCGATATCTTCGACGACACATTGGGCTGGTCGGATGCCCATCTCAGCATCTTCTGGCGGTCGCTCAAATTGTCGATCCTGACAACGCTCGCCTGTTTGTTCTTTGGTTTCCCCACAGCTTACTTCATCGCCACACGGCCGAAAAAGCAGCGCGAATTCTGGATGTTGCTGATCATCATCCCCTTTTGGACGAACCTGCTGATCCGCACCTTCGCCATTCTGGAATTGATCCGCAACGAGGGCACCGTGAACTCAATCCTCATCGCGCTTGGTATCATTGATGAGCCGATCCAGATGCTTTTCACCGAGTTTTCGATCATTTTGGGCATGGTCTATGTCTATCTGCCGCTGATGGTTCTGCCGATCTATGCCTCGCTTGAGCGGTTGGATTTCCGGCTCGTCGAAGCAGGCTATGATCTTTACGCCACCCGCTTTCACGTGCTGCGCCGGGTGATCTTGCCGCTGGTGAAACCGGGGGTGATCGCGGGGTCGATCCTTGTGCTGGTGCCCTCGCTTGGGGCTTATGTCACGCCGCGCGTCATGGGCGGTGGCAATCAATTAATGATCGGCAATCTGATCGAATTGCAATTCGGACAGGGGCGCAACTGGCCCTTGGGCGCGGCGCTGTCGATCACCCTGCTGGCTATCGTGATGGTGGCGCTGCTGGCCTATGTCCGCGCCGCCGGAAATGAGGAGGTGCAGCATGGCTAATCGCGGGTTCGACATTCGCAAGCTTACGGGCTTTTCCAGCATCGCGATGGCGTGTTTTTTCATGCTCTACATGCCGATCATCCTGCTGGTGGTCTATTCCTTCAACGCGGGCACCTCCATCGCGATCTGGGAGGGGTTTTCGTGGCGCTGGTACGCCTCGGCTTGGGACAACGAAATGGTCCAAGAGGCCACGGTGCGCAGCCTTATCATCGCGGTCTCTGCCGCGGCCATCTCAACCAGTGTCGCTGTGCTTGCAGCCCTCGGCACCACCCGCACAGGCAAGTTTCGGGGGCAGACCACGGTCTTTGCGCTGATCCACCAGCCGCTCATGGTGCCCGAGATTGTCACGGCAGTGGCGCTGCTGATCTTCTTTGCCTCGATCAAGGTCGTGACGGGCTATACTGGGCTGATGTATCTGATCATCGCGCATTCCGCATTCTGCATCCCTTTCGCCTATCTGCCGATCAGAGCGCGGCTGCAGGGCATGGACCTGACCCTCGAACAGGCGGGGGCGGATCTCTATGGCACGCCGTTTCAGGTTTTCCGCCATGTGACCCTGCCCCAGCTTTGGCCGGGCATCCTCGCCGGGGCGATGCTGGCCTTTGTCATTAGCCTTGATGACGTGGTCATTACCGAATTTGTGAAATCCGCCGGGCAGGACACCCTGCCGACCTATATGCTGGGCCAACTACGGCGGGTGGTGACACCTGAGATCAATGCGATTTCAACTGTTCTGTTGATGATCTCGGTGACGATGGTGATCGCCTATACCCTGCTCAGCAAAGTCAAAAAATAATTAACCAACGGGAGCTAGACATGAAAAAGACACTGACGGCACTCACGCTCATCCTCGCGGGGCCTGCCATGGCCGAAGGCGAGTTGAACATCTACAACTGGGGCAACTACACCAGCCCCGACATGATCGAAAAGTTCGAGAAAGAGACCGGCATCAAGGTCACCATCACGGACTATGACAGCAACGATACGGCACTGGCCAAGATCAAAGCGGGCGGTCACGGCTTTGACATCGTCGTGCCCTCGGGCACCTATGTCCCGATTTTCGTGGGCGAAGGGCTGCTGATGGAAAGCAAGCCCAACGAGATGGAGAACTTCAAGAACATGGACCCGCAGTGGGTCGATGTGGAATTCGATCCGGGCCGCAATTACACCGTGCCATGGCAGTGGGGGACCGTCGGGGTGACGGTGAACACCGCGGTCTATGATGGCGACATCAATACCGCCGCCGTGATCTTTGACCCGCCAGAAGAGCTGAAGGGCAAGATCAATGTGGTGCCCGAGATGAATGACGTGATGGGCATGGCGATCCACTTTGCGGGCGGTGAGCAATGCACAGCCGACAAGGAAATGCTGAAAAAAGTCCGCGACATCCTGCGCGAGGCCAAGCCCAATTGGTTGTCGATGGACTACGGCAATATCGAGAAATACGCCAAGGGTGACCTCGCCGCCGGGGTGAACTGGAACGGCGCATCCTTCCGAGCGCGCAACCAAAACCCCGACATCGCCTTCGGCTACCCGCAAGAGGGCTATCCAGTCTGGATGGACAATGCCGCGATTTTGGCGGACGCGCAGAACGTCGAAGAAGCCAAGACCTTCCTCAACTTCATCATGGACCCGGAAAATGCTGCGATGCTGTCTGAGTTCGCCCGCTATGCCAACGGCATCAAGGGCTCAGAGGCGTTCATGCCAGAAGACATGAAGTCCGCGCCCGAAGTGGTCGTGCCCGAAGACCTGAAGGGCGCCGCCTATGTCGCCAAGGTCTGCCCGCCCGAGGCGCAAAAGCTCTACACCGCGATCTGGACCGACCTTCAGAAATAACGCGCGCTTTGTTCGATAAACACATTGCGCCCCGGCCATCGGTCGGGGCGCGCATCGCAATAAGGACCCGAAGACCATGCCGGCAGATATTGTCATTCACAACGGCGCGCTGATCACCTTTGACCCGGATCAGCCCCAAGCCAGCGCTTTGGCCATCACCGGTAATAAGATCTCGGCGGTCGGATCGGATGCTCAGATCACGGTGCTGATCGGCCCAGACACCAAGGTGATCGATGCGCAGGGCGGCACGGTGCTGCCGGGCTTTATCGACAGCCACGTGCATCTCTTTGGCGGGTCCGTCGAACTGGATTATCTCAACCTCTATGGCCTCACCGGGCTGGAGGAGATGCGCCGCGCGATCCTGCCCTATGCCGAGGCAAACCCAGACGATAAAATGCTGTTCTGCGTCATGGCAGACTACGGCATTTTGGGCACCGGCAAGACCCTCACCCGGCATGACCTTGATGCCATCCTGCCCGACCGCCCGCTCGCCATGTTCGCCCCCGACCATCACACGGTCTGGGCCAACACCGCCGCGCTGAAGGCGGCAGGGCTCTTGCAAGGCGGCAAGGTCGACGCAGGCTCTGAAATCGTGATGGGGGAAGATGGGCTCGCCAATGGGGAGTTGCTTGAGCCCGGCGCCTATAGCCCGATCCTATCGCTCACCCGCTATGGCGGCCGCGATATGTTGGGCCTTACCGCCGGTCGCGACCCCGAGCCGCCCGCCACACCTGCGCAGCGCGCGATGGACAAGGACGTTATCGCACGCGGGCTGGCCCATTGCGCCGCGCAGGGCATCACCGGTCTGCATCTGATGGATGGCAACCGCTATCAGCTTGAGCTTCTGTCTGAGTTGGAGGCCGAGGGCCGCCTGCTCTGCCGCTGCCATGTGCCCTTTCACCTCAAAGGCACGGACACTGTCGCGCGTCTGACCCGCGAAGCCCCTGCCCTGCGCGATGACTTTGAAGGGGATAAGGTCCGCTGTAGTCACGTCAAAATGTTCATCGACGGGGTGATCGAAAGCGGGACCGCACTGATGCTGCAGCCCTATCCGGGGGAGATGGGCAAAGATGGCAATTGCGGCGATGAGGTTTTCACCCAAGAGCATTTCGTCGCCGCCTGTGTCGAAGCGGATCGTCTGGGGTTTCAGATCGCCGTTCATGCCATCGGAGACGCCGCCGTGCGCCGAACGATCGACGCCTATGAGGCCGCCCAAAAGGCGAATGGAAAACGCGACAGCCGCCACCGGATCGAACATATCGAAGTGATCCACCCGGATGACATTCCCCGGCTCGCCGATCTGGGCATCGTCGCCTCCCTCCAGCCCGGCCACGCGCCCCGGGGCCATGTCTTTCCGCCCACTGGCGTCGGGGACTATATCCGCCCCGAGCAGATCGAAGGGGCCTATGCGTGGCAAACCATTCGTGACACCGGGGCCCGGGTGATCTTCTCAACCGATTGGCCGGTCATCCCGGTGGATGTGATGTCCACGCTCAAGGCGGCCATCGCGCCGCTGGACCTCGGCGGCGATTGGCCGGATCAGACCCAGACCCTCCAAGATACCCTCGCAAGCTATACCCTCGACAACGCTTGGGCGGAGTTTGCCGAAGATACACGCGGACGGCTGAAAGAAGGCATGGACGCCGACATTGCCGTTCTGAGCCATGATCTGACCCGATGGCCCGCCGAGACGATTACCGACGTAGATGCGATCACCGCCATTATGGACGGTCAGATCACGTTTCAGCGCGGGCATTGATGTAAATCTTCGCGCATCCCTTCGCCCTCTGATCGCGCAGCCCGCGAACCGTTTTGCCTTGCCGGGGCTTGATTTACGCCCCGCCAGCAAGTGCTTTGCCGTTTCTATGCCAAATTTAACCAAATTTTCAGCATTCACATCCCAACCTTGATCAGGACATGGAAAAGGCAACTCAAGCCGCAGGCTCAATGGGCGCGGCATGCCGCATGCGCGAGGATGCCAGAATGGACAGCACGCAGAGGATACTGGTCACCGGCACGGGCGGTTTCATCGGCTTTCACCTTGCCCGCCTGCTGCTGGCCGAGGGCGCGCGGGTGCAGGGCTATGACGGGATGACCGACTACTACGACGTCACCTTGAAACAACGCCGCCACGCGATGCTGCTTCAGCATGAGCATTTCACGACCAAAGAGGCGCTGCTGGAAGACCGCGAGACCTTCGATGCGCTGGCCGATGACTTTCAGCCAGACATGATCGTCCACCTCGCGGCGCAAGCGGGCGTGCGCCACAGCATCGACCACCCCCGCGCCTTTCTCGAAGCCAATATCACCGGCACTTTTAACGTAATGGAAGCCGCGCGACGGCTGGAGGTCAAACATCTGCTCATGGCCTCATCCTCTTCGATCTACGGGGCCAATACCGATATGCCCTTTGGCGAAACCGGGGCCACCGACCGGCCCCTGTCGATCTACGCCGCCACGAAAAAGGCGAATGAGGGGATGGCCCATGCCTATGCCCATCTGTGGAACCTGCCGACGACGATGTTTCGCTTTTTCACCGTTTACGGGCCTTGGGGGCGCCCCGACCTAGCCTTGAGCAAATTCGTCGATGCGATCCTCGATGGGCGTCCGATCGATATCTACAATCACGGCGAGATGTACCGCGATTTCACCTGTGTCGATGATCTGGTGCGCGGCATCCGTCTGCTGATGGACTGCGTTCCGCCCCAACCGGGCAGCGCAGCGCCGCCGCCGGAATGGGATTCGCTCTCTCCTGCAGCGCCCTACCGGGTGGTGAATATCGGCAATTCAGAAAAGGTCCGCTTGCTTGATTTCGTCGAAGCGATCGAAGCCGCGCTCGGCAAGCGGGCGGTGCGCAACTATATGGGCATGCAGATGGGCGACGCCCCCGCCACATGGGCCGATGCAACGCTGCTACACCGGCTTACCGGCTATCGCCCGCAAACCAACATTCACGAAGGCATCGCGCGTTTCGTCGCCTGGTTTCGCGACTATCACGGCAAATAGCTGCGGGCCTCAATGCTGGTGCTGCTGACGCACGTAGTCCATCACCGCGCCTCTTACCGACATCTCACCCCGCTCGCGCGCCGCGTGGATAACCTCGCGCACGTCATCAAGGTTGCAGCGCCGCAGCAGGCTCTTGACCGGCCCGATTGAGGCCGGGCGCATCGACAGGGTCTTGAGCCCGATAGCCGCGAAACACAGCGCCTCGACCGGGCGGCCCGCATCCTCACCGCAGAAAGACAGTGCCGTATCGGTTTGCGCACAGCGCTCCACAATGCCCTCAAGGAAGGTCAGGAAAGAGACGTTCAGCGTGTCATACCGCCGCCGCACCCGCTCGTTCTCACGGTCAGCGGCGAAAAAGAACTGTTTCAGATCGTTGCCCCCGATCGACAGGAACTCAACCTCTTCAAAGAACTTCTTTGGCGCAAAGGCGAGGCTGGGCGTCTCAAGCATGGCGCCGACTTCCAGCTTTTCGGGCAACACATGGCCCAAGATACGCTCGCGCTCCATTGCCTTGTCGACCTCGGCGCGGGCGGCGCGGAATTCCTCGAACTGGGCGATAAAGGGAAACATCACCGCCAGCGGGCGGCCCGCAGCGGCGCGGATCAAGGCTTGCAACTGCATGCGCATGACACCGGGTTTGTCCAGGCCCACCCGGATCGCGCGCCAGCCCAAAGCCGGGTTCGGCTCATCATGAGGCTTCATATAGGGCAGTACCTTGTCCGAGCCGATGTCGAGCGTGCGAAACACCACCCGGCGGCCATGCGCGGCATCAAGCACGCGCGCGTAAAGCGCCGCAAGCTCGGTCCGGCGGGGCATCTGGTTGCGCACCAGAAACTGCAATTCGGTGCGGAACAGCCCCACGCCCTCGGCCCCCGACCCTTCGAGCGAGGGCAGATCGGCCATCAACCCCGCGTTCATCTGCAGACTGATGATCCGCCCGCATTTCGTCTCAGCCGGTTTATCGCGGATCGAGGCATAGCGCTCCTGCGCCGCCGCTTGCATCGCGATCTTGTCACGAAAGGCCGTGGCCACGGTATCATCGGGCCGCAGATGCACCACACCTTGTTCCCCATCCACCATGATGTGATCGCCATTCAGCGCATCATTGGTGATGCGGCTCGCGTGGACGATCAGTGGAATCGCCAGTGCCCGCGCCACAATAGCCGCGTGCGACCCGACAGAGCCGCCCTCCAACACGATGCCGCGCAGCGTCCGGCCATAGTCCAGCAATTCTGCCGGGCCGATGTTGCGCGCCACAAGGATCGGATCGACCGGCATCTCCGCCCCGGTATCACTGCCCTGCCCCGTCAGATTGCGCAGCAGACGGTTCGACAGATCATCCAAATCCGACAGACGTTCCCGCAGATAAAGGTCGTTGACCTGCCCCAGACGGGCGCGGGCCATGGATTGTTCTTTCTCGACCGCAGCCTCGGCGCTCAGCCCGCTTTGAATATCCTCCACCATGCGCCGCATCCAGCCTTTGGAATTGGCGAACATGCGGTAGGCTTCGAGCACCTGTTGCTGCTCTTTGTCGGCGGTAAGGCTTAACAATTGGTCAACGCTGACGCGCAATTGCTCGACCGCTTCGGTCAAACGCTCCGTCTCGCGCTCCGGGTCATCGGCGATGGGGTTGGATACCACCACCCGCGGCTCATGCAGCCAGACATGGCCCTCGGCCACGCCCTCTTGCCCTACGGTGCCGCGCAGCAGAACCGGCTGGCTGTGGCGCGCCGACATCGCCGCGCCCTCGCCGACAAAGGCACCAAGCTCGGCCATTTCGGCCAGCACCATGGCCACGACCTCAAGCGCGTAGACCTCATCTGCCGAGAATTCGCGTGCCTGTTTCGACTGCACCACCAAGACGCCCAGCGTCTCGCCCAGGCGTTGAATCGGCACGCCAAGGAACGAAGAATAAATCTCCTCCCCCGTCTCTGGCATGAAACGGAAACCGGCAGCCTGCGGCGCATCGGGCGTATTGATCACCGTGCGGCGTTTAGCCACGCGCCCCACCAGACCTTCACCCAGTTTCATACGGGTTTCATGCACCGCCGCCTCGTTCAGACCTTCGGTGGCACAAAGCTCAAGCGTGTCTTCGTCGCGAAACAGATAGATCGAGCAGACTTCGCAGCCCATGGAGTTGGCGATCAACTGGGTGATCTTATCGAGCCGCGCTTGCCCCGCCACATCACTGGCCATCGCATCACGCAGCCGCCCCAGCAGCTTGCGGCTTTCTGTTTCAACCCGTTCGGCCATATGATCTGGTCCCTGTCCCTCTGGAGCAGGGTTTAGCGCACTCGCGCAAGGATAGAAATGCTATTCGCGACATACCCTGCATCCTCTGCCAGCATATCGGCGGGATGCTGCAGTTTTACGCGAGGCGCGACCTCGCGTAAAACCCATTTGATCGCAGATGCTTAAGCGGCTTTATCAAGCTCGAAAGCATCATGAAGCGCCTGCACGGCCAGCTCCATATACTTGCGGTCAATCAACACGCTGATCTTGATCTCAGAGGTGGTGATAACCTTGATGTTGATCCCCTCATCCGAGAGGACTTTGAACATCTTAGCGGCCACGCCGGTGTGGCTGCGCATGCCGATGCCCACCACGGAAACCTTGGCCACACCCTTGTCGGCGATCAACTCTTGATAGTTGATGATGCCCTCTTCATGGGCTTTCTCCATGGCCTTTTCGGCGCGGATCACCTGATCGACGGGGCAAGACCACGTCATATCGGTGCGGCCTTCTTCGGCGATGTTTTGGACGATCATGTCGACGTTCACGCCACCTTCGCTGAGCGCGGTAAAGATCGTCGCCGCGATGCCGGGGCGGTCCGCCACGGACACCAAGGTCATCTTTGCCTCATCACGGGAAAACGCGACCCCGGCCACCACATTGCTTTCCATGATTTCCTCCTCATCGCAGACGAGCGTCCCGGCATCGTCAGATTGTTCTTCGAAACTGCTCAGCACGCGCAGTTTAACCTTGTAGCGCATCGCCAGCTCGACCGACCGGGTTTGCAAAACCTTCGCCCCGAGAGAGGCCAGTTCCAGCATCTCTTCAAAGGAAATCTTGTCAAGTTTGCGTGCTTTGGATTCGACCCGCGGGTCGGTCGTGTAAACGCCGTCCACGTCGGTATAGATATCGCAGCGCTCCGCACCGAAGGCCGCGGCAAAGGCCACGGCGGTCGTGTCCGACCCACCCCGGCCCAGCGTGGTGATCCGGCCCTGCGGGCTGATGCCCTGAAAGCCTGCGACCACGGCAACCTTCATGCCTTCGCCGAATTTGGCGGTGATGTTGTCTGTTGGAATTTCCTCAATCCGCGCGGCGGAATGGGCATCGGTGGTACGCACCGGCACCTGCCAACCCTGCCAAGACCGCGCGGGCACGTCCATTTCCTGCAAGGTCAGCGCCATCAGCCCGGCGGTGACATTCTCGCCACTCGACACGATCGCATCATATTCGCGCGCGTCATAAAGCGGCGAAGTCTCGTTGACAAAGCCCACCAGCTTGTTCGTCTCGCCCGACATGGCCGAAACGATGACGATCACGTCATAGCCTTTGGCCACCTCAACGCCGACGCGCTTTGCCGCGCGGCGGATACGGTCCAAAGTGGCGACCGAAGTCCCACCGAATTTCATAACCAGAACAGGCATATTGTCCCCCGCGCAACAGTCCAGCGCGGTCTAAGCCCACGGCACGGCAAGGGCAAGCCTATTTAACATGACGTTATGTCGAGTGCCCTAGAACGGATGCGCCCGGCCATCCCATGTCTCAAACGCGCCCGTCCGCGCCAGATCAAGCGCAGCGATCCGCTGGGCAAGACCTTGGGCAGACTCCGCCACGCTGATTTCGCCCTGATCACCACCCATATCAGTGCGCACCCAGCCGGGGTGGTAAATCCCCACCGCGATGCCCTCTGGCTTCAGGTCCACCGCCAAATTGCGCCCCAGATTGATCGCCGCCGCCTTGGAGGCGCGGTAGATATAGCTGCCCCCCGGTGCCCGCGTCTGCGACCCCATCTGCGAGGCGATAATCGCAATTTTCGCGCTCTTTGCCGCACGCAGGTTCGGCAGGAGCGATTGCACCGTCAGAAAAACCCCGGTCACATTGGTCGCGAAACTCTGCGCCCAGAGGTCGGGCCCAAAGCCCGCATCCAGATCATCGCCCTTATCCAGATAGACGCCTGCATTGCAGATCAGCAAGTCCAGCGGACGGTCCGCGAGGCTTGCGGCAAAAGCGGCGTGGCTTGTCGGGTCGGTCACATCCAACACGGCCTCCGCCCCCGCGCCGCGGGCGGTGCCGATCACCTCTTCGCCTGCATCTTTATACTGTGCGGCCAGCGTCGCGCCGATGCCGCGGCTCGCGCCTGTGATCACAATGGTCATGGAGGGTCCTTTATCAGAATCGGCCTTTACCAGAATGCGCCTTTGCGAGAATGCGCCTTCAGGAAAGTTGGCGTTTGGGTTTGAACGGCAGGGGCATCAGCGGGACGCCTTCTTCGATCAAGGCGCGGGCCTGATCCAGCCGCGCTTCGCCATAGATCGCGCGTTCGGGCGTGCGCCCCGCGTGCATGTCGCGCGCTTCCCGAACGAAATTCTTGCCGACATAGTCCGAGGTCGCCTCGACCTTGTTGCGCAGCGCGGTCAGCGCTTTTTCCACATCGCTCGCCGGATTGGACAGGACCGGCGCGGGTTTCTCGGCGGGCTGCGGTTTCTCGACCGCTTCGGGGGCGCACTCGCCCGAGGTGACCCGCGGGGCCATCAGCGATTTACGCACCTCGGCCGACCCACAGACGGCACAGCTCAGATGGCCGCCGCGGGCGAGGCTGTCAAAGGCTGCCGCCGATTGGAACCAACTGTCGAAGCCATGTCCGGCCTCGCATTTCAACGCATAACGGATCATTCACCCGGTCCTTGAACTCTCTGCTCTAAATGGGCTGCCGCAGGAACGAGGTCAAGACAGGCGGGATCGGCCCGCACGTGCCATTGTCGCGCAATCAGCCCGCCAGACCGCCGCTGCGCGGATCGAAATCGCGGATCAACCGCGCCAGATCGGGCGCATCCACCAGCCGCGCAGCTTTCCGGCGCGAGCACCACAGCCGCTTGCGCTGTCCCTTCTCGGGGAACTGTTTCGCCAATGTCTTGACCTTCACCGGGTAAAGCATTGCCAAACAGGGCACTGCCCCATCCTCCCCGGTTTTGGCATAGCTATAAACGCCCAGACATTGCCCGCGCACCTGCCCCACGACGCCGCCTTCCTCCCATGCCTCGACCAGAGCCGAAGCGGCGGGGGTTTTACCGTCCATCGGCCAGCCCTTGGGAATGATCCAACGCTTGCTGCCGCGCGAGGTAATCAGCAAGATCTGCAACTTGCCACGTTTACGACGCCAGCAAAGTGCTGAAAATTGAATGCGCAGATCGTCCTTTTGTCCGCCGTTCAGCGATATCGGTGCCTGTGTCGTCATCCGTCGCAGCCGCGCCCTCTGGCTGGTTGTTTTCGCCTTCACCCTAGCGCGGCAATCCTTGTCTGGCCATATGCACTTGCCCCCCTTCAATGCATCAAAGATACTACCAAAATGATAAGATTTTGCGCCCTTCTGACCCTGCTCTGCGGCCTTGCCCTCCCCCTTCGGGCCGAGGCTCCGCTGACCGTCTTTGCCGCCGCCAGCCTACGCGGCGCGCTGGAGGAGATCGCAGAAGCGTTCCCCGCGCCATTGGTCGTGGCCTACGGCGGTTCGGGCACGATGGCGCGTCAGGTCGCTGCCGGAGCACCTGCGGATGTCGTCCTTCTGGCGAACACAGATTGGATGGATTGGCTGTCAGATCAAGGGGTTAGCACCGCCGAGCAGGCCCAGATCGTCGCCCGCAACCACTTGGTGCTGATCGCCCCCCGTGGCACCGCCGCGCTGTCCCAGCCTGCCGACCTGCCCGCCCGGCTGGGCCGCATGGGGCGGCTCGCCATGGGCCAACGCGATGCGGTGCCCGCAGGCAGCTATGCCCGCGAATGGCTGACCCATGAGGGTCTATGGGAGAGCCTGCAAAGCCAATTGGCCGAGACCGACAATGTCCGCGCCGCACTGGCTTTGGTCGCGCGCGGTGATACGCCTTTTGGCGTGGTCTATGCCAGTGACGCCCATGCCGAGGAGGACGTGCAGATCGTCTATGAGGTGCCTGCCGATACCCATGCCCCCATCACCTATCCCGCCGCTGCCCTGACGCCGGAAGGCACCGCGCTGGTCGATTTCCTGATCACGCAAAAGGCGCAGACGATCCTTGAGGATCATGGTTTCCTTCGGGCCGATCATGGATCTTGACGCTGCCGCTTGGGCCGCGCTCTTGTTGTCGCTGCGGGTGGCGACTGTGGCGATGCTCTGCTCTCTGCCGCTGGCGCTTTGGGTTGCGTGGATCCTCGCCCGGAAGGAGTTTCGCGGCAAGGGCGTGTTGAGCGCGTTGGTCCATCTGCCACTGGTTCTGCCGCCAGTGGTGACGGGCTATCTGCTGCTGTTGAGCTTTGGCCGCAACGCCCCCATGGGTCGTCTGTTAGAGAGTTTCAGCATCGGCCTTGCCTTCCATTGGACCGGCGCAGTGCTGGCTGCTCTGATCATGAGCTTTCCGCTGATGGTCCGCGCCATGCGGCTGGCGATCGAAGCCGTTGACCCACGGATCGAGGCCGCCGCCGCCACGCTTGGCGCGCCGCGCATCAGCGTGTTCTGCCGCGTCACCCTTCCACTGATCTTTCCCGGCATCCTTGCCGGGGCGGTGATGGGCTTTGCCAAGGCGATGGGCGAATTCGGTGCCACGATCACCTTCGTTGCCAATATCCCCGGCCAGACCCAAACCCTGCCGAGCGCGATTTGGACGGCATTGCAGGTGCCGGGCGGTGAGAGCCGCGCGCTGACCATGGCGGCGCTGGCCGGGCTGGTGGCGCTGGCCGCCGTGCTGCTTTCCGAAGCTTTGGCCCGGCGGGTCGCCAGACGCATCGCGGGGGCGCGCTGATGCTGGAGGTCACGCTGCGGCATCGGTTCGACGGCTTCGATCTGGACCTGTCATTCACCACCGAAGGGGGCATCACCGCGCTTTTTGGCCGCTCTGGTGCGGGCAAGACGACCGTGATCAACGCGCTTGCCGGATTGCTGCGCCCTGATGTCGGCCGCGTGGTGTTGGAGGGTGAGGTGCTCTTGGATACGCAGCGCGGCATCTGGGTGCCGCCACATCGCCGCAGGCTGGGCTATGTCTTTCAGGATGCGCGGCTTTTTCCGCATCTTGATGTGCGCAAGAACCTGACCTTCGGCGCGCGCTATGCCCCGCGCGGCAGCCAAGGTGCGGACTTTGAGGATGTCGTGGCGCTTCTGGGGCTTGAACCCTTGCTCGTCCGTGCCCCGGCGACCCTGTCGGGCGGAGAAAAACAGCGTGTTGCCCTTGGTCGCGCCCTGCTTTGCCATCCGCGCCTGCTGCTGATGGACGAACCATTGGCGAGCCTCGATGGCCCGCGCAAGCAAGAGATTTTGCCCTATCTCGAACGCCTGCGCGACGGGGGATTGGGCCTGCCGATCCTCTACGTCAGCCACGCGGTGGATGAGATTGCCCGGCTCGCCGATCGGCTGGTCTTGTTGCAAAACGGGCGGCTAAAGGCGCAGGGCGCGCTGTTTGATGTCATGGCCGACCCCGCCGCCGTGCCCCTGCTGGGCGTGCGCGAAGCGGGTGCGGTGCTGGAGGCTGACGTCATCGCCCATGCAGAAGACGGGCTTTCGACCCTCGCCGTGCGAGCGGGGCAGCTGGAATTGCCGGGGGTGCAAGCGCCGATAGGCACGCGGGTGCGGCTGCGGGTCTTGGCGCAGGATGTGATCTTGTCGCGCCAGCGGCCCGAGGGGCTGTCTTCGGTTAACATTCTGCCCGTGCGGGTGGATGCCGTGCACCCCGGTGACGGGCCGGGCGCTGCCATTGCGCTGGACGCGGGCGGTGACCGCCTGCTTGCCCGCGTCACGGCGCGGGCAGTGCGCGATCTTGATCTGCGCGAGGGGATGGGGTGCTACGCCATCATCAAGGCCACCACCGTAGCGCCGGGCAGTATCGGGCGCTGATCAGATCTTGGGCGGCATCCGACCCATTTTCTGTCGCAGTCGGGCAACCAGATCCTCTTGCGGGATATCCGCCTCTATCGCCAGTCTGCGCAGGCCGAAATGCACATGGGCCATGTCTTGGTAATAGCTGGTATAGGCATAGTTTGTCGCCGCCCCGGCCACAGCGCCCAGCACCGGCACCGCCTGCGCGGCTAGCTTTTGCCCCATCACCAATGCCAGCCGTGGGGCCACGCGGGCGATCACCGCGTTCATCGCGCGGCCCGTCAGCGCCATGCGGACCGTCAGAAACCCCAGATCGGCACTATCGTCATCGGCCAACGGCCCTGCAGCGGTGAAGACATGGACGCAGTCGAACTGCACATTCTCAGCCGCCGGATCAAACCCATGTTCTGCCGCCACGCCTTGGATGACACGCAAAAGCAGCGTTGTGGTCACGGGCAGTTCGGCCAATGCAGTGGGCAGCCCCCCGGCCCCGCCAGCGGCCCCCATGGCGGTTGAGACCGCTTGGTTCAGCCAGCCCTGCTGGTCCTTCACATAGCTGCGGCTGGAATGGGCGGCCTGCATGGCATGGCCGAGCGCCTTCATCGTCGCCCCTTCGAGATTGCGGCGCACTGCACCCGGCAATCGGTCGATCAACCCATCCGCGCTGCCGCCGATGAGGTTCAGCACATGAATGCCCACGCCGCCCGCCTGTTTATAGCGGCGGGCGATTTCATCCAGCCGGGCGTCGACATCAATAGTGCTGAGCAGGTTGCTTTCGATCTGCATGGGCGTCCCTCTTTGAGCTTAGGCTCAATGTGGGTCGGGTCTGGGGTAAAATCAATCGTGCCAGCGGCGAACCTTGCCGGTGACCCCGGCCCAAGCCCCCTCGGCCAAGGCGCGGCCCAAGATGCGCGCGGGGTTCGTGGGCGGGGGCATCTCTACGTCTTGCAGCAGGGTAAAGCCGAAGCGGTTGTAATAAGGCGCGTCGCCCACCAGCATCACACGTTCCCACCCCAGCGGGGCCGCTTGCTCTAGTGAGGTTTCGATCAGCCCCGCGCCCAGCCCTTCGCCTTGCCTTGTCGGGTGCACAGCCACCGGGCCAAGCAACAGTGCGTTCGCCGCGCCGATGCGCACGGGCCAATAGCGGATCGCGCCCGCCAGAATGCCCGCACTGTCGCGCGCCACATGGCTCAGCCCCGCCACAGGCGGCACGCCGTCGCGTAGCCGGTAAGACGACAGCGCCTCGCGCCCCGGCGCGAAACAGGTGTCGTAAAGCGCTTCGACCTCCCAATGGTCGGCGGGCCCCTCCGGGGTCATCTTGTAGGGCGTCTGATGCAAGGCCGGAGGCTTTCAGGAGCAATTGCGGGTGGCGCTGGACGTAGCATGAGGCTAGCCATGGGTGCAAACCATCAAGGAGTGTTCATGTTCTATCGTCCCGAAGACGGCCATGGTCTGCCGCATAATCCGTTCAACGCCATCGTCAGCCCCCGCCCCATCGGCTGGATCTCCAGCCGTGACGGTCAGGGCCGCGACAACCTCGCGCCCTATTCTTTCTTTAACGCTGTGGCCTATGTGCCGCCGCAGGTGATGTTCGCCTCGACCAGCGCCAAGGAAGACGTGGACGGCACCAAGGATTCCGTGGCCAACATCCGCGAGACCGGGGTGTTTTGCGTAAACGTGGTGGAATATGCGGCGCGCGACGTGATGAACGTGACCTCGGCCACCCTGCCCCATGGCGAAGACGAATTCGCGCGCGCCGGGATCGACAAAGCCGAATGCGAACAGATCGCCTGCGCGCGGGTGGCCAATGCGCCTGCCAGCCTCGAATGCAAGCTGACGCAGATCGTGCAACTGCCGGGAGAGGCGAACTTCGCGGTTTTCGGTGAGGTCGTGGGCGTGCATATGCGCGATGATTGTGTGGTGGACGGACGGTTTGACGTGACGCAGTTCCAGCCGCTGTCGCGTCTGGGCTATCGCGATTACACGGTGGTGCGGGATGTGTTCGAGTTGAAGCGGCCGGATGATTGAAGGCTGAGGGCTGCCGTCGAGATGCAAGGGTCATCGCCTGCCCGCGGGTCGGCGATGAGACAAGGCCAACTGCCACTTTATGGTTCAGTCGTGATGTGCGTTCTCTATGTCGCGCCTAGCCTCGCCGGATCGCCTACCCGGTCGCACCGGAGGTGCGCTCAGAATGATACGGCACGCCTTTGGCGTGACGGGCGGGCAGGCGATGGCCCGGCGCCTTCGGCTTGTTTCCGGGCCGGTGGTAACCTCGAACAAAAAACAAAACCCGGCACCTCTTGGCGCCGGGTTTTCCATTCAGTGCCCGCCCAGAACCCCGGTGCGCACGTCGTAATCAACCGCCAGTTCATAATCAGGGTCGTCATCGCTATCGACCATCAGATGCCCCGCCTTGGTCAGCAACCGGTGACAATCGCGGCTCAGGTGACGCAACTGCAGACGCTTGCCCGCCGCCTCGTATTTCGCAGCCATCGCCTCAATCGCCTGTAGCGCGGATTGATCCACCACCCGGCTGTCGGCGAAATCGACGATCACGACCTCGGGGTCGTTTTCCACATCGAAAAGCTCGGCAAAACCATCGGAGGAGCCGAAGAACAGTGGCCCGTGGATCTCATAGACCTTGGCCCCTTCCTCGCGCACCGACTGACGGGTGCTTGCATGGATGCGCCGTGCGTTGTTCCAGGCATAGGCCAGCGCCGAGACGATCACACCGACGACCACCGCCACGGCGAGGTCTTCCATCACGGTCACCACCGTCACCAGAATGATGACGAAGGCATCGATCAGCGGCACTTTCCGCAGGATGGTGAGCGAGTTCCAAGCGAAGGTGCCGATCACCACCATGAACATCACGCCAACGAGGGCGGCAAGCGGGATAAGTTCAATCACCGAGGAACCAACGAGGATGAAAAGCAGCAAGAACACTGCCGCCGCGATCCCGGCAACACGGGTGCGACCACCGGATTTCACGTTGATCATCGACTGACCGATCATCGCGCAGCCGCCCATGCCACCGAAGAAACCGGTGACCGTGTTGGCCACACCTTGGGCAATACACTCTTGGCTGGCGCCGCCGCGCTTGCCGGTAAGATCACCCACAAGGTTCAGTGTCAGCAAGCTTTCGATCAGGCCAATGGCGGCGAGGATCACGGCATAGGGCAAGATGATCTCAAAGGTTTCCCAAGTGAGCGGCACCATGGGGATATGCAGGCTCGGCAGTCCGCCTTGGATCGAAGCCAGATCGCCCACCCGCGGCACGTCGAGGCCGAAACCGATCACCAGAGCGGCAATCACCCCGATGCCCGCAAGCGGCGCGGGGATCAGTTTGGTGATGCGCGGGGTGATCCAGATGATCGCCATGGTTGCCGCCACCAGCGCCAGCATCAGGTAGAGCGGCTGGCCCGAAAGCCATTCGCCACCGCCCATGCCGTGGCCGGTATCGACCATGGTGCCGGGCACTTTGAACTGGCTCATCTGGGCAAGGAAAATCACGATGGCAAGGCCGTTGACGAAGCCCAACATCACCGGATGCGGCACCAGCCGGATGAACTTGCCCCACTGCATGACCCCTGCGAAGATCTGCAAAAGCCCCATCAGCACCACGGTGGCAAAGAGGTATTCAACCCCATGCTGCGCCACCAAGGCCACCATGACCACCGCCAGCGCGCCTGTGGCGCCCGAGATCATACCCGGCCGACCACCGATCAGCGCGGTGATGAGACCAACGAGGAAGGCGGCATAAAGCCCGACCAGAGGGTGTACCCCGGCGACAAAAGCAAAAGCCACCGCTTCGGGCACCAAGGCCAGCGCCACGGTCAGCCCCGACAGCAATTCGATGCGCAGCCGCCCGATGGAGAAACCGTCATCCGGCATCCAACGCAGATCGGTCACATCAAGGTTCTTGGCAAAATTGTGCAGCGTGGCGCGCATGGGGGCGTCCTTTGACTTTCGGAAAACGGATATAGCGCCCTGACCGCGGATGCGGGGCGCTTTTGGCTGCATCTAGAGGAATTTCGCCGCAAAGAAAAGCGTATTGCCTCCCCTCGGGCAGAGTTTGCTGCAATGCAGAAACACTTTGGCGGACCGAGTAAGCGGCGCAGGACCGGTACCTCCTGACGCAGACGTGTCGCGTCTCTTGGCAAAAACACTTGATCCCCGTGGCATTCTATGAGGTTCTTTGGGCCTTACCGGCAACCATCCAAGGCACAGGCTCCCTCCATGACAGATACGAAAATCGCCGTGATCGGCGGCTCCGGCATTTACGACATCGACGGGCTTCAGGATGCCGATTGGGTCACGGTTGAGACTCCTTGGGGCGCGCCGTCGGATCAGGTGCTGACCGGAACGCTGAACGGGGTCGCCATGGTCTTTCTGCCGCGCCATGGCCGGGGGCATGTGCATACGCCGACCTCTGTCCCCTACCGCGCGAATATCGACGCGCTCAAGCGATTGGGCTGTACGGATGTGATCAGCGTTTCCGCCTGCGGGTCGTTCCGCGAGGAGATGGCACCGGGGGATTTCGTGGTCGTCGATCAGTTCATCGACCGCACCATGGCCCGCGAGAAAAGCTTTTTCGGCCCCGGCTGCGTGGCCCATGTCTCTGTCGCCCATCCCACCTGCCCGCGGTTAAGCGACGCCTGCGAGACCGCCGCGCGGGACGCGGGCATTAACGTGCACCGTGGCGGCACCTATCTGGCAATGGAGGGGCCGCAGTTCTCGACATTGGCGGAATCGAAAATGTACCGCGAAAGCTGGGGCGCGGATGTGATCGGCATGACCAATATGCCCGAGGCGAAATTGGCCCGCGAGGCAGAGCTTTGCTATGCCTCTGTCGCAATGATCACCGACTATGACAGCTGGCATCCGGATCACGGTGAGGTGGATGTAACGCAGATCATCGCCACCTTGATGGGCAATGCCGACAAGGGCCGCGCCATGGTCTCGCGCCTGCCCGCGCTTTTGGGTGCCGAGCGCGCGCCCTGCCCGCATGGCTGTGACCGGGCGCTGGAGTTTGCGATCCTGACCCAGCCGGATGCGCGCGATCCTGAGTTGCTGGCCAAGCTGGATGCGGTGGCGGGGCGGATGCTTTGACCGCGGGCGGAGGCCCTGCTTGGCTGAGTGCGGACGGTATTTAAGAAAGGATGAAGGGAGGGGGGTTGGCGCCCCTTTCTGGATGTTGTGCGGCGGGCGCAGATGGGGGGTTCGCCCGGGCGGCGCGTTGCGCTAAGACGGGTCCGGTCAAACACGCGGAAGGGCGGCATGAAACAGGTTCAGGATTATATTCGCACGATCGTAGATTTCCCCCATGAGGGAATCATGTTTCGTGACGTGACAACGCTTTTTGCCGATCCGCGCGGGTTTCGCATGGCGATCGACCAGATGCTGCATCCCTATGCGGGGATCAACATCGACAAGGTGGTCGGGTTGGAAGCGCGCGGTTTCATCCTTGGCGGGGCGATTGCGCATCAATTGAGCGTGGGTTTTGTGCCGATCCGCAAGAAGGGCAAGCTGCCCGGCACGGTGATCAGTCAAGAATATAAGCTTGAATATGGCGAGGCCATTGTTGAGCTGCATGACGATGCGATCAAGCCGGGCGAGAAGGTTTTGGTTGTGGACGATCTGCTGGCCACGGGTGGTACGGCGGAGGCCGGGATCAAACTGATTGAGCGTTTGGGGGGTGAGATCGTCTCTTGCGCCTTTATCATTGATCTGCCCGAATTGGGCGGGCGCAAGCGTTTGGAAGCGCTTGGCAAAGAGGTCCATGCGCTTTGCGCTTTCGACGGGCTTTAACCGCGTAGGACGGCACCGGGGTTCATGATGCCCTTGGGGTCGAGGGCCGTTTTGATCGCCCGCATGGCGGCGAGCTTGGCGGGGTCGCCGTAGCGTTCGAGGTCATCGACCTTGACGCGGCCCACGCCATGTTCCGCGCTGAATGACCCGCCGAGTTCATGGACGAGATCGTGGACCAGACCTTTCACATCATCGCGTTGATCTTCGTAATCGGCGCGGGTTTTGCCCTTTGCGGGGAAGACGTTGTAATGCAGGTTGCCGTCTCCGACATGGCCGAAGCAGTTGATGCGGAAATCGCCGAGGGCGTTCAGCGCTTTGGTGGCGCGGGTGATGAATTCGGGGATTGCGCCGAGCGGTACCGAGATGTCGTGGCTGGAGACCGAGCCGATCAGGCGGTTGGCCTCTGGGATGGTTTCGCGGATCGTCCAGAAATCTTGGGCCTGCTGGGCGTTTTGGGCGATGACACCGTCCGAGACGAGCCCTGCGTCGAGGGCGGCGGCGAAGAGTGTCTCTAGCGCGGCGTGGGTATCGATCTCTCCGGGGGTGCCGATGTCGATCAAGACGCTCCATTGCGGGGTTTCGGCGAAGGGTTGGCGGATGTTGGGCAGGGTTTCGTTAAGGAAATCGAAACTTCTGCGGTGCATCAGTTCGAAAGCGCTGATCATTTCGCCCAAGTGGTCCCGCGCGAGGGAGAGAAGCGTCAGCGCCGCCGCTGGGCTTTCGACGACCATCAACGCGGTGCCACTGCGGGCCGGGCGCGCGTAGAGTTTGAGGGCGGCGGCGGTGATCACGCCGAGCGTGCCTTCGGCGCCGATCAGCAGGTTGCGCAGGTCGTAGCCGGTGTTGTTTTTGCGTAGGCGCGTGAGGCCGTGCCAAATCTGGCCGTCGGGCAGGACGGCTTCGAGACCGAGGCAAAGGTCGCGGGCATTGCCGTAGCGCAGCACGCCGGTGCCGCCTGCGTTGGTCGAGAGTGTGCCGCCGATGCGCGCCGTCCCTTCGGCGGCGAGGGACAAGGGGTAGAGGCGGTTTGCTTCTTCGGCGGCGGTTTGGACATCGGCGAGGATGACGCCCGCTTCGGCGACCAGCACATTCTCTTCGGGCAGGACGGCTCGTATGCGGTTCATGCGTTCGAGGGAGAGGATCAGGGGTGCTGGGCCATCGCCGCTGATCTGGCCGCCGACAAGGCCGGTACCGCCACCATAGGGCACCACCGGCACGCGGGCGGCATGGGCGGCGCGGATCAGGGTGGCGACCTCTTCGGTGCTGCGCGGCAGGGCCAGCACACCGCCCTGCCCGGCGTAGCGGCCTCGGGGTTCTTCGAGGTAGCGCTGTTCGGGCTTGCGCAGCACGTCGTCGGGCAGTTGTGCGCGCAGGGTATCGGTGAAGGCTGTGTCGGCGGGGTTCAGTGTCATGGTCCTTTGATCCTGCGCAGGGCGGGAGGATGCAAGGGCAAAGCGTATGAACAGTCGGTGCGGATGCTTGATGGGGATGGGGGAGTGTTCCCCCTGTGTGAACCCTGCGGGACCCGGGGGACGTTTCGGACAGCGCCCGGAGACCTAGCCGACATCCGTGCGGCCGCGCCGATCTTTACGGAGGGAGGCATAGAGCACATGGGTCCGCCAGCGGCCATCGATTTGCAAATAGCTTTGCGCGACGCCCTCATATTTAAAGCCCGCCTTTTCGAGCAGGCCGCGGGAGGCTTGGTTTTCCGGCAGGCAGGCGGCCTCGATGCGGGACAGATCTAGCCGGGTGAAGGCCTGATGCACCGTCGCCTCTATCGCCTCGCGCATGTAGCCTTGGCGGGCGAAGGGTTCGCCCGTCCAATAGCCGAGCGTGCCGGATTGCGCGGGGCCGCGGCGGATGTTGTCGAGCGTGATGGCGCCGACGAGGTTTTGATCGCTGCGGCGGATCAGGAAGAGTGGCATGGCGTTGCCCGAAGACACCGAGCGCTGCGCCCAGTAGACGCGGTTGGTGAAAGCCTTGCGGGTGAGGTGATCCTCGGCCCATGTCGGCTCCCACGGGCGCAGGTAGTCGTTGCTGGCGCGGCGCAGGGCGGACCAGGCGCGGAAATCGGCATGGATCGGCGGACGCAGGGTCAGCCGTTCCGTTTCGATCCGCAGTTTGCGTCGCCCCAGCAGCATCAGGCGGCGCGTCTGCTGTGAAGCTCGTCGAGCGTTGGTGCGCTGTCGACCGGGCCGTAGAGGGCCAACGCCGCCGGAGCTTGGGTCGCCATGCGCTCGGCGAAATCGCGCACATCGCCGGTGGTGACGGCGTCGATCTGGGCCACGGTCTCTTCGAGGGGCGGAACGCGGTCCCAGATTTGGATGAGGCGGGCCAGACGTTCGGCGCGGTTCGAGGGGCTTTCCAGCCCCATGAGCAGTCCGGCTTTCATCTGGGCGCGGGCGCGGGCGACTTCGGCGGGGGACATGTCAGAGGCCGCGCGCTTCATCTCGTCAATGGTGATGTTTGCCAGTTCGGGCAATTGCTCGGCGCTGGTGCCGGCGTAAATCGTGGTCATCCCGGTGTCGGCATAGGCGCCTGCTTGGGCAAAGATCGTGTAGCAGAGGCCGCGGTTTTCGCGGATCTCTTGAAACAGGCGCGAAGACATGCCGCCGCCCAAGGCAGAGGCGTAGATTTGGGCGATGTAGATGTCATCCGAGCGGTAGCCGGGGCTTTCAAAGCCGAGGGCGAAATGGGCCTGCTCAAGCTGCTTGACCTGCCGGAACTCGCCCCCGCCGAAACGGGCGCTGTCGATCTGGTAGAGCTTTTTCGAGGGCATGTCGCCAAAGAGGCTTTCGGCCAGTTTTACGATCTTGTCGTGGTCCACGGCACCGGCAGCCGAGAGGATCATCTGCTCGGGGCCGTAGTGGTCCGCGATGAAGCGTTGCAGATCGTCGCGCGAGAAGGCCGAGACTCGTTCGGACGGGCCGAGGATGGTGCGGCCGATGGGTTGATCTGGATAGGCCTGCTCTTGGAGCCAGTCGAAGATCACATCGTCGGGCGTGTCGAGGGCTTGGCCGATCTCTTGCAGGATCACGCCGCGTTCGACTTCAACCTCAGAAGGGTCCAGCACCGGGTTGCGCAGGATATCGGCGATCACGTCGAGGCCGAGCGCCACGTCGTTTTCCAGCACTCGGGCGTAATAGGCGGTGACTTCGCGCGAGGTATAGGCGTTGATATAGCCGCCCACGTCTTCGATCGCTTCGGCGATTTGCAGCGACGAACGGGTGGCGGTGCCCTTGAAGGCCATGTGTTCAAGGAAATGCGCGATGCCGTTTTGTTGAGGCGTTTCGTGTCGTGCGCCTGCGTTCACCCAGACGCCGATGGCGGAGGAGGCGAGCCCCTCCATATGTTCGGTGACGATCCGGAAGCCGTTGGGCAATGTGGTCTGTTGGAGGCTCACGCGGGGAGGTTTCCTTTGATATGCGCTTTCAGCGCGTCGAGGTCATTGGGCAGCCGGGTGAAACGTTCTTCCCGGTCGAAAAGGTCCGCCATGCGCGGCGGCAGGGGCGGGCGAATGCCGGTGGCGGCTTCCACCGCGTCGGGGAATTTGGCCGGATGCGCGGTGGCCAGCGTGACCATCGGGGTGGCCGGATCGCGCAGCTCATCTGCGACTTTCACGCCAACGGCGGAATGTGGGCAGAGCAGCTCGCCCGTGGTGCGGCGGCGGTCGGTGATGGTGGCACTGGTTTCTTCTTCCGAGGCGCGGCCCGAGCGGTAGGTGTCTTGCAGCGCCTGCATGGCGCCTTGGGAGACATCGAAACCGCCCTGCCCCAATTCGTCCATCAGTTGCGCCACGGCACCGGCGTCGCGGTCGTATGCATCAAAAAGGGCGCGTTCGAAATTGGACGAGACCTGGATGTCCATCGAGGGGCTGATTGACGGGGTTACGCCGCCTTTGTGGTAGCCTTGGCCTGAGAGACAGCGGTGCAGGATGTCGTTTTGGTTGGTGGCGACGACCAGATCGGCAATGGGCAGGCCCATGCGTTTGGCGATGTAGCCAGCAAAGATGTCACCGAAGTTGCCGGTGGGCACGGTGAAGCTGATTTCGCGGCCCGGTGCGCCGAGGCTGGTAGCGGCTGTGAAGTAGTAAACCACCTGCGCCAGCACCCTGCCCCAGTTGATCGAGTTCACCCCTGCCAGCCGCACGGAATCGCGGAAGTCAAAATCGTTGAACATGTCTTTCAGGCGCGCTTGGCAGTCGTCGAAATCGCCATCGATGGCCAGCGCGTGGACGTTGGACTCCGCTGGCGTGGTCATCTGGCGGCGCTGCACGTCAGACACCCGACCATGCGGGTAGAGGATGAAAACATCGACGTTATCAAGCCCCTTGAAGGCTTCGATCGCGGCCGAGCCGGTGTCGCCCGAGGTCGCGCCGACGATGGTCACCCGCTCGCCCTTGCGACCCAGAGCGGCCTGAAACATCTGGCCGATCAACTGCATGGCGAAGTCTTTGAACGCCAATGTCGGGCCGTGGAAGAGTTCCAGCAGGAAGTGGTTCGGAGCCAGTTGCACCAGGGGTGCGCGGGCGGTGTGGCCGAAACCCTCGTAGGCGCGGGCGATGATGGCGCGGAATTCGTCGTCGGTAAACGTGTCGCCGATGAAGGGGCGCATAACCGTAAAGGCGACCTCTTCGTAGCTTTGGCCCTGCATGGCGTTGATTTGCTCAGGCGTAAGCGTCGGGATGGTTTCGGGCACATAGAGCCCGCCGTCACGGGCAAGGCCGGTCAGCATCGCTTCTTCGAAGGACAGGACAGGGGCGGTGCCACGGGTAGAGATATAGCGCATAGGGTCAGTCGACTTTCGGCGTTGCAGGGGCGCGGCGGCGGCGCAGGAAAAGAACGGTCATCGCCAGCCAGATGGCGGCGAGGGAAAACCAGGTGATCGCATATTGCAAGTGATCGTTGGGGATACGGGCGGTATCCACGGGCAGCGGCGTGATCTTGGGGTCCGGCCCGCTGCCGTCGCGGACCACGACGAGGAGCGGCTCGGTGTTGAGCGTGTCAGCCATGACCTCCACATCCCGGGCGAACCAGATGTTGCTTTCGGTGTCGGCTTCGGGCGTGAAACTGTCGACCTCTTGGGGCCATTGCAAGTTGCCGGTCAGGGTGGCGCTGCCCGCGGGGGCGATGGCGTCTTTGTTCGCTGTGGCGGTAAAGCCGAGGTCGACGAGGATGCGGCGGCTATCCTCCAAGGTCATGGGCGCGATGACACGGTAGCCTGCGCCTTTCTGCTTCTGGCTGACCAGCACATGCAGCGCCTCGGCCCCGATCTCTCCGCTGACCGTGACGGGCAGATAGGCGTCGGCTTGTGGGTCAGGATCGCGGGGCAAGGCCACCGGAGCGGCGGTGATCCGGGCGTTGATATCGGCGATGATCGCCTCTTTCCATGCCAGCCGCTGCACCTGCCAGGCCCCGAGTGCGACGAGGATGGCTGCCCCGCCAAGGCCGACGATGATGAAGAACAGGCTGCGCCGCATTCGAATCTCTCTGGCTGAAACGACAAACGCGCGAAGAGGGCTTCGCGCGTTTGGGTTTTACGGGTGTGGGGCGCGGATGCAACCCCGCCTTATGTTTAGGGCTGGCCCCACATGTAGACGGCAAAGAAGAGGAACAGCCAGACCACGTCAACGAAGTGCCAGTACCACGCCGCCGCCTCGAAGCCGACGTGGCGTTCGGGGGTGAAGTGGCCGCGCATGGCGCGCAGCAGGCAGACGAAGAGGAAGATCGTGCCGATCACAACGTGGAAGCCGTGGAAGCCGGTCGCCATGAAGAAGCTGGAGAAATACATATCGCCGCCGAAGGTCCAATCGTCATGGACCAGCAGTTCGTAGTATTCGTAAGCCTGCAACGCGGTGAAGAGCACGCCGAGGATCACGGCGATGGTCAGGCCCGAGATCAGGTCCTTGCGGTTGTTCTCATGCGCCAGCGCGTGGTGGGCCCATGTCACGGCACAGCCCGACAGCAGCAGCACCAGCGTGTTGATCAGCGGCAGGTGAAAGGCGTCAACCGCGTGGATTTCGGGCTGGACGTACTCTGAGCCGACATACTCATACATCGGGTAAAGGGCCTGTTTGAAGAAGGACCAGAACCACGCGACGAAGAACATGACTTCGGACATGATGAACAGGATGAAGCCATAGCGCAGGCCGATCCGCACCACACCGGTGTGATCGCCCACTTCGCTTTCAGAGACCACTTCGGACCACCATGCGAACATGACGTAAAGTGTGGCGACCAGCCCGCCCAAGAAGACGAAGGGCGTCATTCCGTGCATCCACAGGACGGCGCCCGCCAGCATGGCAAATCCGCCTACCGACCCCAAAAGCGGCCAGGTCGAGGGGGGGAGAATATGGTAGTCGTGGTTTTTTGCATGGGCCATGGTTGCGGGTCCCTCACCTTTGTTTAATCAGGTCGTTAATTCGTTGATGTGGCGCTGTCCTGATCGAGGGCGGCATAGCCCTCGGGCAGGTCAATTTCGTAGAATGTATAGGACAGAGTGATGGTATGTACAAACTTCCCATCGCGGTCTTCGACCATTTCCGGATCGACGAAGAAGCTTACCGGCATCTGCACGCGCTCGCCCGGTGCCAGCACCTGTTCGGTAAAGCAAAAGCAGTCGATCTTTTCGAAAAACGGCCCGGCGGTATAGGGGGTCACGTTGTAGCTGGCCTGCCCCGCGACGGCGTGGTCGGTGGGGTTATAGGCTTCGTAGAAGGCCAGTCCGGTCTCGCCGATCCGCACTTCCATTTCACGCACCACGGGTTTGAACTCCCACGGCATGCCATCGTTGAGCGAGCCGTCAAAGCGGACCTTGACGGTCTGGTCGAGCACATCCGCGCTGCCTTCCGATACCTGCCCCGGCGTCCCGCCGAAGCCTGTCACGCGGCAGAACCAATCGTAGAAAGGGACAGATGCCCAAGCCAAACCGCCCATCAGCACCACGACACTCACGGTTTGCATCACTGTTTTCTGAGGACCGGAAAGCGCCATTACTGGGTCACCTCACGCTGATTGGCCGGCAGTTCAAAATCCGTTTGCGTGATCTTGACGTAGGTCAGCGCCATGATCAGCACCACGAAGGCACCCAGCATCAGGCCCACGCCGATGTTGCGGCCCCGGCGGCGTTCGTGAAGCTCGTGTTCTGGTCGGATGCCCATTACCAGCCCCCCAATCCAAAGGTGCGCAGGGCCGCTTCGCCCAGAATCGCCCCGAAGTGCAAAAAGAGATAGGCCAGCGACAGGCGGAAGAACTTGCGCTCTTCGGCATAATCGTCCCCCTCAGCCATAACCTCGTCCCGCTTCCAGATGCGGTAAGCGCCCAGCAGGAAGGCGGCGTTCAAGATCAGCGCCACGGCGAAGTAGAAGATGCCACCGATGGCGGTGAAGGCTGTGCCAATGGCCAACGCGGCCAGCAGAACCGTGTAGACGAGGATATGCAGTCGCGTCGCCAGGCGGCCGTGGGTCACGGTCAGCATGGGCACTTTGGCATCGTCGTAGTCAGAGCGCATGAAGAGCGCCAGCGCCCAGAAATGCGGCGGGGTCCACATGAAGATCAGTGCGAACATCAACCATGCCTCGACCGAGAAGCTGCCCGTGGCGGCGACCCAGCCGATCACCGGCGGGAAGGCCCCGGCGGCACCGCCGATGACAATGTTCTGCGGCGTCAAACGCTTGAGCCACATGGTGTAGAACACGGCGTAGAACAGGATGGTAAAGAGCAGCATCCCCCCCGCCAGAAGGTTGGTCGCCAGACCCAGCATCATCACCGACAGACCCGACAGCGCCACACCGAGGGTCAGCGCCTCTCCGGGTTGGACCCGGCCCGAGGGGATCGGACGCCCGCGCGTGCGGCGCATCACCGCGTCGATATCGGCATCCCACCACATGTTGAGCGCGCCCGAGGCGCCGCCGCCGATGGCAATGAACAAGATCGCGCAAAAGCCGATGACGGGATTGACCGAGACCGGTGCGGCCAACAGCCCCACGAAGGCCGTGAAGACGACAAGCGACATGACGCGGGGTTTCAGCAGGGCGAAGTAATCCCCCAGCTGCGCGTCGTATTCACGTGTTGGCGTATTGGTGATGTCAGTCATCCCGAACCTTCCAAGGGTAAACACGGGGCACGGGCCTGCGCCCTGCCCCGTGGCACTGGCTTACTTAGAGGCGACGGTCAGCGGCTGTTCGATGCCAGCATATTCCGCCTTGGCGTTGCCGAGCCATTCCGCATAGGCCTCTTCCGAGACGACTTTGACGGTGATCGGCATATAGGCGTGGGCCTGACCGCAAAGCTCGGAACACTGACCGAAGTAGACGCCTTCCTGTTCGGCGGTGAACCACAGTTCCGCCAAACGGCCCGGCACGCCGTCCTGTTTCACGCCGAAAGCGGGGATGGTCCAAGAGTGGATCACGTCGCTTGCCGTAACCTGCACCACGATGGTCTTGCCCACGGGGATCACCACCGATGTGTCGGTGGCCAGCAGGAAGTCTTCGCGGGCATAGCCTTCGTCTTCGAGCTTGGCGACCATCGCGTCGTTCAACACGAAGGGGGTCACATCTTCGTCGCCGTCACCCAGCGTGGCAGGAGCACCGATCATGTAGCTGTCAAAGGCAATCTCTTCGTCGACATATTCATAGGTCCAGTACCACTGGTTGCCGATGGCCTTGATGGTGATGTCGGCTTCGGGGATTTCCTGCTGGCGGAACAGGATCGGCAGCGAATAGGCACCGATCAGCACAAGGACCAGAATCGGCAGGATCGTCCAAGCGATCTCAATCGGGGTGTGGTGCGTGAAGGACGAGGGGTTCGGGTTCCGCTTCTTGTTGTAACGGATCATGACCCAGATGATCAGACCGGTCACGAAAATGGTGATCAGCGTGATGATCACGAGAATCAGGTAATCCAGATCGTGAATATCCTGCGCCACCCGCGTCACAGCGGGTTGAAAGCCTGTCTCGCCGTCAACAGGTCTGCCGATGACATCAAGCCCGTCAATGCGCAGGCTGTCCTGTGCCAATGCAGGCAGGGCGGCAAGGCTGGTCAAAAGACCGGAAAGGGGGAGTAGATGTTTCATATGTCGTCCTGATCTTGTGACCATTAAGAAGCCGATAAGGCACCCCAAACCGCTGCTGCGACCCGGTGCCGTTGTAATCCTGGATGCTTACAATCATATTCTGCCTACAAGATAAAGTCACATGCTTGCGTCATAGAGCCGCGCGAGACAGTTTTGTGACAGCAAGCAAGGATACCCCCAATGAGCCGCGCGCATTTCACCCCCTTCGAGGCCGATCTGGACCGAGAAACCGCTCTGAGCGTGCTGCGCGAGGCCGTGGCCGGTGCCGATGACGGGGAATTGTTCCTCGAACGCCGCCGCTCAGAGGCGCTGGTGTTCGACGACGGACGCCTCAAAACCGCCAGCTACGATGCCGCCGAGGGCTTTGGCCTGCGCGCCGTGCGCGGTGAGGTTGCAGGCTACGCCCATTCCACCGAACTCAGCGAGGCGTCCCTGCGCCGCGCGGCGGAGACGGCGCGGCTGGCGGTGGGCGATGGCGGCGGCACGTGGGCCGATGCCCCGCAGGCCAGCAACAAGCGGTTTTATACGGACGAAGACCCGATCGCGGGCCATGCCTTTCCGGTCAAGGTCGATACCCTGCGCGAGATCGACGCCTATGCCCGCAGCCTCGATTCCCGCGTGGTGCAGGTGAGTGCGACAATCGCGGCCAGCATTCAGGAGGTCGAGATCCTCCGCCCTGAGGGGCATTCAGTGCGCGACGTGCGCCCGATGACACGGGTCAATGTCTCGGTCATCGTGGAGCAAGACGGTCGCCGCGAAAGTGGCGGTGTCGGCGGCGGCGGGCGGATTGGGCTTGATGGCATGCTCGCGCCCGACGACTGGCAGGCCAAGGTCCGCGAAGCCCTGCGCATCGCCTGCGTGAACCTAGAGGCCGTCCCTGCTCCGGCGGGCGTGATGGACGTGGTGCTTGGCCCCGGCTGGCCCGGCATCCTGCTGCACGAAGCCATCGGACACGGGCTTGAGGGCGATTTTAACCGCAAGGGCTCCAGCGCCTTTGCCGGGCTGATGGGCCAACAGATCGCGGCAAAGGGCGTGACCGTGCTGGACGATGGCACGATCCCCGACCGGCGCGGCTCGATCTCGGTCGATGACGAGGGCACCCCCTCGGTGCGCAATGTGTTGATCGAGGATGGCGTGCTGGTGGGCTATATGCAGGACCGTCAGAACGGGCGGCTGATGGGCGGAGCCTCAACCGGGAACGGACGGCGGCAATCCTATGCCCATATCCCGATGCCGCGCATGACCAACACCTATATGCTAGGCGGCGATGCGGCACCGGAGGACATCGTGGCCGACCTCAAAGATGGGATTTATGCCATCGGATTTGGCGGCGGTCAGGTCGATATCACCAACGGCAAGTTCGTATTTTCCTGCACCGAGGCCTACCGCGTGCAAAACGGCAAGATCGGCGCGCCGGTCAAAGGAGCCACGCTGATCGGCGACGGGGCCACGGCGCTGCAGCAGATCCGCGCCATTGGCAATGACCCGACGCTGGACCCCGGAATGGGCAACTGCGGCAAGCAGGGCCAATGGGTGCCGGTTGGCGTGGGCCAGCCGACCCTGATGATCGGCGGGCTGACCGTGGGCGGGGCCGCGACCTGACGACACGTCTGAGTTGAATCGAATGGGTTGGAGAAAATTCATAGGTTGTTAAGCACTAAATCCTATACCTGATTCTGCAACGGACGGAGCTTCGGGATGACTGACAAGGACCTACATCCTTCTTCCACTCACCCCCCACTCCCACCCACCCAGGAAGATGAACAGTTTGCCCGGCTTCGTCTGTTGCGCTCACGCAGGGTGGGCATTTCCACCTACCGGCGTCTGCTGGATGAACATGGCTCTGCGATCAATGCGCTGAACGCCTTGCCCGAAGTGGCGCAGGCCGCAGGCATTTCGAACTATCGCATTTGCCCCGAAGGGGTTGTTCAGGCCGAACTCAATGCCGCCCGCACCGCCGGGGCGCGGCTGCTGGTTCATGGACAGGCGCCCTACCCCGACCTATTGAATGATCTCGACGATGCCCCGCCCTTTTTGTGGGTGATCGGTGACCCATCCCTCCTCACCCGGCCTATGATTTCATTGGTCGGTGCGCGGAATGCCTCCTCGCTTGGGCTTCGCATGGCACGCACCCTCGCGGCAGAGCTTGGGGAGGCTGGATTTGTCGTCGTCTCCGGCCTTGCGCGGGGCATCGACGCCGCTGCCCATTCGGCCGCGCTGGCCCATGGCACCATCGCCGTGCAGGCGGGCGGGGTCGACATTATATACCCAAGCGAGAATGCAGAACTGGCGGAACAGATCGCGGCGCAGGGGCTGCGCCTGTCAGAGCAACCCATGGGGCTGCAACCGATGGCGCGGCATTTCCCACGCCGCAACCGCATCATCTCTGGTCTGAGCCGGGCAACCGTGGTGGTTGAGGCGGCGGCCCGCTCGGGCAGTTTGATCACCGCACGCGATGCATTGGATCAGGGGCGCGACGTGCTGGCGGTGCCCGGCCACCCGATGGACGCGCGCGCGGCGGGCTGCAACATGCTGATCCGCGATGGCGCAGTGCTGGTCCGCTCCGCCGTTGACGTGTTGGAGGTTTTGCCGGAGTTGGCCACACCGGGGCCCGAAACGCCCCGACGCAAGCCCGCGCCGCCCCCACTTCGGGCAAAAACGCCTCCGCCAAACCGCGGCCCCGTCGCAAAGCTCCATGCGCAAATCCTCGCCCGCCTCGGCCCCGCCCCGGTCGCAGAGGATCAGTTGATCCGCGATCTGCAAGTGCCCAGCAGTGACGTGGCCCCTGCCCTGCTTGATCTTGAGATGGAGGGGGAAATTCAGCGTCAGCCGGGCGGGTTGCTAAGCCGTTCCGCCTGACGGCGTCGCACATTTCGTCCCGGCCTGAGCAGAGTTGCGCCGTGGCACCTCCGCGAGCAACGCCCCCGACCAAGGCGCTGCCGAAAGCCGCCCGCTAATAGCGGCAATACGGCCCATCTGCCCTGCCAAACCGCTGCGCGCCAAACCCCTCATCCGCAGCAGCCGCATTGACAAACACCCCCGCCATCCCACATGAGACAGCGCAAAGCCGCCCTCATTTTTGATCTAAGGTGCCTGTATTTATGCCCGTCGTCGTTGTCGAATCCCCAGCCAAGGCCAAAACGATCAACAAATATCTGGGCGACGATTACACCGTTCTCGCCTCTTACGGCCACGTCCGGGACTTGCCGCCAAAGGACGGATCGGTCGACACCGACGCCGATTTCGACATGAAATGGGAAGTCGCCTCTGACAGCAAGAAACACGTCAAAGCCATCGCCGACGCGCTGGCCAAAGACAACGCACTGATCCTCGCGACTGACCCCGACCGCGAAGGCGAGGCGATCAGCTGGCACCTGCAAGAGGCGCTGACCAAGCGCAAGTCGATCAAGAAAGACACGCCCGTTAGCCGCGTCGTCTTTAACCAGATCACTAAAAAGGCCGTGACCGAGGCGATGCAGAACCCGCGTCAGGTCGATATGCCGCTGGTCGAGGCCTATCTCGCGCGCCGCGCGCTGGACTATCTGGTGGGGTTCAACCTCTCTCCCGTGCTTTGGCGCAAACTGCCCGGTGCGAAGTCCGCCGGACGTGTGCAATCGGTCACCCTGCGCCTGATCGTTGAGCGCGAGATGGAGATCGAAGCCTTCCGCGCCCGTGAATACTGGTCGGTGAAGGCCCTGCTCGCCACGCCGCGCGGCCAAGAATTCGAAACGCGCCTCGTTTCTCTTGCGGGCAAAAAGCTGGATCGCTTCGATCTGGCCGATGCCACGCAGGCCGAGATGGCCGTGCAGGCGATCACCAGCCGCGCGCTGAAAGTGATGAACGTCGAGGCGAAACCGGCCAGCCGCAACCCCTCGGCACCATTTATGACCTCGACCTTGCAGCAGGAAGCCAGCCGCAAATTCTCCATGGGCGCGCGCCAGACCATGTCGACCGCGCAGCGCCTCTATGAGGCCGGGCACATCACCTACATGCGGACCGACGGCATCGACATGGCGCCCGAAGCGGTGAGCATGGCGCGTGATGCGATCGCTGACCGTTTCGGCGCGGATTACGTGCCGAAAGAGCCGCGCATCTATAAAAACAAAGCGAAAAACGCTCAGGAAGCGCACGAATGTATCCGCCCCACGGATATGACCAAAGACGCGAAGACACTGAAGCTCGATGCCGATCAGGCGAAGCTTTATGACCTGATTTGGAAACGCACGCTGGCCTGCCAGATGGAAAGCGCCCGGCTGGAGCGCACCACGGTTGAGGTCGGCAGCGATGACGGTCAGGTTGGCCTGCGCGCCAATGGTCAGGTCGTGCTGTTCGACGGGTTCTTGCGGGTCTATGAAGAAGGCCGTGATGATGTGGTCGATGAGGACGACAAGCGTCTGCCGCAGATCAGCCAAGGCGACGCGATGGACAAACGCGCCGTCACCCCGGAGCAGCATTTCACCCAGCCGCCGCCGCGCTATACCGAAGCCACGCTGGTTAAACGCATGGAAGAGCTCGGCATCGGCCGCCCCTCGACCTATGCCAGCATCGTCACCACGATTCAGGACCGCGAATATGTTCGCAAGGACGGCAACCGTCTGATCCCCGAGGATAAGGGCCGGCTGGTCACCGCATTTCTCGAAAACTACTTCCGCCGCTACATCGGCTATGATTTCACCGCCGATCTCGAAGACCAGCTTGATAAGGTCAGCGCGGGCGATGCCGCCTATAAGGAAGTGCTGCGTCGCTTCTGGCGTGATTTCTCGGCGGCGATTGCAGAAACATCCGAGTTGCGCATCACCGAGGTCTTGGAAAAGATCAATGAGGTGCTCGAGCCCCATCTTTTCCCGCCGACCGAAGACGGTGGCGACCCCCGGCTTTGCCCCAATTGCGAAATTGGCCGCCTGTCGATGCGCACGGCCCGTTCGGGCGGCGCCTTTATCGGCTGCTCGAACTACCCCGAATGCCGTTACACACGCCCCTTTGGCCCGCCCGATCCGGAGGCCGAAGCCTCGGCCATTCCGCCTGATGGCAAGCTTTTGGGTGAGGATCAGGGCGACGAAATCCGCGTTTTCAAGGGCCGTTTCGGGCCTTACGTCCAGCGCGGGCCGGTGACCGATGAAAACAAAAAACCGCCGCGCCAGTCGATCCCCAAGGATTGGGTGCCCGAGGATTTGACGCTGGAACAGGGCGTGATGCTGCTCTCCCTCCCGCGGGAGATCGGCCCCCACCCCGAGGACGGCGTGATGGTCTGGGCCAATATCGGCCGCTACGGGCCTTACATCAAACACGCCGAAAGCACCTCGGACCGGGGCGGCACCAATGCCAACCTTGAGGGCATCGATGAGGTTTGGACCGTGGGCATGAACCGCGCGGTGCAGCTTCTGGCCGAGAAGGTTGCCAGCCGTGGTGGCCGTGGCAAGGCCGCAAAACCGATCCGCGAGATGGGCGATCACCCGGATATGGGCGGCGCGGTCAATGTCATGGAAGGCAAATACGGGCCTTACGTGAAGTGGGAAAAGGTCAACGCGACGATCCCGAAAGAGATCGAACCGGCAGACCTGACCATGGAACGCGCGGTCGAGTTGATCGAAGAGAAGCTCGCCAAGTCCCCCGCCAAACGCAAGGCGGCGACCAAGAAGGCACCGGCGAAGAAAGCCGCGGCCAAAAAACCCGCGGCAAAGAAGGCGGCAGCCAAGAAAGCGCCCGCCAAAAAGGCTCCGGCCAAAAAACCCGCCGCGAAGAAGCCGGCGGCGAAAAAGGCCGACAGCGCGTAATTACGCCGCCAGACCACAGCGGCCGCGCCGGGGATCGGCGCGGTTCCGCCTGTGGTCGGCGTTTACATCCAACATCATGAATATGTGATTTGCCATCTCCCTTCGATTTTCCGATCAGGGAGCCGGCAAGACCAATATGAAAGGCAGATAGATGTCAGGCATTAAATTCAGCCGACGTGGCGTGATCGCCGCAAGCGGTGCCGCGTTGCTCACCCCGCAGATCCTGCGCGCGCAGGAATTCGGCCAAGCGGCCCGCGAGTTTTCCAACGAAGCCCCTGTTTCGCGCAATGCGTCGAGCTTTGCCACGCAGCGTTGGCAGGACCACTTTGACAGTCTTGGCAAAGGCGCGATCGTGGCCGACACCATCAGCCGCGCCCTGCATTATTGGAGCGCCGACGGCCAGACCTACAAGGTCTACCCGACCTCCGTGCCCGCCACCGAAGAGCTGACCAAACGCGGCTACACCGAAATCGTGCGCAAGAAAGAGGGCCCGGATTGGACCCCGACCGCGTCGATGATGGAACGCTTCCCGCACTACAAATACATGCCGCCCGGCCCCGATAACCCGCTTGGCACCCATGCGATGTATCTCAGCTGGCCCGCCTATATCATCCACGGCACCCATGACACGCGCAAGATCGGGCGACGGTCCTCGGACGGTTGTATTGGTCTCTATAACGAGAAGATCGAAGAGCTTTTCGGCATGTGCCCCGTCGGCACGCAAGTGCGTATCATCTGACCCTTCCGGGCGGCCTCGCTGCGTAGCACCACGTAATTGACACTGCGACGACGCAGGGTCACATATGGCGCAACGAAACCAGAGGGAGGTCGCCCGTGAACAAAATCTATGGATCCGCCGCCGAAGCGCTGGAAGGCGTTCTATCGGACGGCATGCTGATCGCCGCGGGGGGCTTTGGCCTTTGTGGCATTCCGGAATTGCTGTTGCAGGCGATCAAGGAAAACGGGGCCAAAGACCTCACCTTTGCGTCGAACAACGCGGGCGTCGATGATTTCGGCATCGGCATTTTGCTGCAATCGCGGCAGGTGAAAAAGATGATCTCCTCCTACGTGGGCGAGAACGCCGAGTTCATGCGCCAGTACCTCTCCGGTGAGTTGGAGTTGGAGTTCAACCCCCAAGGCACCTTGGCCGAGCGCATGCGCGCCGGTGGCGCGGGCATCCCGGGCTTTTACACCAAGACCGGTGTCGGCACCCAGATCGCCGAGGGCAAAGAGGTCAAACAATTCCGGGGTGAGGATTACATCCTCGAAGAGGGCATCTTTGCCGATCTGTCGATCGTGAAGGCTTGGAAAGCCGACGACACTGGCAACCTGATGTTCCGCAAGACCGCGCGCAACTTTAACCCGCCTGCCGCCATGTGCGGTAAGGTCTGCATCGTCGAGGTCGAAGAGATCGTCCCGCGTGGCAGCCTCGACCCCGATAAAATCCACCTGCCGGGCATCTACGTGCATCGCATCATCCAAGGCGATCACGAAAAGCGCATCGAAAAGGTCACGACACGCAAGCGGGAGGAAGCATAATGCCTTGGGATAGAGATCAGATGGCGGCGCGGGCCGCAGAGGAACTCGAAGACGGCATGTATGTGAACCTCGGCATCGGGATTCCGACGCTGGTGGCGAACTACGTTGGCGACAAGGACATCACCCTGCAGTCGGAAAATGGCATGCTGGGCATGGGCCCTTTCCCTTTTGAGGGCGAAGAAGACCCCGACCTTATCAACGCTGGGAAACAGACCATCACCGAGCTCAGCCGCACCGCCTATTTCGACAGCGCCATGTCCTTTGGCATGATCCGCGGCGGCAAGATCGCGGCGGCGATCCTCGGTGCCATGGAAGTGGCCGAGAACGGCGATCTGGCGAACTGGATGATCCCCGGCAAACTGGTCAAAGGCATGGGCGGCGCGATGGACCTTGTCGCCGGCGTCAAACGGGTCATCGTGGTGATGGACCACCAGAACAAAGCGGGCGAGTCAAAGGTGCTAAAGGAATGCACCCTGCCGCTGACCGGCAAGGGCGTGGTCGACCGGATCATCACCAACCTTGGCGTGCTCGACGTGGTCGAAGGCGGTCTGAAGATCGTCGAATGCGCCGATGGCGTGACCGAGGACGAGCTGCGCGCCGCGACCCAAGCGACCATCGTTTAACAACCACCCCGGCGGCACCCCTCGGCGGCATCCGCCGGGGGCACGGCTTTCGCGATCAGTTCATCGCGGCAAAGACGCAGCCATCGCTGATCAGTTCCGGCGGTGTCAGGCAAAGCCCCTGCGCGACTTGAAAAGCGGCCAGTACCTTGGGCACGTAGTCGCGCGTCTCAGCAAAAGGCGGCACGCCCGCATGTTTGCGCACCGACCCCTCCCCCGCGTTATAGCCCGCCAGTACGAGAATCGGATCGCGGTCGAACTCCCCCATCAGCCAATTAAGGTATTTGACCCCGCCTGAGATATTCTCGGCCGCGACCATACTGTCGCCCACGCCAAAGCGGGCAGCGGTATCGGGCATCAATTGCATCAGTCCAGCCGCCCCGGCCCGGCTTACCGCATCGGTACGTCCCGCCGATTCCACGCTGATCACCGCCAATACCAGCGCCGGAGAGACATTCGTGCCGACCGTGGCGCGCAGGATGTCCACCCCATTGCTGCGTGCGATATCTTGCAGGTGCTGCAGGCGCGGCGCGGGCACCTTGCCCGTTGAAAGCGCCGCCATCGCAGGCGCCAACCGCCCCGCCCCGCCGCGGTCCGCCGCGGGAGAGACCTTATCCCAGAACCAATCAAACTGCCCCGCACTCAAAGGCGCAATCGCGCCGCTTGGCGTGGCGGCCACTGCGGGGCCTGTGTCGACCTTTGCCGCAGCGGCTGCGCGTGCGGCCGGGTCAATTTGCACGGTGATGCGTTTGGCCCCCGTCTTGGGCGGGCCGACCCGTTTGGCGGAAAACTCAGGAAAGGATTTCGGGCCCTCTGCCGCAACGGCAGGGGCCATAAGGGCCGTGACCAGCGAGAATGCCAATATACGATACATGCCTGCTCTACCTTGCGTCTGACGCGCCTTTGTTCGGCAATATCTCACGAATCGTGGAATCGGACCAGCGTTTGAGGCGGGGATCATGGCGATTTCGCCGCAATTGTCCTTTCAGGCGACGGGAAAGCGGAGCAAGAAGGTCAGGTAGAAGAATTAAACTCCATTTAAACAGAGAGTTAGGAAGTTTTTGCAAGAAAAAAGCGAACGGTCTGAAAAAGGCGCAGTTGCTGCCAAATTCGCGCCCCAATCAGACGGCTATATAGGGTCATACCAAGTCGGACAGCCTCAATGAGAGAACGAGGCAAACCGGACGGCGAGGTTAAGACCTTTTACTCAGTGATCCTTGGAGGGACATGACATGATGAACTTTATCAAAAACTTCCGCAAAGACGAAGACGGTGCCGTGACAGTTGACTGGGTCGTTCTGACCGCAGCGATCGTTGGCCTGGCCGTGGTTGCCTTCAACACAATCGGTGACAACGTAGAGACAATGTCGGGCAATATCGCTGCAGATATCACTGCCTTTGAAACCACCTCTGATCGCACACCAGCGGCCAACTAAGCGGATCAGAGCTAGCCGGCTCTACGAACAATTGGGACCGCCTCCCAACCTGGGAGGCGGTCCTTTTGCATACCTAACGCTCAGCAAGCGGAGATACGCATGCGCAGCCAATTCAAGAAATTCTTCTGTGACCAAAACGGCGCTGTCAGCGTTGATTGGGTTGTCCTGACCGCCGGACTGGTGGGCCTAGCAATCTTGGTGCTGGGCATATTCTCCGACAGCCTTGACGGGCTTGTCGAATACATCCGGGTCCAGCTGACCGCTTAAGACAACGGCGCCGCAAAAACGCACCACGGCAAGCTTCATCGCATCGCCGCCGTGGCGACCAAATCTCGCCATATTCGGCGGCTAATCTGCCGAGGTGATCAAAGCGGGCCGAGACTCGCTTCCATAGCAAAGAGGTGATGACATGCGAGCCGTATTCGGATTGGTTCTTTTGGTAGGCATAGCGCTTGCCGGCGGGGCCGTTTATCTGGCGAAAGACCGGATTTCACAGTATCAAACCGCGAATGCGCAGGCCCAAGCTGCGCTGGCGCAAGTGGTGCCAACCAAAACCGTTTGGGTGGCCGACAAGCCCCTGAAATACGGTCAGCCCCTCACCCGCGAAGATGTGCGCGCCGTCAAATGGCCCGAGAATGCCATCCCCGAGGGCACATTCTTTGAGGAAACCGTGCTGTTTCCAGAAAACACCAAAGATCAACGCATCGTGCTGCGCAACATTGAGAAAGATGAAGCGATCATGGCCGTGAAGGTGACCGAGCCGGGCGAAGATTCCGGTCTGACCTCGCGTCTGGCACGTGGCATGCGCGCCTTTGCCCTCAAAGTCGACGTTTCCAGCGGCGTGTCGGGTTTCCTGCGTCCCGGCGACCGGGTGGATGTCTATTGGACAGGCCGCGTGAACGTGGGCAACCAATCCAGCAACGGCGATGTAACCAAACTGATCGAATCGGCCGTGCAGCTGATCGCCATCGACCAAAGCGCAGATGCGCTGGTGATGGGCGAAGCCTCAATCGCCAAGACCGTGACCGTGGCCGTGAACCCCCAACAGGTCGCCGCCCTTGCCCAAGCGCAATCAACCGGCCGTCTGTCCCTTGCTCTGGTCGGTACGAATGACGACACCGTGGCCGAGGCTATCGAAGTCGACCAACGCTCGCTTCTGGGCATCGAAGCGCAGGAAACCATCGCAGAGGTTGCCAAAGAAAAGGTTTGCACGATCCGCACCCGCCGCGGGGCCGAAGTGGTCGAACTGCCGATCCCCTGCACAAACTGATCCGATAACAACCTCTTGCTAAGCTAAAAAAGACGCCGCAGTCCCCCTGCGGCGTCTTTTCCATTCTCTGTTATGTTGCGAATAGCCCACATGCACAGCGCCCGCGAAGAGCTTGATTCTTGCAATAAAATTTGAATTGCCGCAGAGTGCTGCCAAACGAGGGCGAAAAGACCCATCCCGAGGCGTGATCAAAAAGGCAGGTCACATGAAAATCGATAGATTTCTAAAAGCGGCCCTGTTGGGGCTGACACTGGGCGTGATGCCGATGGCATTGACCCTGCCCAGTTCAGCTGGCGCCGACACGCTGCGCGTCGTGAAACGCGGCACCAATTCCAGCCTCGACGTTCCGATGAACCGCGCTGTGGTGGTGGAAAGCGACATCCCCTTCGCGGAGCTTAGCATTGCCAACCCCGGCATCGCGGATATCTCATCTTTGTCTGACCGCACGATCTATGTGCTGGGCAAATCTCCGGGTCTGACCACGCTGACGCTGCTCGACGCCGGGGGGCAGTTGATTACCAATGTCGATGTCCGCGTCGCAGCGGATGTGTCTGAATTCAAAGAACGTCTGCGCCAAATCCTACCGGGTGAGAAGATCGAAGTGCGCACCGCCAATGACGGCATCGTGCTCTCGGGCATCGTTTCTTCGACGCAGCGGCTGCAACGCGCGCTCGATCTGGCCGAACGCTATGCACCCGAGCGGGTCAGCAATCTGATGAGCGTCGGCGGCATTCAGCAGGTCATGATGAAAGTCCGCTTTGCAGAGATGCAGCGCAACGTGTCGAAATCGCTCGGCTCTTCGCTGGCCATCAATGGCGGGTCCAACTTCAGTGCGGGCACAGGCGGCACGAATACTTCGGGCGGGGTCGCGACCTCGCTCGGCGGGTCGATCCCATCGGCGAACCAGAACGCGGGCGCGGTGCTTTTCGGCTTCAACGCAGGCTCGACCCAAGTGGGCATCCTGTTGGAAGCACTGGAAGAAAAGGGCGTCGTGCGGTTCCTGGCCGAGCCGAACCTCGTGGCGCTTTCGGGGCAAGAGGCCAAGTTCCTCGCCGGGGGCGAATATCCCATCCCCGTGGCCCAGACCAGTGATACCGTTTCGGTGGAATTCAAACCCTTCGGCGTAGAGCTCGCCTTTATCCCGCGCGTCGTGGACAAGGATATCATCAACCTTGAAATGAACGCCGCCGTTTCGGCCATCGACGCGAGTAACAGCATCTCATTGGGCAACGGCATTGAGATTTCCGCCTTCACCCGCCGCGAAACCTCGACCACGGTCGAGATGCGCGACGGTGAGAGCTTTGCCATCGCGGGCCTTCTGACCGACGACTTCACCGACAGCACGCGGCAACTGCCGTGGATCGGCGATGTGCCGGTGCTGGGCGCGCTGTTCCGGTCAGCGGATTATCAGCGCAGCCAGACGGAACTGGTCATCATCGTCACTGCGCATTTGGTCACGCCAACCCGTGGCGAGGCGCTGGTGCTGCCCACGGACCGCATCAAACCACCGTCCGAGAAAGACCTGTTCTTGCACGGGCGCACGGCGGACGGCACCCGCACCCCCAGCCGGGGTGCTGCGGGCGAGGTCGCCAAACAGGACTTCCGCGGCTCCTACGGTTATGTACTGGATTGATCCGATGACACGCAGACATATCACGTTGATCGCTGGCACCGCGGCCCTCGCCGGGCTCGCCGCCTGCTCCCCCAGCAATGATCCGGTCTATACGCAGTTCTACCGCGAGGCAGGGTCGATCGTGGACACCGGTCAGTTCGGCAATGCCACGCTGCACAACCGTCAGGTCATGACAGGCGAAAAGCGTGTAACCTTTGATCTGGCGAACCGCTTTGCCAGCGAGGTCCGCTCTACCGTGACTTTCGCCTTTAACTCCGACCGGTTGGACGCCAATGCGCAGGCGATCCTGCGCCAACAGGCTGGATGGATTCGCCAGTTCCCCGAGATTCGCTTCCGCGTTTACGGCCACACCGATCTGGTCGGCTCGCAGACCTATAACCGCGCCCTCGGGCTGCGCCGCGCGCAGGCTGTGGTGCGCTATCTCTCGACCTTGGGAATCAGCCCCAGCCGATTGGAAGCCGTTGTTTCCTTTGGCGAAACGCAGCCCCTGATCGTGACCCAAGGCCGTGAGCGCCGCAATCGCCGCACCGTGACCGAGGTCAGCGGCTTTGTTCACGGCCACCCGATGCTGCTGGATGGAAAATATGCGCAGATCATCTACCGCGAGTATGTGGCCAGCGCCGTGCCCCCCTCGCAACTGAGCGCCAGTGCCACCGTCGCAGGTGGTGGCGGAGAGTAGGGCAAGCCCTTCTTTCGACAAAAGAATATCCCCCCGCACCTTCGGGCCGCGGGGGTTTTTCGTCCCAGCCCGTCCATGGTCAATCGGGCGTGAATGGGCAGATCGTTTCAAGATACCCAACAATAGAGGCTTTTTGGCCCCAATCTCGCCCCAGTTGGGGGTGATATTCGACACAGAAGGATAAATGTGCCCGGCTCAAGGGCCGCGCATGAGGCAGAGGTCAGAGCGATCGCGGCGACAGAATATCGCCGCCCTCCGGCCAAACCGTTGATGTAAAGGACAAAAGGTCATGAGCAGCACTATGCCCCACCCCGAAGCAGCGCCGATCGTTGCCTGCACAATCAGCCGCGATGTACAGAACTTCGACCTCTTGATCGAAGACATGGAGGCCACTCTGGGCGAAAGCTGGGGCGATCTGGGATTCGCCGAAGCGCTGGCGTTCTTTGGCCAGCCCGAGGCTGAGGCGATGGAATTTGTCGCCCTCGCCATGGATGAGACCGACGAAGACAACCTTGTTCTGATGACTGAGATCATCACGCAGGCCAAGGCCCGCGACATCCGGGTGATTCTGATCGCCGAAGACATGACTCCCGCCGCGCTGCATTCGCTGCTGCGTCAGGGTGCGGATGAATTCGTTCCCTATCCGCTGCCCGAAGGCGAGTTGGCCCAGGCCATCGCCCGCGTCCGCGCCGGAGAGAACGCGGCCCCTGCCCCCGCAGCCGAGGCCAGCGCCCCGCAACTGAAGGCCGGCGCGCAAAAGGATGGTGCCCTAATCGTGGTGCATGGGCTGGCTGGTGGCACCGGGGCCACGACCCTTGCCGTGAACCTTGCGTGGGAGCTGGCCAATGCGGACAAGAAAAATCCGCCCTCGGTCTGCCTGCTGGATTTCGACCTGCAATACGGCTCTGTCGCGACCTTCCTTGATCTGCAACGGCGCGAAGCCGTCTATGAGATGATGTCCGACACGGAAACCATGGACGAGGAAATCTTTGGCCAAGCGTTGCAAACCTTCGAGGACAAGCTGCATGTGCTGACCGCCCCGGCTGAGATGCTGCCGCTCGATATCGTCACCAACGAAGACATTGATCGCATCCTCAACATGGCCCGCAACCAGTTCGACTATGTCATCGTCGACATGCCTTCGACGCTGGTGCAGTGGTCCGAGACCGTGCTGACCAGCGCGCATGTCTACTTTGCGATGCTGGAACTCGACATGCGCTCGGCCCAGAACGCCCTGCGTTTCAAACGGGCGCTGCAATCCGAGGAACTGCCCTTTGAAAAGCTGCGCTACGTAATGAACCGCGCACCCAAATTCACCGATCTCAGCGCCAAGAGCCGGGTCAAGCGGATGGCCGAATCGCTCAGCATCTCAATTGACGTACAGCTGCCCGATGGCGGCAAAGCGGTGACGCAGGCCAATGACCATGGGCTGCCGCTGGCCAACTCTGCCCCGAAAAGCCCCCTGCGGCGCGAAATCGCCAAGCTGGCGAGCTCCATCCACGATCTCAAGGGCGAGCAGGCCAAAGCGGCCTAAGCCCCTAGCGAAAGAGCGTACCGATGTTCTCCAAATACAAAAAACCAGCCTCCGCGACCCCGAAAGCCGCTGCTCCGGTCCGAGAGGCCAAGCCTGTCAAAAAGGTCGAGCCCGCCCCTGCGGCCCCCACCCCCGCCCCTGCCGAGGCGGTTAGACCGGTTTCGATGCGCCGGGCCGTCAAACCCGCCGCCGCTTCGCCCGAGGATCGCGAGGTCAAGCGCAAGCAGCGGATGAGTGAGATCAAGCTCGAACTGCACCGCGCCCTGTTGGACAACCTCAACCTCGCCGCGCTGGAACATGCCTCCGAGGCCGATTTGCGGCAGGAGATCAACGATATCGCCGTCGAGGTTCTCTCGGAAAAGAGCATCGTGCTCAACCGCGAAGACCGCATGACGCTGAACTCCGAGCTTTATGACGAGGTGACCGGCCTTGGCCCCCTTGAGACGCTGCTGAAAGACGACAGCGTCAACGATATTCTGGTGAACGGCCCGCAGCAGATTTTCGTCGAGCGGGACGGCAAGCTGCAGTTGACCGACGTGACGTTCAAGGATGAAAAGCACCTGCTGCGGATCATCGACAAGATCGTCTCGGCAGTGGGTCGGCGCGTGGATGAAAGCAACCCCTACGTCGATGCGCGTCTGAAAGACGGCTCGCGTTTCAACGCCATGGTGCCCCCCGTCGCGGTAGACGGCTCCTTGGTATCCATTCGTAAGTTCAAGAAAGACAAGCTGGGCATCGACGATCTGGTGAATTTCGGGGCCTTCTCGGAAGAGATGGCCGCCTATTTGCAGGCCGCCGTGGCGACCCGTCTGAACATCATCGTTTCGGGCGGTACGGGTTCGGGTAAAACCACCACGCTCAACGCGCTGTCGTCGTTCATTGCCAACGACGAACGCATCCTGACCATCGAAGACACCGCCGAACTCCAACTCCAGCAGACCCATGTGGGCCGGATGGAAAGCCGCCCGCCCAACGTCGAAGGCAAGGGCGAAGTCTCTCCCCGCGACTGTCTGAAAAACGCCCTTCGGATGCGTCCAGACCGGATCATCGTTGGCGAGACGCGCGGCGAGGAGGTGATCGACATGCTACAGGCGATGAACACCGGCCACGACGGTTCCATGACCACGATCCACGCCAACTCGGCCCGCGATGGCGTCAGCCGTTTGGAAAACATGATCGCCATGGCCGGGATCGAAATGCCGCTCAAAGCCATGCGCAGCCAGATTTCCTCGGCTGTGAACCTGATCGTGCAGGCCAGCCGCTTGCAAGACGGCTCGCGCCGGATGACCTCGATCACCGAGATCACGGGCATGGAAGGCGAGGTGATCTCGATGCAGGAGATTTTCCGGTTCCAGCGCGTGGGCCTGACGCCCGAGAACAAGATCATCGGCCATTTCACCGCCACCGGCGTGCGCAGCCACTTCTCCGAGCGGTTCCGCATGTGGGGCTATGACCTGCCCGCCTCCATTTATGAACCCGTGGCGGCCCAGTAAGGATTGATGCAATGAGTGCCGAACCAATCATCTATGGTCTGATCTTTATTGGCGTCTTGGTGCTGGTCGAAGGGCTGTACCTTGTCGCATTCGGCAAATCCATCAGCCTTAACAGCCGCGTGAACCGACGGTTGGAAATGCTCGAGAAAGGGGCCCGCCGCGAAGAGGTGCTCGACAAGCTGCGCAAGGAAATGCAGCAGCATATGAACGCCAAGTCGATCCCACTCTATTCTCTGCTGTCAGAACGTGCGCAGAAGGCCGCGATTGCCTTCACGCCGCAGCAACTTTTGATGATTATGGCCGGTTTGGCCGTCTTGGCCTTTCTGGGGCTGACCATCGGCACCGATACATCGGTGCCGGTGCGGGCCATGATGTCCGTCGGCATGGGCGTCGGCGCGGTGTTCTTTTGGGTGTCCCATAAAGCGGGCAAACGCATGGCGATGATCGAAGAGCAGCTTCCCGATGCGGTTGAGCTGATGGTCCGCAGCCTGCGGGTGGGCCACCCGTTCTCCAACGCGATCTCGATCGTGTCGAAGGAAATCCAAGACCCGCTCGCCTCCGAATTCGGGGTGATCGCGGATGAAGCCGCCTATGGCCGTGATCTGGGCGAGGCGCTCAAGGATATGGCCGAACGGCTCGACATGCAGGATTTGCGCTTTCTGGCCGTGGCGGTGACCATTCAACAGCAATCGGGCGGCAACTTGGCCGAGATCCTCGCCGGTCTGGCCAAGGTGATCCGCGCCCGCTTCCGTCTGTTCCGCCGGGTCAAAGCGATCACGGCCGAGGCGAAATGGTCGGGCAAGTTCCTCTCGGGCTTCCCGCTGGCCGCGCTGGTGGTGATCAACCTTGGCGATCCGCATTACTACGACGAAGTGCGCGATCACCCCTACTTCATTCCTGCCTGTTTCCTTGTGGGCATCTTCCTTGTGCTGAACCTGTTCGTGATGCGCATCCTTACCAATATCAAAGTCTGAGAGGCCGATGATGGAATTTCTCAATCAGCTTAACGATCAGATCAACCAAGCCTTGGGGCCGATGGGCCTGATCATCATCGTCGGTACTTTGGGCGTCACCTTGGTGGCGATCACGCTTGTGCTGATGCTGCGCCAGCCCGAAGACCCGCTGACCAAGCTCAAACGCACCAGCACGGCCCCCACGGGCGATAGCGCGCGCGAGAAGCTGCGCCAGTCCGACCAGAACGCGCAGTTGCAAAAGTTCGCCAAGTTTCTTGAGCCCGAAGACGTGGCCGAACTCAGCGCCAAACAATTGATGCTGCGTCAGGCGGGTTATCGGTCGCGCGATGCGGTGCGGCTCTACTACTTCGCGCAGTTTGCCCTTGGGATGCTCGGGCTGGTGGGCGGCCTGATCTACACCAATGTCTTGGGCGGCGGCGAAGGGATGACCACGCAGCAGACCATGATGTGGGCCATCGGCCCCGGTGCGATTGGGTATTACCTGCCCAAATACTGGGTCAAACGCCGTGTCGATTCCCGCAAAGAAGAGATTACCCGCGGTTTTCCCGACGCGCTGGATATGATGCTGGTCTGCGTCGAGGCGGGGCAATCGCTAGATCAATGTATCGTCCGCGTCGCCCGTGAACTGCGCGCCTCCTACCGGGCCCTGTCTGAAGAGTTCGAGATGGTCGCCTATGAGATGAAGGCCGGCAAGGACAAGGTGTCGGTGCTCCACGACATGGGCGAGCGTTGCGGCGTGCAGGATGTCTCCTCCTTCGTGACCGTGCTGATCCAATCGGCGGCCTTTGGCACCTCCATCGCAGACGCCCTGCGCGTCTATGCCGAAGAGATGCGCGACAAACGTGTGATGCGGGCCGAGGAAGCGGCAAACAAGTTGCCAACCAAGATGACCCTTGCCACTATGGGCCTTACCGTACCGCCGCTGTTGATCATTCTGGTCGGCCCCTCGGCGCATGGCATCTCGAAATTGGGTCAGATGGGGAATTAATGACGGAGAAAATTCGGCGCAGCCTCGCCCGCGCCGTTTTCATCGGGCCGATCTTAGCCCTTGCTCTGGCCGCCTGTTCAACAGGCGGCTTTTCCGCGTTGCGCGGGGATCAGAAGCCCGAAAGCCTCTATGCCCCCGGCGTGAACCCGCGCGCAGAAGCTGTCGACGGCATCGAAGTGGGCCACAGGCTTATCGCGGCGGGACAGTATGAACTGGCCATCAAATCCTTCAACCGCGCCGCGCTGGATCACGGGCTAACGGGGGAAGTCCTCTCGGCTTTGGGCAGTGCCAACCTCGGGCTGGGGCGTTTGGGTCAGGCCGAAACCCTGCTGCGCCGCGCGGTTGAGAAGGACGCTGCCGAGCCAGAAGTCTGGAACAACCTTGGCGTTGTGCTGATGGAAAGCGGCCAGACCGCCGAGGCCGAGCAGATTTTCCGCAAAGCCTATGCCCTCGATAATGGCGAAAGTGACGCAATCCGGGACAATCTGCGCTTGGCGCTCGCAAAAACGGAAAAATCTGTTATAACAGAAGTCAATGAAGATAATTACAAATTGGTGCGGCGCGGCAGCGGGGATTACCTGATCCGTCCGACACCATGACCCGGCAGAGCAGTAAAAGGACGCAAAATGCGCCATCCAATCATTCTGGCCGTCTGCATGGCAGGCGTCACCGCCCTTGCTGGCTGCGGTGAAAAAGATGCGAACGCCACCGTTGAGCGGGCCTTCAAGGACGTCAATGTGGTGGATGAAACCAACCTCTCCGACGTGATGCTTACCGTGGCCGACCCCAATGAGGCGGTGAGTTACTTTGCGCGTTCCGTCAAGGAAAGCCCCGACCGGATCGACCACCAGCGCGGGCTTGCCGCATCGCTCGTGCGGGCCAAACGCTCCACCGAAGCTGTGGGCGCATGGGACAAGGTCACCAAGATGAAGGGCGCCACGCCCGAAGACAGTGTGCAATTGGCCGATGCGCTGATCCGCTCGGGCAACTGGGCGCGGGCTGAGACGGTCCTCAACAGCATCCCCCCCACCCATGAGACATTCGCCCGCTACCGGCTCGAAGCCATGGTTGCCGACAGCAAGGAACAGTGGAGCCGCGCCGATAGTTTCTATGAAATCGCCGTTGGCCTGACCACGACCCCTGCCGCCGTGATGAACAACTGGGGCTACTCCAAACTAACCCGCGGTGATTACCCCGAAGCCGAGAGGCTTTTTGGCGAGGCGATCCGTCAGGACAACACGCTTTTCACCGCCAAGAACAACCTCATCATGGCCCGCGCCGCACAGCGCGATTACACCCTGCCCGTCATGCCGATGGAGCAATCCGAACGCGCCCAGCTTTTGCACACGATGGCCCTGTCGGCGATCAAACGCGGCGATGTGGAGACCGGCAAGGGCCTGCTGCGCGAAGCGATCGACACCCATCCCCAGCACTTCGAAGCCGCCGTCCGGTCTTTGCGCGCGTTGGAAAACGGCTGAGCCATGGCGATCTCTGCCACGGCGGCCCTGTGGTTTCTGCCCTTCGTCCTGCCGATCTGCCTCTATGTCGCCTTCACCGACATGAAGCAGATGCGCATTACCAATCAGGCGGTCTTGGTACTCATCGCGATCTTCGTGGTGTTGGGTCTGTTCCTGCTGCCCTTTGAAACCTATCTCTGGCGCTTGCTGAGCCTCGTGATCGTCTTGGTCATTGGCATCGTGCTGAACGCCGCTGGCGTCATGGGCGCAGGAGACGCCAAATTCGCCGCGGCTGCCGCGCCCTTTATCGCCATGGGTGATCTGCGCCTGCTGATGATGCTTTTCATGGCCACCCTTCTGGCCGCCGCTGCCACGCACCGCGGGGTGAAATACACCCCCCTGCGCCGCCTCGCGCCCGATTGGCAAAGCTGGCAGGAAACCAAGAAATTCCCCATGGGCCTCGCCCTTGGCACCACGCTGGGGCTCTATCTCATTCTAGGGGCGCGCTACGGGGTCTGAACGCGCCCTGCCCGCCGCAACTTTCTTTTATTGCGGAATAAGCGTCCACATTCACGCCATATTCAAGATTTATCCTGCAGTCTGACCGACAAGCCGCACCGCCGCATGCTTTGCCAAGGAAGCCATTGATGAACGCCCCGACCAGCACAGTGCTTGCCCCGCCGCCCCCCAAGCGGTTGGAGGATATGAAACTGCCCATCGTGATGATGCGCGACATCCTTCTGAAAACGATCTTTCGCAAGAACGTCGAAATGGTCAGCGATCTGGCCCAAGCGCTCTGCCTGCCGACCCAAGTCACGCAAGAAATGGTCGACCAAGCCCGCGGCCAGCGCCTGCTAGAGGCGACAGGCACGCTCAGCGCCACCAGCGGCAATGAAATGGGCTATCAACTGACCGACGCTGGCAAAGCGCGCGCCTTGGATGCGCTGGCGCAATCGGAATATTTCGGCGCTATGCCCGTCCCGCTTGAGGTCTACCGCGAGCAGGTCAAACGCCAATCCGTGCGCAACGTGCAAATCACCCGCGATCAGCTCACCGGGGCCATGGGCCATCTGGTGCTGCCCGACAGCCTGTTGGACCACCTTGGGCCTGCCGTCTCTGCCGGGCGGTCAATCTTGATGTACGGCCCGCCGGGAAACGGAAAATCAAGCATTTCCAACGGCATCCGCGACGCGCTTGGTGATAAGGTCTATGTCCCCCGCGCCATTGAATACGCGGGCCAAGTCATCACCGTCTATGACCCGATCGTGCATTCCTCCGCCGAGGCAGAGGTCCAAGACCCGACCTCCCTGCGCCGTATCACCCGTTATGACGCCCGCTATGTCTGCTGCGAACGCCCGACGGTCATCACCGGCGGTGAGTTGACGCTCGACATGCTCGATCTGGTCTACAACCCCACGGCCCGAACCTATCAGGCCCCGCTGCAACTCAAAGCCACCGGCGGCATCTTTATCGTCGATGACCTTGGCCGTCAGCAAGAGCCACCGCAAAGCATCATCAACCGCTGGATCGTGCCGCTTGAGGAAAGCAAAGACATCCTCGCCCTGCAATCGGGTGAGAAATTCGAGGTGCCCTTCGACACGCTGGTGATTTTCTCAACCAACTTCCACCCGAATGAGATTTTTGATCAAGCGGCCCTACGGCGTATTTTCTTCAAGATCAAAATCGACGGGCCGGACCAAGAGAACTTCCTCAAGATCTTTGCCATGGTCGCCCGCAAACGCGGCATGCCACTGGATGAAGCGACGCTGATCCATCTACTCAAGGTGAAATACCCGACCATCGACAACGTCTATGCGAACTATCAGCCGAACTTCCTGATCGACCAGATGATCGCCATTTGCGATTTCGAAGGCATCCCCTATCAGATGAACCCCGATCTGGTGGACCGTGCATGGGCCAATATGTTCGTCCGCGATGAGGTGATCGTTAAATAGCCCTGGCCGCTGGCCCCACGGCCTGCCGATACTACATTGGCATTCATGCGCGCCCTACCCCCCAAATTCGCCGATTGGTTCGCCCAGAACGGCTGGTCCCTGCACCCGCACCAGCAGGAAATGCTGGACCGTGCCGCGGCCCCCGCCCTGCTGCTCATCGCCCCCACAGGCGGCGGTAAAACGCTGGCCGGTTTTCTGCCCACCCTCGTTGATCTGGCCGAGCAAGAGCACGAGGGGATGCACACGCTCTACATCTCCCCCCTCAAAGCGCTGGCTGCGGATATCAAACGCAACCTGACCCGCCCGGTGGACGAAATGCGCCTGCCCATCCGCATCGAGGATCGCACCGGCGACACCCCGCAATCGCGCCGCCGCCGCCAGCGCGCCGACCCGCCGCATATCCTGCTGACCACGCCGGAAAGCCTCGCTCTGCTGACCTCCTACGAGGACGCCGCCCGCACCTTTCGCGGTCTCAAACGCGTGGTGATCGATGAAATCCACGCCCTCGCCGAAAGCAAACGCGGCGACCAGTTGATGCTGGCACTGACCCGTCTTCAAGCCCTCTGCCCCGGCCTCAAACGGGTGGGCCTCTCGGCCACGGTCGAAGACCCTTCGGCCATCGCCCATCTCATGGCCCGCCACCCGGACCCTTGCGAAGTGCTGCTGGCCGATCCGGGCCCCGCCCCCGACATCCAGATGCTACACACCGAGGAAGCCCCGCCTTGGGCCGGGGGCGGTGCTGCCTATTCAATTCCAGCGGTGCTTGAGCAAGTGCGCCAACACAAGACCACGCTGATCTTCCACAACACCCGCGCGCAGGCCGAGATTTTCTTTCACAAACTCTGGCTCGCCAATGAAGACGCCCTGCCGATCGCGATCCACCACGGGAGCTTGGATCGCGCCCAACGCGAAAAGGTCGAAGCCGCCATGGTGCGCGGCGATCTGCGCGCCATCGTCTGCACCGGCACGCTTGATCTTGGCATCGACTGGGGCGACGTCGACCTCATCATCCAGATCGGCGCCCCCAAAAACGTAAAGCGGCTGGTCCAACGCATCGGCCGCGCCAACCACCGCTACAACGCGCCCTCCAAGGCACTTTTGGTGCCTGCCAACCGCTTTGAAGTGGTCGAATGCGTGGCCGCGCTAGAGGCTGTCCTCGAAGGCGCGCTCGACGGCGACCCGCGCGGCCCCGGCCCGCGCGATGTGCTGTGCCAACATATCCTCATCGCCGCCTGCGCAGGTCCCTTTGACGCTGACGACCTCTTCGCGCAGGTCCGTTCCGCCGGGGCCTACGCCGCACTGTCCCGCGCCGACTTCGACGCCTGCCTCGATTTCTGTGCCACCGGCGGCTATGCCCTGCGCGCCTACGACCGCTGGCAACGCCTGCTGCAACGCTCCGATGGCCAGTGGCAACTGCGTGACCCGCGCGCCGCCCAACGCATCCGCATGAACATCGGCACAATCCAAGATACCGATAAGCTGAAGGTCCGCATGAAACGCAACCGCGGCGGCAAACCGCTGGGCGAGATCGAAGAAGGCTTTGCCGCAACGCTCACCAAAGGCGACACCTTTCTGATCGGCGGCCAAATCGTACGCTACGAAGGCCTGCGCGAAACCGTTGTCGAAGTCAGCCGCAACGCCGCAAAAAAGCCCAAGGTGGCCACCTTCGGCGGCACGAAATTCGCCACCTCCACCCAGCTTTCGGCCCGCGTGCAACAGATGTTCACGCAAGACAGTTGGCCCGAATTGCCGCGCCACACCGCCGAATGGCTGACCTTGCAACGTGAGGTCAGCCAATTACCACAACCCGGCACGCTGCTGGTCGAAAGCTTCCCCCATGACTTTGCCGAACAAACGGTCTTCTACGGTTTTGCCGGCCGCAACGGTCAGCAAACGCTAGGCCTCCTGCTGACCAAACGCATGGAAGACCTTGGCCTGCGCCCCTTGGGCTTCGTAGCAACAGACTATGCCACGCTCATCTGGGGCCTCTCCCCCGTCGACGACCCCGCGCCGCTGCTCGACCCCAGCGTGCTGCACGAGGGTCTCGACAGTTGGCTTGCGGGCAATGCCGTGATGAAACGTACCTTCCGGGCCGCGGCGACCATCGCCGGGCTGATCGAACGCAACAGCCCCAAAGCACGCAAATCCGGGCGACAGACGACCTTCTCCAGCGACATCCTCTACGACACATTACAACGCTATGAACCGGACCATCTGATGCTCGACATCACCCGTGAGGAAGCCTTGAGCGGTCTGGTGGATTTTGGCAGGATCGAAGAGATGCTGGGCCGCATCGCCGGGCGCATCACCCACCGCAAACTGACCCGCGTAAGCCCGCTCGCCGCACCGCTGTTTCTGGAAATGGGCCGTGTGCCTGTCGAAGGCGCCGGACAGGAACGCATGCTGGCGGAAGAGGCCGAAAGACTGATGGAAGCCTCCGGCCTCGCGCAGCTCACTCCGCCGCCCTCGGATCAGCCGCCTTGGCGAGATGGGCGTTGAACACCGAGGTGCCGCAGGCGGAAAGGTTCTGCAAGGTATTTGAAAAAGGATGAAGATATTAAGAGTTCTTTAACCCACGCGGCGCATCTTGATCCCGCGGTACAGGCTGCGGAGCCGATGACCGCAAAGGATGAAGGCGCGTCTCCGGTCAGGTTAACGCCCGGCTGCGGGGCGCGTTTTCTACCTTTCATCCTTTCTTAAATACCGCTGCGCTGCCGTTTCCGGTCTTCTGACAATCGCGTTTATCCCCTTGCCAAATCGGCGGCGATCTCAGATGAACAAAGGATGAACAGCCTTAATTTTTCATTCGCCGGCGCGGCGCTTACCGCGCTTGGCTCTGGCGCGCTTTTGTGGCGCGACCGGGATTTGCTATGCGTAAGCGACCTGCATCTGGGCAAGTCTGAGCGGATCGCGCGGCGCGGCGGGTCGGCACTGCCGCCTTATGAGACCCGCGATACGTTGAACCGTCTGGCAGCGGATCTGTCCTTTACGCAGGCGCGACATGTGATCTGCCTTGGCGATAGTTTCGACGACCTTGGCGCGGCGCGAGCGCTGCCAGAGGAAGAGCGGTTGTGGATACTGGGCCTGCAAGCCGGACGGCGGTGGGATTGGATTGAGGGCAATCATGATCCCGGCCCCGTAGGCTTGGGCGGCACGCATTTGGGAGAGATAGCGCTCGGCCCGCTGACCTTTCGGCATATCGCCGCGAGCGAGGGCCGGGGCGAGGTGTCGGGGCATTATCATCCTAAGGCATCGATCCGTGCGCGGGGCCGCAGCATCTCGCGTCCGGCCTTTCTGTTTGACAGCAAGCGGCTGATCCTGCCTGCATATGGCACCTATACCGGCGGGCTGCGCAGCCAGTCGCGGGTGCTTTGTGATTTGATGGGGCCGGAAGCCTGCGCGGTGCTGACAGGCGCGCAACCAGTGGCGATCCCCATGCCCGGAAAGGCGAGATGATGGACCAGATTGAACACCGGGTGCGGGAGAGCTTTGGCAAACAGACCATGATGCAAACCTTGGGGGCGGAGATCATCGACGTGCAGCCCGGTTTGGTCCGGGTCACGGCACCGGTCCTGCCCGGCGCGATGCAGCAGCAGGGTTTTGGCCATGCGGGGCTGACATTTTCCATCGGCGATTCCGCGGCTGGTTATGCAGCGTTGAGCATGCTGCCGCCGGAGGTTGATGTTGTCACGTCTGAGATCAAGATCAACCTGCTGGCCCCCGCCCGTGGGGACCGGCTGATTGCCACGGGCCGGGTGGTAAAACCGGGCCGGCGGCTTTGTGTCGTAACCGCAGAGGTGCATGCGGAGACGGATGGCGCGGCCAAGCTCATCGCCATCCTGCAGGGCACCATCGTGCCTGTGTCTGCCTCTTAGGCGGTCAGCCCTTCGGGTTCTTCCAACCCGTTGGCGCGGCAGCAGGCAGTAACCGTATTGGCCAGCAGGCAAGCGATGGTCATCGGCCCAACGCCACCCGGCACGGGTGTGATGGCCCCGGCGCGTTGGCTGGCACTGTCGAAATCCACGTCGCCGACCAGTTTGGTCTTTTCGCCAGTCTCAATCCGGTTGATGCCCACGTCGATCACCGTGGCGCCCTCTTTGATCCAATCGCCCGGCACCATCTCGGGGCGGCCAACGGCGGCGACGACGATATCGGCGCGGCGCACCACTTCTGGCAAGTCGCGGGTGCGGCTGTGCGCGATGGTCACGGTGCAGCTATCCCCCAAGAGCAACTGCGCCATCGGTTTGCCCACGATGTTTGAGCGGCCGACAACCACCGCGTTCATCCCCGACAGATCGCCATGGTGGTCCCGGAGCATCATCAGGCAGCCAAGCGGGGTGCAGGGCACCATGCTTTTCTGCCCCGTGCCCAGCAGCCCGACGTTGGAGATGTGGAAACCGTCCACGTCCTTGGCGGGCGAGACGGCGTTGACCACGCGGGCTTCATCAAGATGATCCGGAAGCGGAAGTTGTACGAGAATGCCGTGTATCTCGGGGTCGTTGTTCAGCGCGTCGATCAGCTTGAGCAGGTCGTCCTGATCCACAGTCGCGGGCAGCTTGTGTTCGACCGATTTCATGCCGACCTCGCGGGTCATTTTGCCCTTGGAGCGGACGTAGACTTGGCTTGCCGGGTCTTCCCCCACCAGCACCACGGCAAGGCCCGGCGTGATGCCGTGATCCGTCGTCAGCCGGGCGACATGGCCCGCCACCTTGTCACGCACCGTTGCTGCAAAGGCTTTGCCGTCGATGATTGTCGCTGTCATATCCGTCTCACTTTCGCTCGCTGCACGTTGAACACGCCCTACATCACCGCGACGGCGGGGCATTGCAACCCGCCTTAGAACAATCCCTCCACATCGCCATCGGCGTTGAGCTTAATTGCCTCCGCAGAAGGCACCCGAGGCAGGCCCGGCATGGTCATGATCTCTCCGCAGATCACGACGACGAACCCCGCCCCCGCCGAAAGCCGCACCTCGCGGATTGGCACGCTGAAGCCTGTGGGCGCGCCGCGCAGGTCGGGATCGGTCGAGAAGCTGTACTGGGTCTTGGCCATACAGACCGGCAGATCGCCATAGCCCTGTGCCTCCCAGTCTTTTAACTGATTGCGCACCTTTTGATCGGCCAGCACCTCGTCGGCGCGGTAGATGCGTTTGGCGATGGTCTCGATCTTTTCGAAAAGCGGCATCTCGTCGGCATAGAGCGGGGCAAAGTTCGCGTGATCACCATCGGCAATCTCGGCCACGCGGGTGGCAAGATCGGCAGAGCCTTCGGAACCCAACTCCCAATGGCGCGACAGGATCGCCTCCGCCCCTTGGGCCGCGACATAGTCCTTGACCGTGGCGACTTCGGCGTCGGTGTCGGTGACGAAATGGTTGATCGCCACGACCACGGGCACGCCAAAGGATTTTACGTTCTCGATATGGCGGCCGAGGTTGGCGCAGCCTTTTTGCACCGCCTCTACATTTTCCGCCCCAAGGTCCGCTTTCGCCACGCCGCCGTTCATCTTCATCGCCCGCACCGTGGCCACAACCACGACCACCGATGGCGCGAGCCCCGCCTTGCGGCACTTGATGTTCATGAATTTTTCGGCCCCGAGATCGGCACCAAAGCCCGCCTCTGTCACCACGTAATCCGCCAGTTTCAGCGCTGTGGTCGTGGCGATGACCGAGTTGCAGCCGTGCGCGATATTGGCAAATGGGCCGCCATGCACGAAGGCCGGGTTGTTCTCCAGCGTTTGGACGAGGTTGGGCTGCATCGCATCTTTCAAGAGCACCGTCATGGCCCCATCCGCCTTGAGGTCGCGGGCATAGACCGGGCTGCGGTCGCGGCGGTAGGCCACGATCATCGCGCCAAGGCGCTCTTGCAGATCGCTGAGGTTCTTGGACAGGCAGAGGATCGCCATGACCTCGGAGGCGACGGTGATGTCGAACCCCGTCTCGCGCGGGAAACCGTTGGGCACGCCGCCCAAGGATGCGGTGATCTGGCGCAGGGCGCGGTCGTTCATGTCGACCACGCGCCGCCAAACGACGCGGCGGGTGTCGATCTCAAGCTCGTTGCCCCAGTAGATGTGGTTGTCGATCATCGCCGCCAGCAGGTTATGAGCGCTGGTGATGGCATGAAAGTCGCCGGTGAAATGCAGGTTCATCTCTTCCATCGGCACGATCTGGGCATAGCCGCCGCCTGCCGCCCCGCCCTTCATCCCAAAGTTCGGCCCGAGGGAGGCTTCGCGGATGCAGACCGCCGCCTTTTTGCCGATCCGGTTCAATCCATCGCCGAGCCCAACAGTGGTGGTGGTCTTGCCCTCTCCCGCTGGCGTGGGGTTGATCGCGGTGACGAGGATCAACTTGCCGTTCGGCCGGTCTTGGACGGAATCGATGAACGTCTGGCTTACCTTTGCCTTGTCATGGCCATAGGGCAGCAGGTCGTCGCTGGAGATGCCCAGCTTTTCGCCGATCTCTTGGATAGGGCGTTTCGCCGCTTCGCGGGCGATTTGAATGTCGGTTTTGAAAGCCATGAGAGTCCCCTGTTGCCGTTGGTGGCGATTTTTATTCCTTAGCCATAGCGCGACAAGACCCCGACGGGGGGCCGTGTTTCCGACACTCAAGCATCGCGAAACGGCGCGCGGTCAGCCGAGGTGGGGCCAGACGGGCTGGTTCGGCACGAAAAGCGTCAACCTGTCGCCCACGGCCAGCGGCCCTTCCCGCTCGACCCAAGCGGTCACGCCGCGTTTGCCCTGCGCGGCGGGTTTGAAGCCCTTGCCATGGCCGGGGGCGTCAACCTCAATCTCACGCGCGGGCAGATTGCAGGGGCCATTTTCGATATCCACCACCAAGGTGGCGCCATGTGCGTTTTGCAGCCGCGATCCGGGCGGGACGAGCGTAAAGTCCGGGATGCCTTTGAGGATAATCGACGCGCCCAGCAGGGTCGGGTCAAGCTCAGGCAGGTCCATGGCGGCGGCAATCTGCGCCATCTCTTCGGCCGAGAGGATAGACAACTGGCGGGTATTGCGAATTTCCGTGCCCTTAGGATGCAGGTTGCGCACGCGGACGCAGGCCGGACGGGTCAGCCCGGCGTGGAAATCCCCCTCAAAGCCTGCATAGGTCGCCCGCGCCTGATCCATCGCGATCGAGCGGATGTTTTCGCGATCCTGAGGGACCATACCCAGCCAGGTGATTTCGGCGACATGGTCTGTCTTGCGTAGCTCGGGCATCATGCGGTCCTTCGGGGTGGTTTGGGTGACTGCTGAACCCTAGGCTCACTGTCGGATCAAATGCACCTTAAATCCGCCACCGCTCAATGACGCCTTGGTGAGGGTGCCCGCGGTATAGACAAGCGCCATCCCGAAGGATTTTAGATAAAAGGGAGAGACATAGCCCGGCCCCATGACAACGCGGTAAGACATATCGCAATGTACGGCAGGGCCTTCCTCACGGACCTCTTGGGTCGCGACTTGGACCACGCGGCGGCCATCGTAGAGCGCCAGCGGAGAGGGGCAGCTATTGCCAGTGGCAAGGGCGGCGAAAAGCTCAGGCGGGAAGAGGACGCCGGGCGGCACCGCTTTGGCATCCGACAGTTCCGTCATTTCCGAAGACGGCGTGATTTCAACCGAGGTGACCCGCCCCGCCGTCCGGTCAATCTCGATATCGCGCGTCTCGCTCCCCCGGTTCGCACCCAGATAGCTGGCCGTGTTCCCGTTAGACTGGGTGACCGCATTGAAGCTGCCGTTCTTGATGCCGAAAGGGGCGTTGTTGAGAGACAACAAAAACGCCGCGCTCCGGATTTGACCGTTGAACTGCAACGTGCCCAACTGACGCCCGCCCAATGCCACGGCGTAGGTCTGCGGATCGGCCCAAGCCGGACCGCCGGTAAGCGCAAAGAGAACGGCAAGGGCAGAGAGGATGCGGCGCATAAGACCCCGGCAGGTTAGGAATTCCACCCCTGTCTAACGCGGTAGCGGCTGTGAAGCGATAGGGGAATTTCCGCCCATTGCCCAAGGGTCAGCCCAAAACGAAAAAACCCCGCCGAAGCGGGGTCTTTCATAGGGTCGCAGGCCGGATCACACCGAAGGTTCAGGCTCCATTCCGCCATCCTTCGGCGGGGTTTTCTTGCCCTTCGCCTTGGGGATCGCGGTGACGCTGGGTGCGCTGCCCGCGTCGGAGTTGTCGTCATCGGAGTCTTCGGCAGGCGGCAGACCATCCATGACACGTTTGATCTCATCGCCGGTGAGGGTCTCATATTCCAGCAGACCTTGGGCCAGACGCTCGAACTCCACCTCTTTCTCCGAGATGATTTTCATCGCATGGTCATAGCCGTCTTGGATGAACTGCTGCACCTCTTTTTCAACCAACTCCTTGGTGTTGGCCGAGACGGAGAACCCAGCGGTATTGCCCTGATAGCCCTGCGCGGCTTCGGAATAGTCGATGTTGCCGACCTTATCGGACATGCCCCATTGCAGAACCATCGCGCGCGCCAGCGCAGAAGCCTGCTGGATGTCGCCCGCCGGACCATTCGACACGGAATCGGGGCCGTATTTATGGATTTCCGCCGCCTTGCCGGCCATGGCCATGGCCAAGCGCTGGTGGCATTCGTCCTTGAACATGTTCAGCCGGTCGATCTCAGGCAGGCTCATCACCATGCCAAGCGCGCCACCGCGCGGGATAATCGTGGCTTTGTAGACCGGGTCGCATTTGGGCAGCGTCATGCCGACCAGCGCGTGACCAGCTTCGTGGTAAGCGGTCATTTCCTTCTGCTCGGCGGTCATCACCATCGAGCGGCGCTCTGGGCCCATCATCACCTTGTCCTTGGCCTGTTCGAAATCGACCATGGTGACGAAACGGCGACCGACACGGGCAGCCATAAGTGCTGCCTCGTTCACGAGGTTCGCCAAGTCCGCGCCCGAAAAGCCCGGCGTGCCGCGCGCGATAATGCGCAGGTCAACATCCGGCCCCAGCGGGGTCTTGCGCGCGTGAACCGAGAGGATCTTTTCGCGGCCCTTGATGTCGGGGTTCGGCACGGTCACCTGACGGTCAAAACGGCCCGGACGCAGCAGCGCGGGGTCAAGTACGTCACGGCGGTTGGTCGCGGCGAGGATGATGACACCTTCGTTGCTCTCAAAACCGTCCATCTCGACCAGAAGCTGGTTCAAGGTCTGCTCACGCTCGTCATTGCCACCGCCATAGCCTGCACCCCTGTGACGACCGACGGCGTCAATCTCGTCGATGAAGACGATACAGGGGGCGTTTTTCTTGGCCTGTTCGAACATGTCGCGCACACGGGATGCACCGACACCGACGAACATCTCGACAAAGTCGGAGCCGGAGATAGTGAAGAAGGGCACGCCCGCCTCACCCGCGATGGCGCGGGCCAGCAGCGTCTTACCGGTGCCCGGAGGGCCCACCAGCAACGCGCCTTTGGGGATCTTGCCGCCAAGGCGCGAGAATTTCTGCGGGTTGCGCAGGAATTCGACGATTTCCTCAAGCTCTTCCTTGGCCTCATCGATGCCCGCCACGTCGTCAAAGGTCACGCGGCCCTGCTTTTCGGTCAGCATCTTGGCCTTGGATTTGCCAAAGCCCATCGCCCCGCCTTTGCCGCCGCCCTGCATGCGGTTCATGAAGTAGATCCACACACCGATCAGCAGCGCGATGGGCAGAAGCGACATCAGGAAAGTCTGGAAACCAGACTGTTGCTGCGGACGCGCTTTGACCGGAATATCGTTGGAGATCAAAAGCTGGGTCAACTCGGCATCGCCGGGTTTGATCGTCAGGTAGTCGGCGCCATCCGCCTTGCGGAACCGAACCTGCTCGCCATCCAATGTCACATTACGGACATCACCATCCTGTACGGAGGTGACGAATTCGGAATAGCTGACCTCATTGTTTTGCAGCGACCCGCTGGACCCGCTGAACAGGTTGAACAGCGCCAGTACCAGCAACATCAGGACAACCCAGAAGGCGAGGTTACGAACATTTCCCAAGGGAATTCTCCTAAATTCACATGGCCGCGGGCAAGTCCCGCGACCCAAGGGGCGCCCGTTCGGGCAACCACCACACTAAGATAGACATGATGCGCTCATGTTCAATGCGATAATGGCGCGGTTTCGTTGCATTCCACGCCGCTTTCGCGCTGGACATGCCATTTCTCGTCCAGCCCGGCAAGGGGCGCTGCAAGCAGGCGCGCGCCCTGCCAGATCGCCGGGGTCGACAGCAGCATAGCACGGGGCCGCCCGAGGCTGCGCCAATCGGGGCATTGGGCAAGGCCCTCGGCCCCCAAGGCCCGCAATTCAGCGCCCTGCGGCAGCCCCTCTGGGGGCGTCGCACGCCAGCGCCGGTCCCAAAGCTGATCCGCAGGCACCCGCAGGTCGTGCACCGCGTTATATTCCCGAAAGACCCAGATTTCACCGCGCCGAAGCAGCGCCTGACAGCCCCCCAGCGTGGCCGCCTGCCCCTCGGCCAACCCCGCGATCAGGGCCGCCACGGGGCCGCGGCGCGGGGGGTAGGTGCCGCCGTTGACCTGCCCAAGCGCATGAATCATCAAGCGGCGGCGGATCTCTTCGGGCGCGGCAAAAAAGCCCTCGGCCTGCATCACCTGTGCGCCCGCCTCCATGCGCAGAATATCGCCTGCCGTTCTGTCGGTCTGGCTTTTCAGCGCCTCCCGGGCGGTGGCCATGTTGCGCGCCACCTCGGCCAAGGCCTCTACGTCGATGCCAAGCGGCGCGAGGGCGGCAAGACTTTGACGGGTTTGAATGCGGGCGAAACGCGGGTCATCGTTGCTGGGGTCGTCGACCCACTCAACGGCCGCGCGCCTCAGATGCCCTCGCAATGCCTCACGTCGGGCAAAAAGCAGCGGGCGCAGCCATGTGATGCCGTGCCGGTTGCTGCGCGGCGCCATGGCCGACAGGCCGTCCACCCCCGACCGCCGGGCCAATCGCATCAGCACCGTTTCGGCCTGATCGTCCGCCGTATGGCCAAGCGCCACGCAGGGCAGCCCGCGCCGCTCTGCCCAATCGGCCATCAGCCGATACCGCGCCTCACGCGCCGCGTTTTGGAGGTTGCCTTGACCGTCCCACCCACGCCAGCGCAGTGTTTCATGCGACAGGCCCAGAGCGCTGGCACGTCGCGCGACGAAGGCGGCCTCTCCGGCGGCTTCGGGGCGCAGACCATGGTCGACAGTCACGGTTTCAAGATCTGTGCCCGCCGCTGCCGAAAGCCCATGCAACAGCGACAGCAGAGCCATGGAATCGCCCCCGCCCGAGACTGCAACGCCAAGGCGGGGGGGCAGCGCACCGCCTAGCCCCGCCAGCAGCCCCTTGGCCAGCGCTGCATCAGCCGTCGCGGCAGGCGCAGTCATCAGCGGTTAGGAACAACCCAGCGTCTGGCGCTGCGCTTCGGCTTGGCTCACCTGCGGGGCGCCCGGGAAACGCACAGCAACCTCCGCGAGGGTCACGCAGGCCTCTTGTGTTTGCTCCAACACGCCAAGCGCGCGCCCCAACTCAAACAGCGACTGCGGTGCCACCGGCCCTTCGGGATCGGTGCTGAAGGCCGCGAGATAGGCACGAGCCGCTTCGCGGTTGTCGCCCAAACCGGTCAGCGCTTCGCCGCGGCGCATCTCGGCTTCGGCGGCTAACGGACCACCGGGATAGGTCTGACTGAAGGTCGCAAAGAGATCGGCGGCGCTGCGAAAGTCACCGTTTGCGAGCGCCCCCTGCGCCCGCTCGAAATCGGTCTTCTCGCTGACCGCCAGCTCTGCTTCGTTGATGGGGGTGATGATGCCGTTTGAAGGTGCCGCGCCACCGCTGCCGGGGGTCATCTCGACCACCTCGCGGTCGGCCTCGGGGGCGGGTGCGACCACGGTTGGGGCCTCCCCTCCGCCGAGGGTCGAGGTCTCTCCAAGCGTGCCCAGATCGCCGCCTTCAAGCTCAACCAGACGGTATTCCAGATCCCCGATCCGGTTGGTGCCATCGGCAACGATCCGGTTGATCCGGTTCTCCATCTCTTCGGTCTTGGAGGTGAGGCGTTGCAATTCGCTTTCCATGGTGCCGACACGCTCAAGCACGGAGCTGCCGCCGGTCTCAACCGAGCCGCCGCCCGTGGTTGAAAGTTCGCGGCGCAGCTTTTGCACCTCGACACTCAGCGCGGTCAACTGCTGGCGGATGTCCGCCAGCGTCTGATCGTTGTCCTGCGCCATAAGCGCGGCGGGGGCGGTCATCAGCCCCATCACCGCCACGAAGATATATCGCTTCAGCACATCGGCCTCCTTGGATTGGTCATTGCTTGGACTGTCGCCGCGATTAGCTGGTCAGTGCGCCACCGGCCAGAACGGTCACGGCGCGGCGGTTTTTGGCATAGCAGGCCTCTTCCGAGCAAATCTCGATCGGGCGCTCTTTGCCGTAGCTGATGGTCTTGAGACGCGAAGCCGCAACACCGCGGGAAATCATATACTCGCGCACGGCATTGGCACGACGACCGCCAAGCGCGATGTTGTATTCACGGGTGCCCTGCTCATCCGCGTGACCCTCGATCACGGCTTGATAATCCGTATTGGTCTGCAGCCAAGCCACCTGCCCGTCGAGCGTGGCACGGCCTTGGTCGGTCAGCGTGGATTGGTCCACGAGGAACAGCACCCGGTCGCCGACAGCCTGCTGGAAATAGGCGGTGGAGGTGGGGTCGTTCGCGCTGCCCGGCACCACGCCGGCGTTGACCCCTGCGCCTGCATTGGCCCCGGCCCCGCCCATGCCATCGGCACCAAAACGGTCGGGGTTTGTACAGGCCGACACGGCCAATGCGGAAATCAAAAGCGTGCTGGTCAAAATGCGTTTCATGGGGGTCTGCCTTCTCTGTGGTGGCGTTGTTGTTGCTGGTGTTAACACAGGCGCGGGATCATTGGAATTGCCCGCGCCCGTATGGGAGGTCTGGAAAACGTTACTGCTGCAGCGGTGACCAAGAGGGGTCAGAGCCGCCTTCGGGCGTACGCACCGGCTTGAGGTTGCGCCCCGAAATATCGACCGAATAGAGCGAGGACGACCCGCCTGCCCCTTGGGTTTCGCGGGCGAACATGATCACCCGGCCATTGGGCGCCCAAGTCGGACCTTCATCAAGAAAAGAGGCGGTCAGCAGGCGCTCTTCGGAGCCATCAAGCCGCATCACGCCGATGTGGAAACGGCCCTTGTTCTGCTTGGTGAAAGCCACCAAATCCCCGCGCGGCGACCAAACGGGCGTGCCATAACGCCCTTCGCCAAAGGAAATCCGCGTCGCCTCTCCGCCTGTGGCGGGCATGACGTAAAGCTGCGGACTGCCGGAACGGTCGCTCTCAAAGACGATTCTGCTGCCATCGGGAGAGAAGCTGGGTGCCGTCTCAATGGCGGGGGTATTGGTCAGGCGCACCGATTGGCCGCTGTTGATATCCATCGAGAAGATATCGGTATTGCCGCCTTGGCTCAGCGAATAGACAACCGTTTGACCACTGGGCGAGAAGCGTGGCGCAAAGGCCATGGAGCCTTCGGCGCTTTGCAGCGCGCGGCGTTGGACGGTGCCGATGTCCAGCACATAAATGCGCGGGAAACCGCTTTCGTAGCTGGTATAGAGCACCCGGTCACCGCTGGGAGAGAATCGCGGGGCAAGCACGATGGAGCCGGAATCGGTCAGGTACTTCAGGTTGGCCCCGTCGTAGTCCATTACCGCCAAACGCTTCTGGCGGTCGTCCTTCGGCCCGGTTTCGGAAACAAAGACAACACGGCTGTCGAAATAGCCGCCCTCGCCGGTGATCCGGCTGTAAACCGCATCGGCCACCTTATGCGCCATGCGGCGCCAGCCATCGACGGTGCCGCTGAATTGCAGACCGCCCTGCCCACTGCTGTCGAGCAATTCCTCGCCCGAGAAGACATCGTAGACGCGGAACTTCACATTCACGCTGTTGCCGGTGACATTGACCGCCCCGGTGATCAGCGCCTGCGCGTTGATCGCTTTCCAGTCGGCATATTCCACCGGCGCGTTAAAGTCGCTGACGGTCGAGATATAGGCGCTGGCCGGGATTTCGCGGAAAAGGCCCGTGCCGGTCAGGTCTTCTGAGACGACGCGCGCCAGATCGACGGCCAGTTGCCCGGCCTCACCGCTTTCAGGCTGAAAGCTGGGCACGGCAAAGGGCAAAGGCTCAATCGTCGGGTCGTCGATCACGATGCGCAGCGGTTGGGCCTGCGACGCATTGGGGGCCAGCGTGAGCGTGGCCGCCGTGGCGCAGAGCGCCAGTAGTCCCAGAAGTCTAGTCAGCATGTTATCGGCTCCTCATTGGGTCGAATGTCATCTCGATGTCTTGCCATTGGCTGTATTTTTCCTGCGGCAGTTTGTAACCGCTGCTGCCGCAACGAATGACCGCGCGTTTCGCGGCTTCAAAGGCTTGCCGCGCGGCGGTGTCGCTGCCGCCGCTGGAACTCAGCAATCGGATCGAACTGGCCACGGGCGTGCCGTCGGTGTTCATCTGCATGCCGACCACGACCGTGGTACGCGCCGCTTCGGTCGACAGCGCGCCGATGTTCCAGCAGGCCGATACCGCAACGCGCAAAGACTCGCGCTCACCGGATGACAGCGGCGGGCCGCTTGGCACGGGCGCGGTTGTCTCTGGCTGGCCCAAGACTTCGCTCAGCGCATCCGCGATGGCATCTTCGGTCGAGCTGGAGGTCGTGGGTTCCTCAACGGGCTCCGGGGTTGGCTCAGGCTCGGGCGTTGGTTCGGGCGTCGGGGCGGGCGCTGGCGTCTCGGCGGGTTCTTCCGGTGCCTCGGCCACCTCGACAGGCGGCGGCGGTGTCGGGCGGCGGCCCGGCGGACGCGCAGAAGCCGCCGGCGCTTTGTCGGCTTCGGTGACGATCTCGGTTGTGCTGTCCTCAGGCGTGCGGGCCTCTTGCGGCTCTTCCACGACGGTTTCCGCCTCGGCTTCGGCATCCGGCGCGACGGCGGGCTGCTCGTCCAGATCGGGGCGCAGTTCGGGGTCAGGCTGCTCTACCGGTTCGGGGGCCACGCGGGGCGCTTCGCGCGGGCGGGCTTCGGGCGCGATTTCGGGCACCAGCACGGCGGTATCGCCCACCGGCTCGTTCATTTCGGGCGGCGTGTCATCCACTTGGGTCTGCGGCGGCAACTCCAGCTCCGTCACCTCGGGGGGGAGGTCTTCGGGCGGGGTTTCGGTCTGCACCGGCTCTGGCTGTTCGATCTGCGTGTCCGGCTCCGCCGTCACCTCGGGGGTCTGTTCGCTTACCTCAGGCGGCGCGGGCTGGGCCACTTCGGTGGCCGACGCGGGCGGCTGCTGGGCCGCGACCAGCGCGTCATATTCGGCGGCCGAGATCACCGAGACCTCGGTCATCTCAACGGGCTCAGGCTCGGAGGTGAAGATGCTTCCAAACAACAGCCAGCCGATAAGACCCAGATGCCCGGCACCTGATATGTAATGCCCGGTATGCACCGCTCAGCCACCCGACGTGTCGCTGCCGTCCAACGCCGGGCCACCGATGTCGGTCACCAGACCGATGTTGGAAAAGCCGCCTGCGTTGAGCGCGCCCATGACTTCCATGACCTGCGCATAAGACACTTTGCCATCCGCGCGCAAAAACACCCGGTCGCTGGCCCGTTCAGAGGCAATCGCCCGCAGCTTGGTAATCAGTTGGTCGCGGGGTGTGTCGGTGGTTTGGATTTGCACGGCCCCCTCGGCGGTGAGCGTAACGGTCAGCGGCTCTTCCTGCTCGGATGGCAGGGCCGTGGCGGCGGTCTTGGGCAATTCCACCGGCACGCCCACAGTCAGCAGCGGAGCCGCGACCATGAAGATGATCAAGAGCACCAGCATCACATCGACGAAAGGCGTGACGTTGATCTCGGCCATCGGTTGCGCGCGTCCGCGACGCCGCCCCTTGCCGCCTTGTTTTTTCATGACACCTGCGCCCATGGCTTAGCTGTCCAACTGGCGGCTGAGGATGGTGGCGAATTCGTCCGAGAAAGCCTCGTAATTGCCAAGGATGCGGTCACTGTCGGCGCTCAGCTTGTTGTAGAACACAACCGCCGGGATCGCGGCGAGGAGGCCGATGCCGGTCGCCAAAAGCGCCTCGGCAATACCGGGGGCGACGACGGCGAGGTTGGTGTTCTGCTGGGCTGCGATCTCGATGAAAGAGTTCATGATGCCGAAAACCGTCCCGAACAGGCCGACGAAGGGCGCGGTGGACCCGACGGTCGCCAGCACCGGCAGCCCCTTTTGCAGACGCTCTGCCTCTTTGGCGATGGCCACGTCCATGGAGCGGTCGATCCGGGCAGTGGCACCGGGGATCAGCGCGCCATCTTCACGGTGCGAACGGCGCCATTCGGACATGCCAGCGGCGAAGATCTTTTCCGAAGGTCCATCCGGGTCAGCGCCGATGGTGTCAAAGAGCCCGTCGAGCGGCTCGCCCGACCAGAACGCCTGATCGAACTGCGCGGCCTCGGCACGGGCTTTGCGGTACTGGATGGTCTTTTGAACGATGATCGACCAAGACCAGAAAGAGGCCCCGATCAGCATGATCATTACAAGTTTGACCGTGACTGTCGCCTTCGCGAACAGACCCCACAGGGAAAAATCCATCCCCTGTGCCAATGCCAGCGTCTCTGCTTCCATTTAACTATGCTCTTTTACTGCCGCCCCTTTGGGGCATTCTGCCTCTCGGGCCGTATTTTTCTGGCCTCAATTTGGAGCAAAGCTAACGGACTGCAACCGAGATTGCCAGAATTATGGTATCACGCCGCAGGATCGCCGTCCGACAGGCGGAGTTTCGCTGGCAAACGGGTGGGTTTACCCGCTGTGGTCATGCAAACGGCGGTGACTTTGGCGCGAAAGATGACCTTGCCATCGCGCAACACGTCTTGGTCGAACACCCACCGGACCGGCCCTTCGGCCTGATGGGTGGTCTGCACCTCCAACCGGTCGCCAAAGCGTGCGGCACCCAGATAATCCGCCTCTACCCGCGTCACGACAAAGACCAGCCCTTCATCGCGCATGGCGCGTTGATCAAGGCCAATCTGTTCGACGATATCCGAGCGCGCCCGTTCGATATAGCGCAGGTAGTTGGCGTAATAGACCACGCCCGCCATGTCGGTGTCTTCGTAGAAAATGCGGACTGGAAAGGTATGGCTCATGACGGCACCTGCACCCGCGCGGCAAGGCGCAGCGCATGGCTGGGATCGTTAGCGGCGGATGGCATCACCGGGTCATAGGCCGCGCGGATCACATCGGCGACCTCGGGCCGCAGCACCAGCGCCTCATCGGCCAGCGCCAGCGGCGACTGCTCGGCAAAGGCGTCCTCGGACCAGAGCAGGATGACCTGCACCGCTTGGCTCAGCGCCAAGACTTGCGCCGACATATCGCGCAAGCTGTCGTCCATGCGCAGGAAGACAAAGGCCGCCTTGATCGCGCCGTTTTCTTCAAAGCGGAAGAAACGGTACTGATTGGCCCCAGCGGCCTGCAAGCGTTCGACCTGCCCTGCGAGATCCGGCACCAGCCCGTCCATCCCCGGCACGTCCAAAAGCTCTGCCCAATCGGCGAAGAAGAACATCATCAGATTGCTGCCCAGTTCGGGATCGGTCTCGACCATGTCGTGTCCGGCGAGCTTGGCAACAGCCTCAAGCGCGCCTTTCACCACTGGCAGCGCCGCCTCTTCGATCCCAAAGGCCACCGGCGCAATGGGGCGGCCCCAGCGGGCAAAGGCGAACTGCCCATCGCGGCGGGTGAAAAGGGTCTCGATTTGCTCTGCGGTCATTGTCATCAGTCTTACTTTCGCTCCGGGGGCGTCAGCCGAAAAGGTCGCTCTGCCCTTTGGGCGCGACCATGCCGAGATGGGTCCAAGCCTTGGCCGCCAACATTCTGCCGCGCGGGGTACGCTGGATCAGCCCTTGCTGCAACAGGAACGGCTCGATCACCTCCTCCAGCGCATCGCGGCTTTCCGACAGCGCGGCGGAGAGGGTTTCGATCCCCACCGGGCCGCCCTGATAATTCTCTGCGATCAGTTTGAGGTAACGGCGGTCAGCGCCATCAAGGCCCAGATGATCGACCCCAAGCCGCGTCAGAGCCATGTCGGCCAAATCGCGGGTCACGCGGCCATCGCCCTCAACCACCGCGAAATCCACCACCCGGCGCAGCAGGCGGCCCGCGATGCGCGGCGTGCCGCGGGCGCGTTTCGCAATCTCGCGGGCACCGCCTTCGTCGGCGGGCGCGCCCAGTTTGCGGGCATTACGGTCGACGATGATGTAAAGCTCGTCTTCGGTGTAGAATTGCAGCCGGGTCGGGATGCCGAAACGGTCGCGCAAAGGCGTCGTCAGCAGGCCCATGCGGGTGGTGGCTCCGACCAGCGTGAAGGGCTGTAACTCGATCCGCACGGTCCGCGCGGCTGGCCCTTCGCCGATCACCAGATCAAGCTCGAAATCCTCCAGCGCGGGATACAGCACTTCTTCCACTGCGGGGTTCAGCCGGTGGATTTCGTCGATAAACAACACGTCACGCGCTTCGAGGTTGGTCAGGATCGCCGCCAAATCGCCCGCCTTGGCCAACACCGGGCCAGAGGTCATGCGAAAGCCCACGCCCAACTCCCGCGCCATGATCTGCGCCAGTGTGGTTTTGCCTAGGCCCGGAGGCCCGTGAAACAACGTGTGATCCATCGCCTCGCCGCGCTGGCGGGCGGATTGGATGAAGACGGCAAGGTTCGCGCGCGCCTCGGCTTGGCCGACAAATTCCGCCAGCATCTGTGGCCGCAAAGCGCGGTCAAAGTCTTCGGGCATCGGCTCGGGCCGCACGGTGGGGTCAATGTCGGTCATAGGGCCTCGTTATGGCGCAGGGCGGAGGGTTCTGCCAGAGGGGGCGTCACCCCTTGGGCGCCAACAGCTTGAGCGCCGCGCGGATCAGCGTCGGCGTGTCCGCCTCTGGCATCTCGCCCGCCGCCTGCGCCACGGCGCCCGCCGCATCACCGGGGCCGTAGCCAAGGTTGCCAAGCGCCGAAAGCGCCTCGGACTGGGCCGAAGCATTGGGCGCGGCGGCTTTCGGCGCGGGGCGCGGGGTCGCGGCTTCAATCACGGTCTCATCGGCGGCGGCCTGCGCCTCTCCCAGAGCGTCGGCCACGGTGCCGGTCATCGCCATCACGCCGGGGGCCTTGTCCTTGAGATCAAGCACCACGCGCTGTGCGATTTTGGGGCCAATGCCCTTGGCGGCCTTTACCGCGTTCCAATCGCCAAGCGCGATTGCGCGGCTCACGCCATCCGGGCCGAGCGTTCCGAGGATTGCCAGCGACGCCTTTGCCCCGACCCCCTGAACCGAGGTCAGCAACCGGTGCCATTCCTTTTCCACCAGCGTTTGAAAGCCAAAGAGTTGCATCAGGTCTTCGCGCACCACCAGATCGGTATAAAGCGCCACGACTTCGCCCACACCGGGCAGCGCGGCCATGGTCCGGTCAGAGACATAGACGAGGTACCCCACGCCGCGCACGTCGATCAGCACATGGTCGGCGGCACGGTAGTCAATGCGGCCCGAGAGTTTGCCGATCATGCGCTCGCCCTCGCCACCGCTTGCGCGAGGGTGCTGGCCCCGCCGTGATGCGCGTGACAGATCGCGATGGCCAGCGCATCGGCGGCATCCGGGCCTGCAATCTCGATCCCCGGCATCTGCATCTTCACCATATGCGCCACCTGTCCCTTATCCGCGTGGCCCACGCCGACCACGGTTTTCTTGACCTTGTTGGGGGCATATTCGCCCACCGTCAAACCAAACTGCGCGGGCACCAGCATCGCGATGCCCCGCGCCTGACCCAGCTTCAGGGTCCCGGCCCCGTCTTTGTTCACGAAAGTCTGTTCAACCGCCGCCGCCTGTGGCTGCCACATGGTCAGCACGCGCGTCAGCTGCCCGTGCAAGGACAAAAGCCGCGCGCCAAGGTCATCGCCTTCGGAATGACAGATGCCATTGGCCACATGGGCGATTCGGCTGCCCGAGACGTCGATCACGCCCCAGCCCAAATTGCGCAGCCCCGGATCTATGCCGATCACCCGTATCATCTCTGCCCTCGTTAAAATTGTTGCTTTTTTGGTGCACTAGCACGAAACGCGAACATCGCAAAGCCCTGATGCGCGGCGGGCGCTTTACGACATGCATCCTGTCGCTTTTGAACCGCGGTGTCGGATTGCGCCTCTCCATGCTGCAAAACCGACATCAGTAAGCCGGAAATTTTCCCGTAAAGATAGTGGGTTAGCCGTCATTTCGACCTATGCACAAAACGCAAGGCACGCTGTCGTTTTTGAGGGATTGCGCGGGGCGCTTTTCAGGCATAATTGCCGAAAATCACGTTTTGCACGGCGCGCTTTCCTCGGCCCCTGCAGACACAACCGACGATCAAACAAAGGACGGCCCCATGGCAGCTTTCGACACCACCCGCACCGCTTACGGCTCCACCCCGGCCGTCACACGTATCCTTGGCTTTTTCGGCGCGTTCTTCGCGGCGGTCGAAGATTGGCAAGACAGCCGCGCGACCCGCAAGGCGCTGTCGGACCTGACCGATCTTGAATTGCAGGACATCGGCTTGATCCGGGGTGACATTGACCTCGTCGCACAGAACCACTTCGTGCGCTAAGCCTGCGCCCGCCCGCATCGAAACCTACCCAAAGAAAAAGCCGCAGCGGAAGGCATCCGCTGCGGCTTTTTCATGTCAAAAGTCAGTGGCTTAAGATCACCGCATGATCGGGCCGGTCAGCCCGGCTACTGTCTTGGTCAGCGGGTCGATGGCCATCATCTTGGCGCCGATCTGCTCTAAGTTTGAACCATTGGCCAGCCGCGACAGGCGTTCATTATAAGTCACCGGGCCGATCGCGGCGAGGGTGAAGGCTTTGAAGCCGAAAAATACCAGAACGATCAGGAAAAACCCCATCATCGGGAAACCCCGACGGGCACGTTTCGGCAAGACGGAGATCAACCCGTCGCGCCCGACGCGGGTGACATATCCCCGTTCCATCTTCCGATGCTTGCGCCCCAGAAGTTCGATCCGTTTCGCGAATTGAGCGTGTCCTTCAGCCATCACAGCCTCCGTAGCAATCCGGCCCCCACCGTTTGCTGCCAATTTGAATAAAGGCAAATTGTGGCAACAAAGCGGCAAAAGGGCCAAATGCAACGAAAATGAGGCGCGAATTATGCGTTAGTTTGCAGCGTTAGTGTCGTCCAGTCACCAATGCTCTCACGGTGCACCAGTTTGATGCCGGATCGTGCATAAACCTCGATCACCTCGTCGGCCTGCTCGTTCAGAAGGCCCGAGAGAATCGCATAGCCCGCAGGTTGCAGCGCCCCGGCCATATCCGGGGCCAAGGCGACCAGCGGCCCTTTGAGGATATTGGCAAAGACCAGATCAAAGGGGGCTGCTTCGGCCAATTGGGGATGATCAAAGCCTGCGGCCTCGACACAGGCCACACGGCCCGACAGGTTGTTGGCATCGACATTCGCCTGCGCCACTTCGACCGCGACCTCATCGATGTCACTGGCCAATACCGGCTCGGGCCAGATGCGCGCGGCGGCCATGGCCAGCACGGCGGTGCCGCAGCCGATGTCGGCCACGTTCTTGCCGTGGAACCCCTCGCCCGCCAGACGGTCCAGCGCGCGCAGGCAGCCCAGTGTCGTGCCGTGGTGCCCGGTGCCAAAGGCCATGGCGGCCTCGATCAGCAGCGGCTCGCAGTCTTCGGGCACCTTGTCGGCGTCATGGCTTCCGTAGACGAAAAAGCGGCCCGCCTCGACGGGGGCCAGCTCGCGGCGCACATGGGCGACCCAGTCGGTTTCGGGCAGTTCAGAGACGGTGAAATCCTTCGCGCCCATCGCCTTGGCCAGCACCGCCAGCGCGGCCGTATCGGGTGCTTCTTCGAAATAACCGCCGACTTCCCACAGGCCCGATCCGTCTTCGACCTCAAACACGCCAACGCCGGTGGGCTCGGGAATCAGCCGCTCCATCGCCTCGCCCAAGGCATAGGCGGGGTCGCGGCCCGTGAGGGTAGTGAGGGCGGTGAAAGTGGGCATGGCGCGGTCCTTTGCTGCGGTGCGGTTGTGCTTCGCCTAGGGCCGCGCGCGTGTCGGGTCAAGCCATGCTGGGTTTCGCGGCCTATTCGGCGGCCTGCGGCACAGCAGTTTGAAAGATCGTCTCATGCCCCGGTGCCGGGTGGCGCGGGATCAACAGTGACAGCATCAGCGACACTGCCGCCATCCCCGCGGCAAGGAAGAACACCGCCGCAGGCGAGACGAGCCAAAGCAGGCCGAGCCCGACTGGTAGGAACACCGCCGCGATGTGGTTGATGGTAAAGGCCACCGCCGCCGTGGGTGCAATATCTGCGGGATCGGCTATCTTTTGAAAATAGGTCTTCAGCGCCAGTGCGAGGGCAAAGAACATGTGATCCAGCACATAAAGCGTCGCCGCGATCACCACGCCCCAGCCGAGGTAATAGACACCGCCGTAAGCGAGAAAGACAAGGATCAGCCCGACATATTCGACCGTGAGCGTCCGGCGTTCGCCAAAATGGCCGACCGCGCGCCCCATCAGCGGAGCAAAGATCATATTGGCCACGAGGTTAATGAGATAGAGCATGGTGATCTCATGCACTTCAAAACCGAAGCGTTCGACCATCATAAAGCCCGCGAAGACCACGAAAATCTGCCGCCGTGCGCCCGACATGAATTGCAGCGCATAATAGAGCCAGTAGCGCTTGCGCAGGATCATCTTTTTGTTCTGCACCGTGGGCGCTTCGAACTGTGGATAGGCCAGCATGGCGATGATGGCCACGGCAACGGTGACGCCGCCGCCGATCATGTAAACGATGCTGTAGCTGAGGTTCAGCGTTTCCCACAGCGCCATGATCGCCAGATAGGCCACCAGCGTCGCCAGCGATCCAGCCGCCATAAGCCAGCCGATCATGCGCGGCGCGTCTTCGATCTTAAGCCATTGAAGTTGCAGCGATTGATTCACCGTCTCGTAGTAATGGAACCCGATCGAGCTGAGCATGGTGATCGTCAGGATACCGCCCATTGAGGGGAAATAAGCCGTGATGGCCGTCGCCGCGCCGAGCAGCGCGAGCGAGATCAGCCCCAGCACCTGTTCGCGGACAAAGAGCAAGATCGCGATGACCCCGATGGCCAGAAAGCCGGGAATTTCGCGCACCGTGTGCAGCAGGCCGATGTCGGACCCGTCGAAGTCTGCCACCTCGATGACGAAGTTATTCAGCAGCGCCGACCATGTGTTGAAGGCGATGGGCATGGCCAGCGCCATGAGGAACAGCAGAGCCACGGGGCGGCGCCAGAACGGCAGGCCCTTGGCCTCTTCGAGGGTGATGAAACGGGTCATGCGGATTTATTACGCCGGGGTTCTGGGAATGGCGAGAGAAAAGGCAAACGCTGAGCCGGGCAGTGCCAGACCGGGGGCTGGCGCATATAATTTCTCAGCTGGGCACTTTATGGCTGCAACGCATGTGACACATACGCAAGCCGCCACTCCAGTTGCAAAAGCGCCAGACCATGGGACGGTCTGGCGCTGCCCGGCGGCCTTACGGCCTTGGTTCCGGGCTGTTGTGCCCATTGGGACGTTACGCCAGCCAGCCTCAATAAAAACTTTGAGGATCGATATCCACGGCCAGCCGCAAATCCCCCTTCAGCCGCAGCGCACCAACCCACTTGCTCAGCGCCTCCTGCAGCGCCACGCCCTTATCTGCCTTGACCAACAACCGCACCCGATGCCGCCCGCGCACCCGTGCGATCGGCGCGGGCGCGGGGCCAAAAACCTGCGCCCCCACCGCCCTGAGCGGCCCGTCATGCCGCGCCAGATGGTTGCCCAGATCAAACACCGCCGCCGCATCGCTGCCGCTGAGGATGATCCCTGCCATACGGCCGTAAGGCGGCACCCCGGCCTGCCGCCGCTCGCCTGCCTCGGCGGCCCAGAACTTCTCCTCCTCACCCGCCAAAATCGCCCGGATCACCGGATGCTCGGGCTGATAGGTCTGCAACAGCGCTGCGCCGGGCGCCTCGGCCCGCCCCGCACGTCCCGCCACCTGCCGCATCAGCTGAAACGTCCGCTCCGCCGCGCGCAGGTCCGACCCGGTGAGGCCCAAATCCGCATCAATCACCCCCACCAGCGTCAGCTTGGGAAAGTTGTGCCCCTTGGCGACCAGTTGCGTGCCGATGATGATGTCCGCCGCCCCTTCCGCGATGCCCGCGATCTCGGCCTTCAAAGCCCGGGCCGAGCCGTACATGTCCGAACTCAGGGTCGCGATCCGCGCCTCGGGCCAGAGCGCCGTGGCCTCTTCGCCCAAACGCTCAACCCCCGGCCCGATGGGTGCAAGCTTGCCTTCGACCTGACAAGACGGACAGACCTCGGGCATCGGCTTGGTCTCACCACATTGGTGGCAAACGAGCCGCTTGAGAAACCGATGCTCCACCATCCGCGCGTCACATTGATCGCAGCCAATCTGCTCGCCACAGGCACGACACAGCGTAATCGGCGCATAGCCGCGACGGTTGATGAACAGCATCGCCTGTTCGCCGCGCTCCAGCCGCGCATCGACCTCGCGCTTCATCTCGCCCGAGATCCATTTATCCCCCGGCAAACCCGCCTGCCGCATGTCAATCGCGCCCATCTTCGGCATCACCGCCGGACCAAAGCGCGAGGTCAGCTCCAACCGCCGATACTTGCCCGCCTCAGCATTGGCCCAAGTCTCAAGACTTGGCGTCGCACTCGCCAGCACCACCTGCGCCCCGCAGATCGAGGCGCGCAGCACGGCCATGTCGCGGGCGTTATAAAGCACCCCATCCTCTTGTTTGTAAGACGTGTCATGCTCTTCATCCACGACGATCAGCCCGAGGTTCTGGAACGGCAGGAACAGCGCTGACCGCGCACCGATCACCAATTGCGCATTGCCCTGCCCCACCATGCGCCAAATGCGGCGGCGTTCGGTCATGGTGACACCGGAATGCCATTCGGCAGGCTTCGCGCCAAAGCGCTCCTCGACCCGGTCGAGAAACTGTTCGGTCAGCGCGATTTCCGGCAGGAGGACCAGCGCCTGCCGCCCGGATTGCACGGCGGCGGCGACGGCTTCGAGATAGACCTCAGTCTTGCCCGATCCGGTGACCCCGCGCAGCAGGGTCGTGCCATAGGTCTCTGCCTTGATCCCTTCGCGCAAAACCGCCGCCGCTGTCGCCTGATCCTCGGTCAGTGCCTTGCCGGGCAACGATGGATCCAGCCGCCGAAACGGCAGATCGCGGGGGCTTTCCTCTTCGCGCACGGCACCTTGATCGACCAAACCTTTGACCACCGAAGAGGTGACCCCGGCCATCTCCGACAACTCCTTTAGCGTGAAGGCCAGATCGCCGTATTCCTCCAACACCGCCATCACGCGCTGGCGCGCGTCGGTCATGCGGGTCGGCAGGCCCTCGCCCGCGCGGTAAATCTTGCGCATCGACGGCGGATCGCCCAAACCCGGCGCACGGGTGGCCAGCCGCAGCATCGCGGGCAGCGGGGTCAGCGTATAGGCCGCCGAGCGCAGCAAAAACTCGCGCATCTCATCGCGCATCGGCGGGGCGTCCAGCACCCGGATGACATGGCGCACCTTGTTGATGTCATAGTCCCCGACCCCCGCCCCCCAGACCACGCCCATCACCTTGCGCGGGCCCAATGGCACCTCGACGAACGCCCCCGCATGGCAGCCACCTTCGGGCGCGCGATAGTCCAAAGCGCGGCCCAAAGGCTGGGTGGTCATCACCGAGAGCAACTCGCCATGATGGTAGAATTCAGCCATGTCTGCCGCATGCTCCGTGTCGCTAGGGAGAATTGAGGCTTTAAGCATCGCAGATCATGCGGTAAAGCCAAGGCAAGCAATAGACCTGTTAGCGATCACATTCCAACCCGGAAGGAAAGCCCATGAAATTCTTCGTAGATACCGCCGAGATCGACGCCATCGCCGAACTCAATGACCTTGGCATGGTCGACGGCGTGACCACCAACCCCTCCCTGATCCTGAAATCAGGCCGCAACATCCTTGAGGTCACCAAAGAGATTTGTGACCTCGTTGATGGTCCCGTCTCTGCCGAGGTTGTGGCGCTGGAAGCCGACGCGATGATCGCCGAAGGCCGCAAACTGGCTGAGATCGCCGACAACATCACCATCAAGCTGCCGCTGACATGGGACGGGCTGAAAGCCTGTAAGGTTCTGTCGGGCGAAGGTCACATGATCAACGTGACGCTCTGCTTCTCGGCGAACCAAGCGCTGATCGCTGCCAAAGCTGGCGCGACCTTCATCTCGCCCTTCATTGGCCGTCTGGACGACATCAACCTCGATGGCATGGACCTGATCCAAGACATCCGCACCATCTATGACAACTACGGGTTCGAGACGCAGATCCTCGCGGCCTCCATCCGCAGCGTGAATCACGTGCTCGACGCCGCGCGCATCGGTGCCGACGTGATGACCGCGCCGCCAGAAGTGATCAAGAAACTGGCCTCCCACCCGCTGACCGACAAAGGTCTGGAGCAGTTCATGGCCGATTGGAAAAAGACCGGTCAGAACATCCTCTGATCCGGCCTTAGCCCCAAGACATCAAACCCCTTCCGTCCCTGGCGGAGGGGGATTTTCTTTGCCCTATGCGGCGTTGCCTTCGACAGTCAGGTGATCGCCCGACCACAGGCCGGGGCGCACCTCGGCCTCGGCCGCGCCTGCGCGGATGCGACGGCACTGCCCCACGGGAATCGCCGGAGCCTGCAACACCAGATCCATGCCCTGCGCCGCCGTCTGGGGCGGCAAGGCCGCGTGCATCCCGTCCAAGGCCACCGACACATCGCAGGGCAGATAGACGCTCGCCCCGCCCACGCCGGTATCCTCTTGCCAGGGGGTCAACGGCGCGCCGACCGCGCCGACACAGCACACGGCGGTTTGCAATTCGATCGCCCGCGCCCGTGCACAGCTAAACACGCGGTTGTAGCCGGTGATCATGTCGGTCTTGGCGGGGATGATCACCAGATCAAGGTCCAGCTCGCCCAGTTTCGACCAGAGCGCGGTATATTCCGCATCGAGACAGATCGCGATGACACAGCGCAGCCCGTTCCAATCGAACAGGTTGATCCCGGTGCCCGCGATGGTCACGCCGCTGGCGCCATTTGCCTCAAGCGGCGTCAGGCTCAGTTTGTTTTGAACTTGCATCCCACCATCCGGCGTCAGGAACCACGCCTGATTGAGATACCCCTCGGGCGCGTCGACCGATGGAAAGGCCACAGGAAATGTGCCGGGCAGCAGGGCGACGCCTGTCTGCTCCACCATGCGGCGCATCGGGTCGAGCGCCAGCGCGGCGGTCTGCGCGAGCCAGCCCAGTTGCTGCTCTGCGGGCAGGTCCGCCGGGGCAAAGCTCAGCCATTGTGCGCAGCAAAACTCAGGCATCACCAAAAGCTGCGCCTCGCGCGCGGCGGCCTGTTGCAGACGCAGTTCCACACTGGCAAGCCAGCTTTGCAGCGAATCCGGCGTGACCTGAAGGTTGGCGGCCCAAAGATCGACAGAGACATGTTCCATGTAAGATTTCCTCTCCCGGCAAGGGCCATTTCGCCACATCCGGGGATATGCAGCAGGCTTCGATCAGGCGCGCGTGCCTTGCGGCTGAAATCCGCGCGTCGACCGGGGCCAACACACCCGCGCCGCTTTTGTTCCCGTGGGCTTCGTTCTACATCCCGGCCTGACGCAAGGCGGCAACAAAGACCGCAGGCGTCAAGACCCGTGACCAATTGGGGGCAGATCTTGACGCCCCACCATGCTATGACACCGCAAATCAAAAAGAGACGCCCATGAGCAGCAGCCCCAAAATCGACGACGCCCTGCGCGAGGCGATCATCTCCGCGCCCGATGTCATCCTTGACGACAGCGATGTGATGCAAGCGCTGATTGCGGCCAATGAAAAGGCCATGGGCGGCAATATTGTCGATCTGCGCGGCATTGCGATGGAGCGTTTGGAAACCCGGCTTGATCGGTTGGAAGACACCCACCGCAGCGTCATCGCCGCGGCCTATGAAAACCTCGCCGGGACCAATCAGATCCACCGCGCGATCCTGCAGATGCTGGACCCGGTGGAGTTTGAGACCTTTCTGCGCAATCTGGGTGGCGAAGTGGCCGACATCCTGCGCGTTGATGCGGTGAAACTGGTGCTTGAGTCGGTGCAGAACGACAATGATCCGGCAGTACAACGTTTGGGCGATGTGCTGACCGTGGCCGAGCCGGGCTTTATCGACGACTATCTGTCTCAAGGGCGCGGCGGCATGGTGCGTCAGGTGACCCTGCGCGCACTTCAAGACGGTTCTGAGGCGCTGTATGGCACCAAGGCGGGCTGGATCCGTTCTGAGGCCTGCCTAAAACTCGATTTCGGCATAGGCCGCCTGCCCGGCCTTCTGGTCATGGGGGCCGAAGACCCGCATATGTTTGGCCCGCAGCAAGGCACCGATCTGCTCACCTTCTTTACCGGCGTGCTGGAACGCACCATGCGCCGCTGGCTGTCTTGAGCGAGAAGGCAAATCCGCTGCTGGTCAGCCCCGCCGCGCGGGACGCGCTGCAAACGTGGCTGGCGCACCAGAGCGCTTTGAAGGACGCGGCAGAGAATACAGTCATCGCCTATCGGGGCGATGTGACCGAGTTTCTCAGCTTCATGACACTGCATAAGGGCGACACCCAAGGCCTTGGCGCGCTGGCGAAAATCACCATCAGCGACATGCGCGCTTGGATGGCCAGCACGCGCAGCGGCGGGGTCGGCTCACGCTCTGTGGCGCGCAAACTCTCGGCGGTGAAAGCCTTCTACCGCTGGCTGGCCGAGCGGGAGGGGTTTGAGCCCACCGCCGTTCTGCTTGCCCGGTCGCCCAAGTTTCAGAAAAAACTCCCTCGCCCGCTGGCCGAAGATGCCGCCCGCGCGCTGATCGACTGCGTCGAAACCCAAGCCCGCGCCCCATGGGTCGCGGCGCGCGATGTCGCTGTGCTGACGATGCTGTGGGGCTGCGGGCTGCGGATTTCCGAGGCGCTCGCCCTTAAAGGCGGCGATGCGCCCCTGCCAAATAGTCTGCGCATCATCGGCAAAGGCGGCAAGGAACGGGTCGTACCGGTGCTGCCCGCTGCACGCGCCGCTGTCGAAGATTACCTCGCTGTCTGTCCCTACCCGCAAGAGCCGCAAGCCCCGCTGTTTCGCGCCATTCGCGGCGGCGCCTTGGGCGCGCGCGCCGTGGCACAGGTCATGGCCGATGCGCGGATGCAACTGGGCCTGCCCGCCACCGCCACACCCCATGCCATGCGCCACAGCTTTGCCACACATCTGCTCGATGCGGGCGGTGATCTGCGCGCGATTCAGGAATTGCTGGGCCATGCGTCGCTCTCGACCACGCAGGCCTATACCGCCGTCGACACCGCGCGGCTGATGGAAGTCTATAACAACGCCCATCCCAAAGCGGGCCGCTGAGCCCTTCCAAGCCGACCCTCTTGCACCCTGCGCCCCAATCGCCATATTAAGCCCAAGCGAGGACGACCTCCCCCATTTGGGCAGCCACTCGGGACGACCCGACTAATACCGGGACCGACCCCATGCGCAGTACTGAAGACCGCATCCGCCACGCCATCAGCTTTGAAGTTCTCGCCCTGTTGATCGTCACGCCCATGGGCGCTTGGCTGTTTGACAAGCCACTGCATGAGATTGGCGTCGTCACCATCGTCAGCGCCAGCATCGCGACGGGGTGGAACTACCTCTACAACCTTGGCTTCGATCACGCCCTGCGCCGTCTGCGCGGCACGGTCCGCAAGACGGTGCCGATCCGGGTACTTCACGCCGTGACCTTCGAGATTGGCCTGCTCTTCGTGCTGATGCCCTTCATCGCGTGGTACCTGAGCATTTCGCTGATGGAGGCCTTCCTGATCGACGTGAGCTTCGCGCTGTTCTACCTGATCTACGCCTTTGTTTTTAACTGGGTTTACGACGTGCTCTTCCCGGTGCCAGAGCCTGCCCGCCCGTCTTAATCGGCGCGCAGGCGGCTGACGAACTCAGCCGCCGCCTCTGCCGGATCGCGCGCGCCCTCGGCCACCGCGTCACTGAGCCGTGCCAGATCGTCCTTCGCCTGCGGTGTCTCCAACTGCGCCAAAAGCCGGTGCTTCACATCCTGCTCGAACCAATAGCGCGCCTGCGCGGCGCGGGTGCGGTCCCAAAAGCCCTGCGCGCGGCGCCAGTCGGTCAATTCCTGCAAGGACGCCCAAGTCTCCTCCAGACCGTTTTCCTCCAGCGCCGAAACCGCCGTGGCGCGCGGAAAGCCTTCGGGGTCTTGCGGGCGTTTGCGCAGCAGACGCAGGGCACCGGCATAGTCGGCGCGGGTACGCGCAGCGGCGGATTTCAGATCACCATCGGCCTTGTTGATCACGATCAGATCGGCAATCTCCATAATGCCGCGTTTCACGCCCTGCAACTCATCCCCGCCCGCTGGGGCCAAGAGCAACACAAAGGCGTCCGACATCTCGGCCACCACGGTCTCGGACTGGCCGACGCCCACGGTTTCGATCAGCACCACGTCAAAGCCCGCCGCCTCACAGAGCCGCACCGCCTCCCGCGAGCGGCGGGCGACACCGCCAAGATGGGTCTGGCTGGGCGAAGGACGGATGAAGGCGCGCGGCTCACGGCTGAGCCGGTCCATCCGCGTTTTGTCGCCCAAGATCGACCCGCCCGAACGCGCCGAACTGGGATCCACCGCCAGCACCGCCACGCGCTTGCCCTGCCCCGTCAGCATCATGCCAAAGCTTTCGATAAAGGTGGATTTGCCCACCCCCGGCGTGCCTGAGAGCCCGATGCGCAGCGCCTGCCGGTCGGTGGGCAGCTTCGCCAGCAGGTCCGCCGCCGCCGCACGGTGATCCGCACGGCCCGATTCCACCAGCGTGATCGCCCGCGCCAGCGCGCGGCGCTCGCCTGCTATGATGCCCTTGGCCAGATCGTCGATATCCATGGGCCAACTTTTGCGGGGGTGGCGCGGAATTGTCCATCCCCACCCTTGGCGCGGCGGCGGCTTTGCCCGATAACCGCGCCATGTCCAACGCTGATTTCGCCCTGCCCATCGACGCCGTTCTGCCTGACGTGATCGCCGCCCTGCGCGACACGGGCCGCGTGGTGCTGCAAGCCCCCCCCGGCGCGGGCAAGACGACCCGCGTGCCGCTGGCAATGCTCGACGCTCGCCTGACCAAGGGCCGCATCCTGATGCTGGAACCGCGCCGCCTTGCGGCCCGTGCCGCTGCCGCGCGCATGGCCGAAAGCCTTGGCGAAGAGACCGGCCAGACGGTGGGTTTTCGCGTGCGCGGCGCTTCGGCGGTATCGAAGAACACCCGCATCGAAGTCGTCACCGAAGGCATCCTGACCCGCATGTTGCAAGACAACCCCGACCTGCCCGGCATCGGTGCGGTGATCTTTGACGAATTCCACGAACGCTCGCTGAACGCCGATCTGGGCCTCGCGCTCTGCCTTGAAGTGGCGGGCGCCTTGCGCGACGACCTGTTGCTGGTCGCCATGTCCGCCACGCTTGATGCCGCCCCGGTGGCAGAGTTGATGGAAGCCCCCATCGTCACCTCCGAAGGCCGCAGTTTTGAGGTAGAGCCGCGCTGGCTCGACAAGCCCATGGGCAAGCAACGGCTTGAGAATGCGGTGGCCGACCTGACGCTGACGGCGCTCGCCGAAGCCCCCGGATCGGCGCTGGTCTTCTTGCCGGGCGAAGGTGAAATCAAGCGGGTCGAGGCGCTGTTGCGTCCTGCGCTGCCGCCGGATTGCACCTTGGCCCCGCTCTTCGGCGCGCTGGAATTCAAAGCGCAGCAGGCCGCCATCGCGCCTGTGCGGTCGGGGCGGAAGGTCGTGCTGGCGACCTCCATCGCGGAAACCTCGCTCACCATCGAAGGCATTCGCATCGTCGTCGATGCTGGCCGCTCGCGCCGCGCGCTGTTCGACCCGGCCTCTGGCATGTCGCGACTGGTGACCGAACGTGTGACCCGCGCCGAGGCCACCCAACGCGCGGGCCGTGCCGGACGGGTCGAAGCGGGTGTGGCCTACAAGCTCTGGACACGCGGCGAAGAGGGCGCGCTCGCCGCCTTCCCCCCAGCCGAGATTGAGGCGGGGGACCTCACCGGCTTCGCGCTGGAACTGGCGCTTTGGGGCGCGCAGGCCGAAGAATTAAGCTTTGTCACCCCGCCCCATCCGGGCCGTTTGGCCGAAGCGCAGGCGGTGTTGCGCATGCTCGGTGCGTTGGACGACACAGGCCGCATCACCGACCATGGCCGCAAATTGGCCAAGCTGCCCCTGCACCCCCGTCTGGCGCATATGGTGGCCCGCGGCGGGCCGCGTGCGCCGCTGCTGGCCGCACTTTTGGCAGAGCGTGACCCGATGCGCGGCGCGCCGGTGGACCTGTCGCTCAGGATGGATGCATTGGACGGAAAACGCAGCGCCACCCCGCCCCATGCCCCGACACTGGCGCGGATCAAGGCCGAGGCCAAGCGGCTGGGCCGGATGACAAAGGGCGACGGACCGGACGGACTGGGCGTGCTGGCGGCCCTTGCCTACCCAGACCGCGTCGGGCTGCGCCGCAAGGGCGAGGCACCGCGCTATGTCCTATCGGGCGGCAAGGGCGCGATCCTGCCCGCGGCCGACCCGATGGCAGGCACGCGATTGCTGGTGGCCACCGACCTTGACGGCGACCCGCGAGAGGCGCGCATCCGGCAGGCGGCGCTGATCTCGGACGCTGAGCTGCGCAGCACTTTTGCCGACCAAATCCATTGGCAGGAGGTCTGCATCTGGTCGCGCCGCGAGGGGCGCGTGCTGACCCGGCGGCAAGAGGTGTTCGGTGCGCTGGTACTCGAAGACCGCACATGGCCCGATGCGCCCGCGGATGCGATGGCGGTCGCGATGCTTGACGGTGTGCGGCAATTGGGGCTGAACCCCGGCAAGGCGGCGGCGCTGTTTCTGGCCCGCGCCCGGTTGATGCCCGCGCCCTTCCCTGATTTCAGCGAAGCGCATCTGATGGAGACGCTGGACGACTGGCTGCTGCCGCATCTGGCCGGTGTGCGCAGCACTGGCGATTGGAAAGCGCTCGACATCACCTCGGCGCTCAAGGCGCGGCTGACGTGGGAGCAACAGCAAGAGTTGGACCGCAACGCGCCCGCGCATTTCGAAACCCCATTGGGGCGGCGCGTGGCCATTGACTACAGCGGTGAGACCCCCGGCATCGCCCTGCGCCTGCAAGAGATGTTCGGCGTTACCCGGCATCCGACGGTGGGCGGGCAGCCATTGCAGGTTACCCTGCTCTCCCCCGCTCAGCGCCCGGTGCAGGTCACGATGGACATCCCCGGATTTTGGGCAAGTTCCTACGGGGATGTGCGCAAAGACATGCGCGGGCGCTATCCCCGCCACCCGTGGCCCGAAGACCCCACGGTCGCGGACCCGACCCTGCGGGCCAAACCGCGCGGCACCTGAAACGACAACGCGCGCCGAAAGCGGCGCGCGGTCTAATCGTCAGAGCGTCCGTACTCAGGCGGCGGTGAATTTCAACGAGACACCGTTGATGCAATGCCGCTTACCCGTAGGCTCGGGCCCGTCGTCAAAGATATGGCCCAGATGGCTGCCGCAACGGTCGCAATGCACCTCGGTCCGGCGCATAAAGAAACTGTTGTCGGACATCGTCTCGACCGCATTTTCTAGCGGTTGGTAAAAGCTCGGCCAGCCGGTGCCGCTTTTGAACTTGGTCGCGGCATCGTAGAGCGGCTGGTCACAGCCTTTGCAAATGAATGTCCCGGCGCGCGTCTCATCATTCAGGGGGCTGGTAAAGGCGCGTTCCGTATCGCCTTCGCGCATGACCGCATATTCGGTATCGCTCAGCATGGCGCGCCACTCGGTTTCCGTTCGCTCAACCTCAAAATCGCCTTCGACATAGGCTGCCAAAGCGCCGCGTGCGCCCAACCCGATGGCGGTGGCGCCCAGAAAGGTCGATGTCAGAAAATGACGTCTGTTCATGGTGTTACTCCTCGCTTTCGGATTAGGTCAACGCCGGACCAGCATGGAGGTACTGGTCCGGCCACATCGTGCGGGTTGCCTATTACTTGGGCACCAGCACGCTGTTTACAACGTGGATAACGCCGTTGGACTGGTTCACATCTGCGATAGTCACGCGCGATGCGTTGCCGCTCTCGTCGATGATGTAGACGTTTTTACCCTTCACCTGCGCCGACAGCGCGTCGCCGGACACAGCGTTAAAGTGGTAGAACCCATCGCTGGAGGCGCGCGCCTTGGCGGCGATGTCGGCAGCAGACCAGTTGCCCGCGACCACATGCGCAGTCAGCACTTTGGTCAGCATGTCTTTGTTCTCGGGCTTGAGCAGCGTGTCGACGGTGCCAGCGGGCAGCGCATCAAAGGCGGAATTGACCGGGGCGAAAACGGTGAACGGACCTTCGGAGGCCAGCGTGTCGACCAGACCGGCGGCCTTCACAGCGGCGACCAGTGTGGTGTGATCGGCGGAGTTCACGGCGTTCTCGACGATGTTCTTGTTCTCGAACATGGGCGCGCCGCCCACCTCGGGATTGGCAGCGATGGCACCGGTGGCCAACAGGACAGCAGTGGCGGTCGCGGCGGCAAATGTCTTGAGCGTTTTCATCTGGTTTCCTCCTCAGATGCCCCCCGTTGTGGGCGGCGATACTGGACCCACGGGCCAAGAGTGAGAGGAGTTTCAGAATGGTTCAAAAAATTCGGAATAAAAATGTAGCGCGTTGTTTTACCCTAGAAAAGTGAAACGCCCCGCTCGATCAGAGAAGGGCGTTTCGGGGTCTAAAGTTCGGCGACGGTACCGGCAGCCATGATGGTGCCGGTAGGGGCGCCGTCGGGGGCGCCGCCCGGTGGCTCATCCGTGATGGCCAGTGTGATCTGCGCTGCCTCGGGTGCCAAATCGGCGGGCAAGACCACGCGGTTGACTTCACCCTCAGGCAACACGCCCAAAGAGATCGGCGCGCGGTCCGGCAAGATGGCCCAAAGCTCCAGAACGCGGCCTTCGGGTGCGGTGCCCGAGACCCGGCGCAGCGCGATATCGCCGCGCGACATGTCCATGACAGCCAGCAGTTCCAGCGCGCTGTCTTCGGCGGCCATGCGGGTGGCATAGACCTCGCCCGGCGACTGAACCGGTGCCTCGCGCAGCATCGGCAAGGCAAGGAAGGCCACGGTGGCGAGTGCCGCAACCGATATCACTTGCCAGAGCCAGAGCCGCTGCATCAACGGCACCTGCCGCGCGGGGAAGAGCCGCGACATCAGCGTGCGGCGCAGTTTCGCAGGCGGGTCGACGGGCGCGATATCGTCGGTCATCGCCACGAAACGCTCCTGCCAATCGGCGACGCTGCGGGAAAAATCACGGTCTTGAAGTAGGCGCGCGCGCGCCGCCACACGGTCTTCGCCTTCCAGCAGGCCCAAGGCCACTTCGGCGGCCAGAAGATCGTCGTCTCCGGCTGGAATGATGGGGGTGTCACTCATGCGCTCATACACTCCCGCAGGCTCATCAACCCGCGACGCAGCCAAGTGCGCATGGTATTGAGCGGCACGTTGAAACGCTGCGCAAGGTCGGCATAGCTGTCGCCGTCGAGATAGGCACCGCGCACTGCGGCACTGCGATCTGCCTCAAGGTCGTCCAGACAGTTGCTGAGGCGCGTGGCCTCGGACGCGGCCACGGCGGATTGCTCGGGGTTCGGCCCCGGCGCGGCCAGTTCCAGCCCCGGCGTATCAATATTCTGATGGCCTTTGCGGGTGGCGCGCAGCCGGTCGATCGCAGTGTTGCGCGCAATGGTGATCAGCCACGTCATCGGCGACAGGCCATTGGCCTGATAGCGGTCGGAATGGTTCCAGATTTTGACGAAACTGTCCTGCATGGCGTCCTCTGCTGCGGCCCGTGTATCCAACACACGCAGGCAGACCCCGAATAGTTTCGCAGACACACGATCATAAAGCGCCTCAAAGGCGGCACGATCCCCCAATGCAACCTGTGCAATCAGACGTTCAATCTCTTCACGGTCGCTGTCCAAGGGCCACTCCTTTGGGCGTTGATGTCTTTTTCGGCACAGCAATCATGGTGCGACAGCCGCTACAAAAGTCAACGATGCAATAGAACCGCATCTTTCGAATGCCACCCTGCCCCATCCTTGGGCCGTCGCGCAACCCATCGCGGAAAAACGAAAAATCGCCCTGCCGTTCACAAAGATTGCAGGCTCTGGATGCTTAGGCTACCCACAATTCAGAGGGGAATGCGCAAAGGGAGACTGTGCATGCAAAACGCGCTTGAGACGTCATATGACGTGGTGATCGTGGGCGGGGCCATCTACGGCTCGGCACTGGCTTGGTGGCTGACCAACACGCCGGGATTTGACGGCGAAGTGTTGGTGGTCGAACGTGACCCGACCTATGAATTCGCCTCGACCAGCCACACGAATTCCTGCATCCGCCAGCAGTTCACCGCGCCGGTGAACATCCAGATTTCGCAGTTCGGGGCCGAGTTCATCCGCAACTTCCGCCAGTTCATGCATGACGATCCCGAGGTGCCGGACCTGGCGCTGCAAAGCTTTGGCTACCTCTACCTTGCCGACACGCCCGCGTTTGCCCAGACCCTGCGCGAGGCGCAGAGCATTCAAGCCTCTCTGGGGGCGCATACCCAGCATATGACCAAGGATGAAATCGCCGCGCGCTATCCGTTTTACATGCTCGACGACGTGATCGCGGGCAACCACAACACGGTGAACGAGGGCTATTTCGACGGCGGCACCATGTTTGATTGGTTCAAGCGTATGGCCAGGCGCCGGGGCGTGACCTTTATCCATGATGAGGTGACGGGCATGACCCTGAACCCCGCAGGCAGCGCGGTGGATGCGGTGACGTTGAAATCCGGCGCAGTGGTCGCTTGTGGCACGGTGGTCAACGCCTCTGGCCCCCGCGCGGCGGCGACGGCGCAGATGGCGGGCATCACCCTGCCCGTCGTGCCACGCAAACGCTACACCTTCATCTTTGACGCCGCCGAGCCGCTAGAGATGGACCTGCCGCTGACCATCGACCCCAGCGGCGTGCATATGCGCCAAGAGGGCAAGTATTATATGGCCGGCTGCCCGCCCGAAGATGACTATGACGCGGCCTATGATGACTTTGCCTTTGATCATTCGATCTGGGAGGAGAAAGTCTGGCCCATCATTGCCACCCGCGTTCCGGCCTTTGAACGGGTCAAGGTGATCAATGAATGGGTCGGCCACTACGCCTTCAACACTGTGGATCAAAACGCAATCGTCGGGCGGCACGACAAGGTCGAAAACTTCGTCTTTATGAACGGATTTTCCGGCCATGGGTTGCAGCAAGCCCCCGCCATCGGGCGCGGCACGGCTGAGTTGATTACCCATGGCGCCTATCGCACGCTAGACCTCACGCCGCTGGACTACGCGCGGATCGTGCGTTCCGAGAAATTCATCGAAAAGGCCGTGATATGAAGCACCCCGAGAATACATTCCTCACGGCCATCCGCGCCGGGAAAAAGCAACTGGGCCTCTGGGTCTCCCTCTCGGATGGCTATGCCGCCGAGGTGGTGGCCCATGCGGGCTATGACTGGGTGATGCTGGATATGGAGCACGCGCCGAGCGACATGAAATCGGTGCTGGGACAGCTACAGGCATTCTCGGGAAGCGACACAACGGCGATGGTGCGGCCCGATTGGAACGATGCGGTCAAGGTCAAACGCCTGATGGACCTCGGCGCGCCGGGGCTGCTGTTTCCGATGGTACAGACGCCTGACGAGGCCCGCGCCGCTGTTGCCGCCTGCCGCTACCCGCCGCGCGGTATCCGGGGCGTGGCCGGGCTGAACCGCGCTAACCAATTTGGCCGGGTCGAGGACTACAATGCCGAAGTCGAGAGCCAGACCGCCATCCTGATCCAGCTTGAGACCCGCGCCGCCGTTGAAAACGCCGCCGCCTTTGCCGAGGTTGAGGGGATCGACGGCATCTTCTTTGGCCCCGCCGACATCGCTGCTGACATGGGCCATCTGGGCCAGACCCTGCACCCCGAAGTGTGGGAGGTCATCCGCCCCGCCGCCAAGCTGCTGATGGACAAGGGCATTCCTGTGGGCACGCTGGTCACCGACCCCGATTTCGCCGCCGAATTGCTGAACGAAGGCTTCACCTTTGTCGCCTGCGGCACCGATGTTGGTCTTTTGGCCAAAGGAGCCGATGCCCTGCGCACCCAAGTGCGCGACAAGATTTCTGAGACGTGAAAGGAAGATATTATGAAATTTAAGAAACTGGTCCTGACAGGTGCTGCCGGTCGGCTTGGCTCTTACCTGCGTGAGCCGCTGGCCGCGATGTGCGAAGAATTGGTCAGCTCCGACATCGCCGACGACATCGGCAAGCTTTATGAGGGCGAGCGCTATCAGAAGGCCGATCTGGCAGAATACGATCAGGTCGCCGCCCTGATGGAAGGGGCCGACATGGTGGTGCATTTCGGTGCCATCGTGGACGAAAAACCCTTTATGGAGCTGCTCGGCCCGAACTTCGTCGGCTCTTACAACGTGTGGGAAGCGGCCTATCAGGCAGGCGCACGCCGTGTCGTCTATGCCTCCTCGATCCATGCCGTGGGGATGCACAAGAAATCCGATTTCATCGGCATTGACGCCCCCCACAAGCCTGACACATTCTACGGCCTCGCCAAATGCTTCACCGAAGACCTCGGCTCAATGTATTGGGACAAACGCCAGCTTGAGTCCGTGCATCTGCGCATCCTCAGCGCCGCGCAGGTCAACAACTCCCGCGCGCTTGGCTCGTGGCTCAGCTATGACGATCTGATCCAACTGGTGACCCGCGCGGTCGACACCCCCTCGGTCGGTTTCTCGGTCATCTACGGCGTGTCGAACAATGACCGCGCGCCGGTGGACAATGCCAAGGCCGCGTTCCTCGGTTACCGGCCCAAGGACAACGCAGAGCAATTCGCCGAAAAAGTGCTGGCCGAAGAAGGCCCTGTCGACATCACCGACCCCGGCCAGATGTGCCACGGCGGCCCCTTCGCCAAGGTCGATCTGGGCGAAAGCGGCATCGCGCAGATGACCATCGTCGACGACAAAAAAGAGACCTGATCAGGCTCCGAGGAGGGACCGTCATGAAGCTACAAGACCTCGATATCATCGTGACGGCCCCGCCCGCCCCCGGCTGGGGCGGGCGCTATTGGATATTGGTCAAGGTGACCACCGACACCGGCGTGATCGGCTGGGGCGAATGCTACGCCGCCAGCGTCGGGCCCGATGCGATGCGCGCGGTGATCAAAGATGTCTTTGCCCGTCATATGCAGGGCGAGAACCCCGAGAACATCGAGCTGATGTTCCGCCGCGCCTACTCCGCGGGCTTCACACAGCGGCCAGACCTGACCGTCATGGGCGCGTTTTCGGGGCTAGAGATCGCCTGCTGGGACATCCTTGGCAAAGACCGCGACCGTCCGGTGCACGCACTGATCGGCGGGCGCACCAATGACCGGGTGCGCGGCTATACCTACCTCTACCCCCTGCCGCATCACAGCATGGCGGAGTTTTGGACCTCGCCCGAGATGGCGGCGGAATCGGCGGCGGATTGCGTGGCCCGCGGCTATACGGCGGTGAAATTCGACCCCGCTGGCCCCTATACGCTGCGCGGCGGGCATATGCCTGCGATGTCGGATATCAGCACCTCGGCGGCGTTCTGCAAAGCCATCCGTGAGGCCGTTGGCGACCGTGCCGATCTCCTGTTCGGTACCCACGGACAGTTCACCACCGCAGGCGCGATCCGGCTGGGCCAAGCGATCGAACCCTACAGCCCGCTCTGGTACGAAGAGCCGATCCCCCCAGACGCGCCTGAGCAGATGGCCAAGGTCGCGCGCGGCGTGCGCATCCCGGTGGCAACGGGCGAGCGGTTGACGACGAAGGCCGAGTTCGCGCCCCTGTTGCGCGCCGGTGCGGCAGAGATTTTGCAACCGGCACTTGGCCGCGTGGGCGGCATTGCCGAGGCCAAGAAGATCGCAGCCATGGCCGAAGTCTATAACGCGCAGGTGGCACCGCATCTCTATGCCGGGCCGGTGGAATGGGCGGCGAATGTGCAGCTTGCCACGGCGATCCCGAATATCCTGATGTGCGAGTGCATTGAGACGCCATTTCATGACCAGCTGATCAAGGGGGCGATCCGGGTGGAGGATGGGTTCATCACCGCCCCCGACGCGCCCGGTCTGGGGATCGAAGTGGACGAAGACCTTGCCCGCGCGCATCCCTACACAGGCGACGGGCTGCATCTGGAGATGCGCGAAGAGCCTTGCGATTATGTGAACGGGAATAATTTTCAAGGCGGTGCGCCAGCGGATAGCCACTAGGCGCGCCCACCCGGCCCGGATTCAAGCCGCAGGCGCCGGGCCATCGCCTGCCCGCCCGTCATGCCCAAGGCGTGCCGGCAGATACTGGCCTACCTCTGGTGCGACCGGGCAGGCGCTGACCCTCAACTACCCCAACAACTCCCGCGCCGCCGCCACAATACCCTCGCGCGAGGGCAGGGTCGCCGCATAGGCCGGACCCGTCGCGATAAAACTGTCCTCCGCCGTTAGCCGCGCAAAACGCTCAACCCCGCGCTCTGCCATCAGCGCCATCAACGCTTCGGCCTGCCCGCCGGTGCGGCGACATTCATCAACGATCAGCACAGGCCGATCCCCGATGGCCGCCATCAACGCCTCATCTGGCATCGGAGCCAGCCAACGCAGGTCAATCACCCGCGCCGCGACACCCTGCTCTGCCAGATCATGCGCCGCCTGCTGGCTCAGGTAATGCCCGTTACCATAGCTCACGATCGCCAAATCGGCCCCCTCGCCCGTGACACCAACCTCGCCCAGACCAATCCGCTGGTCCGGCGCCGGATAATTCCGCATCCAGCCGCCGTCCCCGGCCTCCAACAAATCCCGCATCGGGTAAAGCGCGATGGGCTCGACAAAGACCACCACCCGCTGCTCCTCACGCGCCAAACGGTGCGCCTCGCGCAGCATCATCGCGGCGTCATCCCCGGCCGAGGGGCAGGCAATGACGATTCCCGGAATGTCGCGCAGCACGGCCAGTGAGTTGTCGTTGTGGAAATGCCCGCCAAAGCCTTTCTGATAACCCAGCCCGGCGATGCGCAGCACCATCGGATTGGTCCATTGCCCGTCCGAGAAGAACGGCAGGGTGGCCGCCTCGCCGCGCAACTGGTCTTCGGCGTTGTGCAGATAGGCGAGGAACTGAATCTCAGGCATCGGCACGAAACCGTTATGCGCCATACCGATAGCGAGGCCCAGAATGCTCTGTTCATCCAACAGCGTGTCGATCACACGCCCCGGCCCGAAACGGCCCTGCAACTTCTGTGTGACGCCATAAACCCCACCCTTGCGGCCCACGTCCTCGCCCATCAGCATGGTCTCGGAATGCGAGAGCATCAGATCATGCAGCGCCCAGTTGATCAGCCGTGACATCGGCTGCGGGTTGTCCATTTGCGCCATGTCGCTGCCAAAGGTTTCGGCCCGCACTTCCGCGCTCGGCCCATTGCTCGGCGCGCAGTCGCGTTTGGGCGGCACGAGGCTCGCCATCACATCCGATGCAGTCTTGAGCCGCGGGCGTTTGACCACCTCTGCCGCCGCTTTCGCCACGGCATCTTGGGTCTCACGGTAAATCGCCAGCGCCTCATCGGCGTTCATTCCGGCCTCCACCAACAGGCGCGCGGAATGCAGCAGCGGATCGTTCGCCTCATCTGCCTCGACCTCTGCACGCGGCAGATAGGAAGTCGCCACATCCGCCCCCGCATGACCATATAGCCGCACAGTGCGCAGATGCAGGAAGGCGGGCTTGCGGTGCACCCGCACGTAATCCGCCGCCTCTTTCGCCGCAGCGAAAGCGGCATGAAGGTCCAGCCCGTCGCCCTCGAAATACTTCAAGCCCGGACGGGCAGACATGGAGGCTTTGATCCAGCCCGTCGGGGTCTTCGTCGAAATCCCGATGCCATTGTCCTCGCAGACGAAAAGCAGCGGCAGCGGCACGCCCTGTACGGCGGTCCAACAGGCGGCATTGATCGCGCCCTGCGCGGTGGAGTGGTTGGCCGAGGCATCGCCAAAGCTACACATGGCGATTGCATCGCGCGGCAGGATCGCATGCTCGGGCCGGTTGCGCCGTGCCATGCCGATGGAATGCGCGGCCCCCACGGCCTTGGGCAGGTGGCTGGCAATGGTCGAGGTCTGCGGCGGGATCATCAGCGGGCGCGAGCCCAGCACCTTATGTCGCCCGCCGCTGATCGGATCCTCAGCCGAACAGGCGAAACTCAGGAGCATATCGCGCAGCATGTCCTGCCCCTCGGCCTGATCGGCGCGGGCGATCTGGAACGCCGCATCACGGTAGTGCAGGAAGGCGATGTCATCGACCCGCAGCGCCGCCGCCACCCCCGCCATGCCTTCGTGCCCGGACGAGCCGATGGTGTAAAACCCCTGCCCCTCTTTCTGCATCACGCGGCTTTGCAGGTCGAGCGCGCGGCTCAGGACCTGCGCGCGGTAGAGCCGCTCCAATGCGGCACGATCAAGCGCCTTTTTGTCGGAGGTGGAAACGGGAAAATCCCCCGCCGCGACGCGACGGAGGAAGTTCTCATGAACGATGGCAACGCGGTCCATGGGGCCTCTTGGAATAGGAATTAAACGCCGATGGCGAAAGTATTTCGGCCAGAAAGAAAGGCGCCGCCTCTCTTTCTGGCCATAAGTATTTGGGAGTGGCCGGGGGAACAGTTCCCCCCGATGCCGGTCTTTAGAAGAACGCCTGCAGGCCGGTCTGGGCGCGGCCCAGGATCAGGGCGTGCACGTCATGGGTGCCCTCATAGGTGTTCACTGTCTCAAGGTTCATCATGTGGCGGATCACTTGGAATTCACCCGAGATACCGTTGCCGCCGTGCATGTCACGCGACATGCGCGCCACGTCGAGCGCCTTGCCACAGTTGTTGCGCTTGACGATCGAAACCATCTCGGGCGCGGCATTGGCGGCGTCCATCAAACGGCCCACCTGCAGCGAGCCCTGCAGGCCGAGCGAAATCTCGGTCATCATGTCGGCCAGCTTCTTCTGGAAAAGCTGGGTTTGGGCCAGTGGCTTGTTGAACTGTTTGCGGTCCAACCCGTACTGCAGCGCGGCGTGCCAGCAGAATTCCGCAGCACCCATCGCACCCCAAGAGATGCCATAGCGCGCGCGGTTCAAACAGCCGAACGGCCCCTTCAGACCCTGCACGTTGGGCAGCAGCGCGTCTTCGCCCACTTCGACGCCGTCCATCACGATCTCGCCGGTGATCGAGGCGCGCAAGGACAGCTTGTTGCCCACTTTCGGCGCGCTCAGGCCCTTCATGCCCTTCTCCAGCACGAAGCCGCGGATCTTGCCGTCATGCGCCTCGGACTTGGCCCAGACCACGAAGACATCGGCGATGGGGGAGTTTGAGATCCACATCTTGGAGCCGGTCAGCTTATAGCCATTCTCGGTCTTCACGGCGCGGGTTTTCATGCCCGCAGGGTCGGAACCTGCGTCAGGCTCGGTCAGGCCAAAACAACCGATCCATTCGCCCGAGCAGAGCTTCGGCAGATACTTTTGGCGCTGCTCTTCGGAGCCATAGGCATAGATCGGGTACATCACGAGGCTTGCCTGCACCGACATCATCGACCGGTAGCCGCTGTCGACCCGCTCAACTTCGCGCGCGACGAGGCCGTAGGAGACATAGCTGCCGCCCAGCCCGCCGTATTCCTCGGGGATGGTGACGCCCAGAAGGCCCATCTCGCCCATCTCGCGGAAGATTTCGGGGTCGGTCTTTTCCTCGGCGAAGGCTTCGATGACGCGCGGTTGCAGCTTTTCCTGCGCATAGGCACGGGCGCTGTCGCGGATCATGCGTTCGTCTTCGCTCAACTGGCTGTCGAGGCGGAAGGGATCCTGCCAATCGAAGCTGCCGAGATCGGGTTTGTCCTTGGCGCGCAGCTTGGGGGCGTCTGCAGTCATGATGCATCCTTTCGGGTGATGTGATTTGCGGCAGTATTGCAAACTGGCGGCGCAAACTCTATCGCTGCTTTGTCCTGAGTTCATGAGAAAAAGTCATATGATCGCGCCCCGCCGCTTCCTGCCCTCGATCTCGGCCCTGCTGTCCTTCGAGGCTGTGGTGCGGCTGGGCACCGCCACGGCGGCGGCGCAGGAACTGAACCTGACGCAGAGCGCGGTAAGCCGCCAGATCAAGACGCTGGAGGAACAACTAGGCGTGTCGCTGATGATCCGTCAGGGCCGACGGCTGAGCCCGACGCAGGCGGGGTTGGATTATGTCACGCAGGTGCGCGACATCCTGAACCGGCTGGCGCAGGCCTCGGTTTCGGCCCGGACGAACCCCACGGGCGGCACGCTGGATCTGGCGATCTTGCCCGCCTTCGGCATGCATTGGCTGGCCCCCCGGCTGCGCGATTTTGCAAGAGATCATCCTGAGGTGACAGTCAACCTCTCCACCCGGTTGCGGCCCTTCGCCTTTGCAGGCAGCCGATTCGACGCCGCCATTCATTTTGGTCATGAAGACTGGCCCGGCGTGCGCTATCTGCCGCTTTTGCCGGAAACGGTGGTGGCGGTCTGCGCGCCTGATTTGCTGGCCGAACCGCTGGAAGATGCGCGCGATGTGCGGCACCTGCCGCTATTGCATCTGGAGACCCGCCCCCGCGGCTGGGCGCGCTGGCTGTCGTCGCTGGGCGTGACCGATGAGCCGCCCGGCGGGATGATGTTTGACCAATTCTCAACCATGGCGCAGGCGGCGATTCACGGGCTGGGGGTGGCTCTGCTGCCGACCTTTTTCGCCCGCCCCTACCTGCGCGACGGGCAATTGGTGCTGGCCGCGTCGCAAACCACGCAGAGCATCGGCAATTACTACCTCGTCTGGCCCGAAGACCGGGATGAGACCGCGGCGCTTGCGTCTTTCCGCGGCTGGCTCGCCCAGCAGGCAGAGCCCGCGACAGACTGATAATCCGGCCCGAACCGGCCAAAGTTATGCCGCATTTACATTGTATAAAACCGGCTAACCCGCCCGCATCGGGCGATCCAAAGGAGCAGATGATGCTAAGTTCATATCGCAAAAGCGCCGGTGCTCTGGCCCTCGCCCTGAGCGTTTGCGCCGCCAGTGCCATGGCCGAGAACCGCAACGTGCTGATTGTTGACGGTGCCTATTTCCCAGCGCTTTCGCATGTGCAGCCGGGCGATCAGGTGGTCTTTACCAACAATGCCACGGGCAGCCACACGATCACCGGTGAAGGCGATGCCTGGACCAGTGACGCGATCCCCGTGAACGGGAGCTATACGCTCGACATTACGGCAGAGACCCCGACGACCTTCAGTGGCCAGACCTTGGAAGAGCCTGCCTTTGAAGGGGCGATCAGTTTCGACTAACCGGCCCCGCGGTTGCACGGCCCATTCAGACTTACCAAAGCCCCGCCCTCAACCGCAGGGCTTTGGTGTTTCATCGCTTGGCCTTACTGGGCAAAGACACGTTCCATATCGGCAAAGCCTTTGACCTCGATCGGGTTGCCCGAAGGGTCGCGGAAGAACATCGTCGCCTGTTCGCCCGGCTCCCCTTCGAAACGCAGCGACGGTTCGATCACGAAATCAACCTTCGCGCCTTTCAGCCGCTCGGCCAGCGCCTTCCAATCGTCCATCTGCAAGACCACCCCCAGATGCGGCATCGGCACCATATGTTCGCCCACCTTGCCGGTGGCTTCTGTGGCGAAAGGCTCCCCCAGATGCATCGAAATTTGGTGGCCAAAGAAGGAATAATCGACCCAAGTCTCGGTCGAGCGGCCCTCGGTGCAGCCCAGCACATCGCCGTAGAAGGCGCGGGTCTCATCAAGGTCGCGGACGTTATAGGCAAGGTGGAAGGGGGTGAGCATGGA